>JBGTCG010000077.1:0-24858 GCA_041748915.1 Methylococcales bacterium
CGAAAACTGATTGCGTTGAGACGGCAGGAACCCGCGCTTAAAACCGGTTCCTATGAAAGGGTTTTTGCCGACCGGCAAGGACTCGCGTATTTGCGAAAGTCGGAGGCGGGTGATCCATTTCTGATCGTGCTGAACTTGACGCACAGGCCTTGCTATTTTTCTTTTAAAGATCCCTATCGCGGCAGAATCGAAGTGGCTACGGCAGTTGAACTTGAAAATACCCGAATGGAAGGCACTCTGTGCCTGAGCGGAGACGAAGGAATCGTGGTGCGTCTGGATTAAACCGTCTTTTCCGCGGTAGATTTAATCCGTTTTATAATTCGGTTCATTCACTTTTTTGGATTGCGATGAACCGCGTTCCCTTAAGAAGATTGACAAGAAAATAATGGCGAAAATGGATAGAAATTCACTTTGCCAGTTTTGAAACGATTCAAACCACAATTTACTGCTGTCAAGATGCTCCAGCATGCTGATGGCTGCTTTACCTTCCAGCAATTGCGTTTCGTTATAATCGAGCCAGCTTCCATACCAATGCAGCCAGAACGAAAACAAGAATAGCAGGACCAGTGCAATGGAAAGGGAATGGCTGTACAGAAAAAGCCATATACCGCCTTTTCGGACCGGCCACGGCGAATTCCATTTGGGCTCGATTTCGGCGTCGTCGTCGTCCAGCGGATGTTGGTTAACGGGTTTGGATTCGGACGAACCCTGCTGGCGCAGAAAAACCGTGAATAGAACGAACAAAGCCATCTGTAAGAATTCGCTTTCCCAGTTTTCAAACGTGGCCTGGATAAAATGTCCGCTATGCAAATAAACGCCGAAATCCGTTGGCGGCTGATGATACTTCTGTAAAAAGCTGTTGTGCTCCCGCCAACCGGTATAGGCCTGTCCTGCCCAGGAAAAAATCACCAACCCCAGAAATGCAATGCTTAAACTATTCCGGTATAGAAAGTTGATCACGAGTCTCAATCCCAACGGTCATCCCGCACCTGAATCTTTCCGTTTTCGACCCGCAGCGGGAAACAATACAGGTCCTCATAGGCCGGCGGCGTCAGCGCTTTGCCGGTTTTGATGCAGAAGCGGGCGCCGTGCCTCGGGCAGATGATTTCGTCCCCCTCGCGCTCGCCGCTGGCGAGTTCCTGCCCGTCGTGGGTGCAGACGTCCTCGATCGCGTAATACCTGCCGCCGAGGTTGAAGACCGCAACCTCGGCGCCGTCGACATCGACAACCAGGCGCTCGCCGTCGGCGAACGCGCGTTCCTGAACGACATCGATCCATTCACTCATCGTGTTCTCCGGCAATCAACCGCCGCGCGGTCACTCAGTCGTAACGGTTATTCCCTGGTTTTTGATTGCGGCGTCCAGCGTATGCCACGCCAGCGTTGCGCATTTCACCCGGGCCGGATAGTCCTTGACACCCGCGAGCACGCGGAGTTTGCCCAGTTCCTCGAGCTTGATCGTATCGTCCGCCCCGGTCGTGATCTTGTGGAAGGTGTCGAATAGTTCCTGAGCTTTCGCCTTGGTTTTCTGTTTAACCATTTCGGTCATCAACGACACCGAAGCGGTCGAGATCGCGCAGCCGGAGCCCTGAAAGCTCGCATCCCGGATAATGTCGTCCTCGACGTTCAGATACAGGGTCAACCGATCCCCGCACAAAGGATTAAAGCCTTCCACGACGCGATTGGCGTTCTCCATGACATGGCAATTACGCGGATTGCGATTGTGGTCGAAAATCACCTCCTGGTAGAGGTCTCTTAAATCCGCCAACATCAGCTGAAAACCTCGATCACTTCTTGCAGGCCTTGCATCAGAACATCGATCTCGTCAAAAGTGTTGTAGATTCCAAACGATGCGCGGGCAGTCGCCGGCACCTTGAAAAAATCCATGACCGGCATCGCGCAATGATGGCCCGCGCGAATCGCGATGCCGAAATAATCGAGCACGGTTCCGATATCGTGCGGATGGACTTTGTCCAGCACAAAAGAAAGGATCGCGCCCTTGTTCGCGGCGGTCCCGATCAGTTTCAGACCGGCAATCCCGGCCGCTTTTTCGGTGGCATAGTCGAGCAGGCGGCGCTCATGCTCCGCGATCGCCTCCATGCCGGTCTTGTCCAGATAATCCAGCGCCGCGCCAAGACCCACGGTATCGGCGATATTCGGGGTTCCGGCTTCGAATTTATACGGCAGTCCGTTGTATTCGGATTTTTCGAAAGTCACGCGCCGGATCATATCGCCGCCGCCCTGATAAGGCGGCATCGCTTCCAATAATTCCTGTTTGCCGTACAGCACGCCGATTCCGGTCGGCCCGTACAGTTTATGTCCCGAAAACGCGTAGAATTCGCAATCCAGCGCCTGCACGTCGACCCGCATGTGCGCCGCCGCCTGGGCTCCGTCCACCATGACCGGAATATTCCGCCGGTGCGCGAGCGCAATCAGGTCCTCGACCGGATTGATCGTGCCGAGCGCGTTCGACATATGCACGATCGAAACCAGGCGGGTTCGGGCGGACAACAAGTCCGCGAATTCATCGACGAGCAACTCTCCGCGCTGGTTGATCGGAGCGACCCTTAAGACCGCGCCGGTTCGTTCACAGAGCATCTGCCACGGAACGATGTTCGAATGATGTTCCATCGCGCTGATCAGAATTTCGTCCCCCGGCCCGAACTTCGCGCCGCCGTAGCTCTGCGCGACCAGATTGATCGCCTCGGTGGTTCCGCGTACGAAGATAATTTCCTTTTCGCTGCGCGCATTGATAAAGCGCTGGACTTTTTTACGCGCACCTTCATAGGCAGCGGTCGAACGCTCGCTCAGTGTATGCACCCCGCGGTGAACATTGGAGAAATCATGCTCGTAAAGTTTTGCAATTGCATCGATTACGGTGCGCGGCTTTTGCGTTGTGGCCGCATTATCCAGATACACGAGGGGCTTGCCCCGGACCGATTCCCGCAGGATCGGAAAATCCGCGCGGATATTTTCGACCTGGAAATCATGAAAAAGGGTGTCGGACAGCGATTCGGATCTTAAAAAACTCATAACCATTCCTTTCGTATATCGGTTCGCGGCAGCGCGGCCAGCAGTTCATTCTGAATCAGGGAACGCAGTGCCGGTAACTTGATTTTTTCCACCATTTCGTTCGCGAACGCAAAGGTGAGCATACTGCGCGCCGATTCTCTATCCACGCCGCGAGACTGCAGATAGAAAACGGATTTTTCCTCGAGCTGACCGACGGTCACCCCATGGCCGCACTTGACATCGTCGGCATAGATCTCGAGTTGAGGCTTGGTGTCGATTTCGGCATCGCTCGACAGCAACAGATTCCGATTCGCCATCTCGGCATCGGTTTTCTGAGCATCCTGCGCGACGATAATCCGGCCCTGAAACACGCCGCGCGCACGTTGATCGAGAATGCCTTTGTAGGTTTCGCGGCTGAAGCCGTTCGGTTCGCGGTGGCAGATCCGGGTATGGTTATCGACGTGTTGCCGGCTGGTACCCAGAAACAGGCCGTCCAGCGAACATTCGGAGCCTTCGGACAGATCCGCATGGACTTCGTTGCGTACCAGCAACCCGCCAAACGAAAAATTCGCGTGCTTCAGACTTGCATAACGCCCGACCTCGGCATAGAGGCCGCCGAAATGAAAGCCCCGCCCGGATTCGCATTGCAGTTTTGACCAGGTGATGGCGGCATGATCGGCGAGCGCAAGCTCGGAAACGGCCGCGCTCAGATAGCCGGATTCCCCGGGCCCGAGATAGCACTCGATCACTTCGGCTTGCGCGCCGGGCTCGGCAATCACGAGGTTCCGCGTCGTCGCCAAACTATCCGCCCCGGTGGAAACGAATATCCACTGCACCGGAGCTTCAATTTTTACATCTTGCGGAATGTAAATAAAAACGCCGTCCGTAAATAACGCGGAATTAAAGGCCAGAAAGCCCTTGTTTTCCTTTTTCACGGCCGCGCCGAAATGTTGTTGGACCCGACTGGCCTGACTTTGCAGCGCCTCGGCCATCGAACAGACAACAATCCCTTGGCCGAATTCCGGCAGGACCGACAATTCCCTTTCGTACCGCCCGTTCACAAAGACCAGCGACGCCGCGCCTTCGATCTGGAATGGCTTCAGTTTGTCACGGTCGATCAAAGCGGGCGCGCCGCTCGGCAACTGAAAGCGCTTGCGCTCAATCGGCGCTATATTCGTGTATCGCCATTCCTCCTCACGCGGCGAGGGAAACCCGGACGCGGAAAAAGTCGCGAGCGCCTTGTCACGCACATCATTCAACCAGTGCAAGCTTTTGCCCGGCATAAACGCCTTGATCGCGCGGTACTGAGCGGTGTAATGCTCTTTTAATTCGGCACTCACGATCATGCTTCGACCTGTTGTTCTGTCCAGCCGTAACCCCGAAGTTCCAGTTCCACGGCCAGAGCGGCGTCTCCAGACTTCACGATCCGGCCGCCGGCGAGCACATGGACGAAATCCGGTTTGATATAGTCCAGAAGCCGCTGGTAGTGCGTGACCAGAATAAAGGCGCGATCCTTCGAACGCAGCGCGTTCACGCCATTGGAAACCACTTTCAGCGCGTCGATATCGAGTCCCGAATCGGTTTCATCGAGGATCGCGAGACGCGGTTCCAACACGGCCATTTGCAGGATTTCATTGCGCTTCTTTTCGCCGCCCGAGAACCCTTCGTTGACCGCGCGGTAGAGCAACTGCTCGTCCATATCCACGAGTTTGGTTTTCGATTTCACGAATCCGATAAAATCCATCGCATCGAGTTCACCGAGCCCCCGGTGCTTGCGGATCGCATTAACCGCCGTTTTCAACAAATAGATATTGCTGACTCCGGGTATTTCAATCGGATACTGGAAGGCCAGGAAAACCCCCTCGCGGGCGCGTTCCTCCGGCGGCATCGCGAGCAAATCCGCATGGTCGTAGGTGACCTTGCCGGAGGTCACGGTGTAACCTTCCCTTCCTGCGACCACGTGCGCCAGGGTGCTCTTGCCGGACCCGTTCGGACCCATGATCGCGTGGACTTCTCCGGCGCGAACGTTCAGGTTGATTCCGTTCAGGATTGCCGTGTTCTCCACGGAAACATGAAGATTTTCGACCACTAACATTCAATTCTCCAACAGGTAACCGGTGCAAGATTCCGGATCAGCCGACACTGCCTTCGAGACTGATCCCGAGCAGGGCCTGCGCCTCGACCGCGAATTCCATCGGCAATTCCTTGAACACTTCCTTGCAGAATCCGTTGACGATCATGGACACCGCATCTTCCTGGGAGATGCCGCGCTGCCGGCAGAAAAAAAGCTGGTCTTCGCTGATTTTCGAAGTCGAGGCTTCATGTTCGACCTGGGCGCTCGGCTGTCTGACCTCCAGATACGGAAAGGTATGCGCACCGCACCTGTCGCCGATCAGCAGGGAATCGCACTGCGTATGGTTTCTCGCATTTTCCGCGCCTTTGAGCACCTTCACGAGCCCGCGGTAGGTATTGTGCGCGCGGCCCGCCGAGATTCCCTTGGAAACGATCGTGCTGCGCGTATTCTTGCCGATATGGATCATCTTGGTTCCGGTATCGGCCTGCTGGAAATGGTTGGTCAGCGCGACCGAATAAAATTCGCCGATCGAGTTGTCGCCGGTCAATACGCAACTCGGGTATTTCCACGTAATCGCGGAGCCGGTTTCCACCTGAGTCCACGAGATTTTGGAATTCACGCCGCGGCAGTGGCCGCGTTTGGTCACGAAGTTATAGATTCCCCCGATGCCGTTCTCATCACCGGGATACCAGTTCTGCACGGTCGAGTATTTAATCTGGGCATTATCCAGCGCGACCAGTTCGACGACTGCGGCATGCAACTGGTTTTCATCGCGCATGGGCGCCGTACAACCCTCGAGATAACTCACATGACTGCCCTCCTCGGCAATGATCAGCGTGCGTTCGAACTGGCCGGTATTCGCGGCGTTGATGCGGAAGTACGTCGACAATTCCATCGGGCAGCGCACGCCCTTCGGGATAAACACGAAGGAACCGTCGGAGAAAACCGCCGAATTCAACGCCGCAAAGAAATTGTCGGTATAAGGCACCACCGAGCCCAGGTACTGCCGGACCAGATCCGGATGAGTCTGGACCGCTTCGGAGATCGGGCAGAAAATCACCCCGGCCTCGCGGAGTTTTGCCTTGAAGGTCGTGGCGACCGAGACGCTGTCAAAAACCGCGTCCACCGCGACGCCGGCAAGCCTTTCCTGCTCGGCGAGCGGAATGCCAAGCTTCTTATAAGTTTCGATTAATTCCGGATCCACCTCGTCAAGGCTTTTCGGTCGGTCGAGTTTATCTTTGGGGGCCGAAAAATAGCTGATTTCCTGATAGTCGATCGGCGGGAATTTTACAAAGGCCCATTCCGGCGATTTCATGGTCAGCCAGTGACGATAGGCTTGAAGCCGCCATTCCAATAGAAACGCGGGTTCATTCTTTTTCACCGAAATCGCGATAACGACATCTTCGTTCAATCCGGGCGGAAAGGTATCCGCCTCGAGATCGGTTACAAAACCCTGTTTGTAACCCCGCCCGATCAGTTTTTCTATTTCTCGAGTACTCGCCGACATAAATTCTCCAAAATCGAACTCCGCGCTTTATCCGCGGCTTAAGCTCTCCACTGAAACCTTGAATTCCAACGGCGCCGATGGTTTGGTTGCAAACGCGAGATCCGCGAGGGAAACCGATTCCAGCGCGGTCCGCATGGCTTTGTTAATGACCCTCCAGTTGCCGCGAATTTCGCAATTGGCCGATTGTTCACAGTACTCGTCCGAAATACTGCATTCGGTCAGCGCAATCGGGCCCTCGATCGCTTGAATAATATCCGCGACCGAAATCTTGTCCGGAGGCGAACTCAGGCAGTAACCGCCCTTCGCGCCCCGTATCGAACGCACCACCCCGGACCGCGCAAGCAGTTTCAGAAGCTTGCTCACGGTCGGCAACGCGATTCGTGTCGCTCGAGCGATTTCCACGGCAGCGTGGATTTCGGCCCGATGTCTGGCCATATATCCAAGCAGGACCGTCGCATAATCCGTCAATTTACTCAATCGCAGCATGGGAGTCTCTCAAAATTTAGAGGACTAGTTTAGTCCTATTTCATTTCTGAGTAAAGCACCAGGTTATTTGATGGCAGAGCAGTCCCATCGCATCAGGGAAACGCGGAATAAGTCCATCCCGGATGTCTCGGCGGTCGGCAGCGCCCAATGCGACTTGGCGTTGCCTTGAAAATTCCAGCGCTTACGGCGTTCGATTTGGAAAGTGCATCCGTGTGCCGCGGAAAGCCCTGATGAAATCAGCGCTTTAAATCAGCGCTTTAATAGTTCTATGCAATCTTGCGTTCGGCCAATGACACAACGCCCCAATCTGGCTCAATGCCCTGATCCCCGCACCGCAACAAAGCAGCCCAATAAAAATCGGGATTCACATTTCGATTTTGCGAATGGATCGACGCGGTCGCGCCGCTGACAGGGAGCACATTGATTGTCGAGGCATCCCGTGAAGTGGCGATGCATAATCCGCAACTTCCAATACCGATGGCACATATTTCGCCGTTGCGGAATGAAGGGTGACGTCGTTTGCTGTCTGTCGTTAACCGGTCAGCCATTATGGCAACACCGGACACTCGTTAAATGGTCTTCCAGGAATCCTTTCCGCCTCCGGGAGAGAGTTGGCGTACCGGGATCGAAACGGCCAATGATCGCGGTAACAAGTCTATCAATTTCCGGCATCTTAAGACACCAACGCGAAACCACCGGGAATATTGTACGGGCCAGGGAGATCATGGCTTCACAACCTGCAAAAAACAATTCGGGAGAGGTTTTTCGATGCATCAACAAAAATATACTTCGATTCCGCCCCAAGCGAGGACTTCCCTCGGTGCCGTGCTAAGCGGGGTGGCGCTGGCTTTCCTATGGATGCTGCCGAGTGTCCAGGCGGTTGAAAATATCGAAAAGGAGGAACTGAAGTTCGGCTTCATTAAATTGACCGATATGGTGCCGCTCGCGATTGCCTACGAAAAAGGCTACTTCGAAGAGGAAGGGCTTTTTGTCACGCTGGAAGCCCAGGCCAACTGGAAGGTATTGTTGGACCGCGTAATCGGTGGCGAGCTGGATGGGGCTCATATGCTGGCCGGCCAGCCCATAGGCGCAACCATCGGTTTTGGAACTGAGGCTCACGTAATTACCGCGTTCAGCATGGATCTGAACGGCAACGCTATCACGGTTTCGAATGAAATCTGGGGGCAGATGAAACCCAATATACCGCACGAGAACCGTAAACCAATTCATCCCGTCAAGGCCAACTTCCTCAAGCCGGTCGTCGACAAATATATGGCCGACGGCAAGAAATTCAACATGGGCGTGGTTTTTCCAGTTTCCACGCATAACTACGAAATGCGCTACTGGCTCGCGGCTGGCGGAATTAAACCCGGTTATTACGCGCCGCCTTCGGATATCACCGGTCAGCTCGATGCCGATGTGCTGATATCCGTGACCCCTCCGCCGCAGATGCCGGCGACTATGGAAGCCGGTACGATTTACGGCTACTGTGTTGGCGAACCATGGAACCAGCAGGCAGTTTTCAAAGGCATCGGGGTCCCGGTGATCACGGATTACGAAATCTGGAAGGACAATCCTGAAAAAGTGTTCGGCGTAAACAAGGCGTGGGCAGATAAATATCCGAATACCCATCTCGCGGTCGTAAAAGCATTGATCAGAGCCGCAATGTGGCTGGATGCCGAAAACGACAAAAACCGTCCGGAAGCGGTCAAGATCATCTCCCAGCCCAATTATGTCGGTGCCGACTATGAAGTCATCGCCAACAGTATGACCGGCACTTTCGAATACGAAAAAGGGGATAAGCGGCCCTTGCCCGATTTCAATGTATTTTTCCGCTATCAGGCGACCTATCCCTTTTACAGCGACGCAATCTGGTATCTGACTCAGATGCGGCGCTGGGGGCAGATTCCGGAATATAAACCCAACGAGTGGTACATGGAAATAGCAAAGAAAGTTTACCGTCCGGATATCTATATGAAAGCCGCTCAGGAGTTGATCGCTGAGGGCAAGGCTAAGCCGGAAGATTTCCCACCGCCCGACTCCGACGGCTTTCGCCCGCCGCAGAGCGGATTTATCGACAATATCGTGTTCGACGGCAAAAAACCCAGCGAATATCTCGAGAAATTCCCAATTGGTCTAAAGGGCAAGGACAGCGTGCACCGAGGCAGTGTCGTCAAAGGTTAGATCCAGTCGAAACACCTGCCGACAAGAGTCCGTCTCTGGCAAAAGCTACAAAGGCGGACTGCTCGGAGGCAACATAAAAATAATCGAATTCGAATGATACCGAATTTGCTTAACTGCTCAACCGCCGAAGGAATGAATCATGAACAACGTCCTTAGAATATTGAACCTGACTGGAATGACTTGGTTTATACCGCTGGTTCGACTCTGTGCCGGGGACAACCCGCAACAGCAGATCAAATCACTTTGGCTCATGGCCGGAGTCCCGATCATAGCATTTGCGATTTTCCTGACCCTGTGGAATGTCTCCGCCGCGAAAATACAAACCAGCCTCGGCGCCATTCCCGGTCCCGTGCAGGTCTGGGAACAAGCGATCGGGCTGTTGGACGAACATAATGCGGAACGGGAAAAGAAAGAAGCTTTCCTCGAACGCCAGAAGGCCAGAAATGCGAAAAAACTCGCAGCAGACCCGGCCGCCAAGGTGATAATCCGCCCTTATACCGGTAAACCGACCTATCCGGATCAAATCCTTACGAGCCTGTATACGGTTTTCGCCGGCTTTCTGCTCGCCATCGCGGTTGCCGTTCCGGTCGGGATCGCATGTGGAATGAGCCCGATCTTCAACACGGCGGTAAATCCTTTGATTCAGATTTTCAAACCGGTTTCGCCTCTGGCCTGGCTGCCGATCGTCACGCTTGTGGTCAGCGCGGTCTACGTCACGACCGACGATTCGTGGTTTCAGAAATCGTTTCTGACTTCCGCGATCACCGTCACCCTGTGTTCCTTGTGGCCCACCCTGATCAATACCGCAGTCGGCGTTTCCTCGATCGACCAGGATCTGATCAATGTCGGCAAGGTGCTTCGGCTCGATCGGATAACCCAGGTCAAGAAAATCATTCTGCCTTCGGCATTGCCCTATATATTCACCGGGATGCGCCTGTCGCTGGGCGTCGGCTGGATGGTGCTGATCGCGGCCGAAATGCTTGCGCAAAACCCCGGCCTCGGCAAATTCGTCTGGGATGAGTTCCAGAACGGCAGTTCCCAATCACTTGGCCGGATACTGGTCGCCGTATTCACTATCGGTATCATCGGCTTTCTGCTGGACCGGATAATGGCCTCGTTGCAAGGACTATTTACGTTCGGCCGTGAACTTTAAAAGGGAGAATTTACAAATGACAGCCCTGGCAGGCCGAAAGGTCGATTTGATGACAAGTGACGCAACAACGGACGATTTAGTTTCTGCCAAGCGGATCAGCGCGGCAATGTCGCCGAAACCCCAAACCCTTAACTACCTGATCGAACTGAATCAGGTGTGCAAAAGTTACGGTACCGAAAGGGAAACAACCCCGGTATTGAGCAATATCAACCTGAAGATCCGGGAAGGAGAATTCGTCGCGATCGTCGGATTTTCTGGAAGCGGAAAAACCACGCTGATATCCATCATCGCAGGACTTGTTCAACCTGATTCGGGTTCGGTTCTGAAAGACGGTAAACGGATTACCGGACCCGGCCCCGACCGCGGCGTGGTATTCCAGAGCTATTCCCTGATGCCCTGGTTGACAGTCTACGATAACGTTGCGCTGTCGGTCGACCAGGTCTTCAAACACTGGCCGGCTTCCCAACGAAAGGCCCATACGGAGAAATATATCCAGAAGGTCAACCTCACGCCGGCCATGCAAAAGCGCCCCGCGGAGTTGTCCGGCGGAATGCGGCAACGAGTTTCGGTCGCCCGCGCATTGGCCGCGAGTCCTGACATTCTACTGCTCGATGAACCCCTGAGCGCGCTCGATGCGCTTACGCGCTCGAAACTCCAGGATGAAATCCTCAGGATCTGGAGTCAGGATCAAAAAACCGTGATTCTGATCACCAATGATGTCGACGAGGGCATCATTATGGCGGATCGGATCCTCCCATTGAATCCCGGACCGAATGCGACACTCGGGCCCGATTTTCATGTCGATCTGCCGCGGCCCCGCGATCGGACCGCGCTGAACCATGATCCCGAGTTCAAGAAACTGCGCAGACTGGTGACCAATTATCTGATTGAAGTCGGCGTCGATAAAGCCGGGAGCACCGATGCGGACCACATCGTACTTCCGGCTGTCCGACCCAATACCAGCAACGACTGGAGAACCGACGCCTCGGCGCTGAAACCAAGCCAGAACGACCTCGGGAAACCGCGTTACCTGGAGTTTTCACGAGTCAGCAAGATCTATCCGACTCCGGATGGAAGAGGTACCGTCAAGGTGGTCGACGGCTTCGATCTGATGATGAAAAAAGGTGAAGTCGTTTCCATCATCGGTCATTCGGGCTGTGGCAAATCGACCGTTCTTTCGATGACTGCGGGCCTGAATGAAGTCAGCGAGGGCGGGATAGTTCTCGATAATCGGGAAGTGGTGGCGGCCGGGCCCGATCGCGGCGTCGTGTTTCAGGCTCCGAGTCTGTTTCCCTGGCTGACGGCCTCGGCGAATGTCGCATTGGGGGTTGAGAAAGTTTATCCGCACGCAAGCCGCGTCGAACGCGCCGACATCATCGAATATTATTTGACTCGGGTGGGGCTCGGTGATTCCTTGCATAGAAAGGCCGCCGAATTGTCCAACGGAATGCGCCAGCGCGTCGGGATCGCCCGAGCCTTCGCGCTTTCTCCGAAATTGCTATTGCTCGACGAACCCTTCGGTATGCTGGATTCCTTAACCCGATGGGAACTCCAGGAGGTTTTGATGGAAGTCTGGGAACGCACCCACACCACCGCGATCATCGTGACCCACGACGTCGATGAAGCCATCCTGCTGGCCGACCGGGTGGTCATGATGACCAATGGCCCGAACGCCAAGGTCGGGAGAATCGAGGAAATCCATCTTCCCCGTCCGCGTACTCGTAAAAAATTACTGGAGCATCCGGACTACTATAAATACCGGGAAAGCCTCCTCACGTTTCTGGAGGAGTGCGACCACCGGTAATTCGATTGCGATGCAGCGGGTTTGCGGCCGAATCTGGTGGGACAACACAATTTTTGGCTTGCTCTGAAACAGTTACGGTCGAAATCATTTAGTCGCTACTGATGTCCTCGGCGGTGGGTTTAGCGGCCCGTAAACCGGGCCGTCTTTTTTTGAAGAATCTTCCGCCAAAAGTGGGCGACCGAAAAGCGTGCGCACGGCGCGCCTTACCATCTATTTTTACAGCCACGGCAGTTCGGCGGGACTACTCACCTCCGGGATTGCACCACTTTCAAAAAAATTAAACGCGGTCATGGGTGCCTAGCAAACCTAAGGTATTGCATGCGCACGCTATAAAAACATCGCGGGCGCACCGCGGCGCACCTTACCTGACCGCGGATTCCGGATGTCGGAATCCGCGTTTCAAGGCCTTCTGTTTTGCAAGACAACGCGAAAGAGGTGGCCCCGCAGGGCTTGCTTAATTGATACGAACGGTGGCGTTAAAACGAAACGGTTGCTTCGACGAAGCCGTAGTTGCCTGAATTGCCGTTAAACTGGGAACTGATGATGTTCTGGCCGAACGCGTGGGCATAAAAAATGTTGAAGCCGAGGTAGTCCAGCGGTTTGATACTGACCATCAGATGCGTGAGATACGCGAGGTCCTTAGAAACGCCGGTGGGTGCGCCGGCGAAGCCGAAAAACGTATCGCTGGTCGCACCCGCTCCGGAATAGACAAAATCCTGGGTTTCGTTGACCCGCAACCAGTGGAAGTCGAGGCGCACCATTGACCATGGGATGCGGCTTCACCAGCGCCTGCACGAACACGTCCTGGTTGTTCATCATGTTGTAGAACGGGAACTGCGCATACAGCCAGGCGATCGGCAGCAGTTGAAAGAAGGTTTGATGGTCGCCATCGTTGGGATTCGAGTCGCCCGAGGCGCTGTTGACACCGGCTCGTATCCAGGGGCTGCCCCATACATCCGGAAACTGGTAACCGACCTCGACACCATAGGCCCAGGCGCCGTGGTTCTGGTTCTGCCAGTTACCGAATTGTCCGTAGCCGTAGAACATCCCGTCCAAGAGTCCCGGCCCGATCGGGAGAACATGGGCCGCGGAGACCCCCAACGTATGGATCTCCAGGGACTGCCCTCTCGCCGCGGTGCGCACCGCGGTCGAACGGTTGTCGGTTACCACCAGGTCCCGGTCGTCGCTGTAGTAATAGTATGAAAGCTGGCCAATCGTATTGCCGATTGCCGCGGAGTCGCGGAGGTTCAAGGTCGCTCCGGCGATGTTGATATCGGTTATGGTGTTCATTCCGTTGATCTCAAAGCCTCCATAGGTGGGCATGAACGCAAACCCGACGACCTCGAAGTCGTCCGAAAGATAGCCGAGCGTACCGCCATCAAAGCTGCGTCCGACATGCGTATATTCGAAAGGACCGATCAGCCGTTGAGCCAGGCGAAAGTCCTGAATCCACTTGAGGGATTTGTGCGTGGCCGCGCCTTGCGCCTGGTCCGAGTAAAGCTGACGCCCACCGCTCACATAGAAGTTGTCGTGCTTCAGCTTGAGCCAGCCCTGGCGCAGGAAGGCGCCATTCTGCGTGGTGCGCGGAGTATTCGCGAAATACACAGAGCCAACCCCGACACCGTTGCTCGGCAGTCCGGAGATGAAGCTGTTCTGGAACTGGGCAAAGGCCTCGAAAGGTTCGCCCTTGACGCGTATGCCGAGTTGGAACTTGTTTCCCACGAAATAGTAATCCGACTCTCTCGGCACCACGTTGCCGTTGACGATGGGATCGCCGAACCAATCGACGAACTCGCCGCGAATCCGGTTATTCAGTTCCAATCGCACCTTTGTGCCATACGGACCGTTCATCTCGGCCCTCCACGGCTCGGGCTTCTTGGGGTCTTTTGCTACGTATTCCGCGGAGGTCGCGGCGCCGGCCGCGAGCGCCAGCGAGACAAACACGCACGGAATACAGCGCAGCCGCACGATCCGCCGCAAGCGATGGTTGTGTTTCATGATTCGGTCCCCTCTTCGTAAGTCAAAGCAGAAAAGTCCAGATTTTAGGCGCCGATGCGATGGTGGCTTCGATCCGGAGTGTAATCAAGTCAATCAATCTTTCCGCGAAATCGGCATGCGCGCCGCTTCCGCGAGACGATCGTTGGCCGGCGATTTTTCTGGCAATCAAGCAATGCTCGTGCCATTAGTGTGCATGGCGTGGCAGACCGACGATTTGCGAGTATTTGCCAAACCGGAATTGGCAGCGGGCTCGCGTGTTGCACCGCAATAATTCCACTCCGGCCGGTTCTTGACGCAGTGTAGTGCAGAGAATGAATCCGGAAGAGAGCGGCGCTATCTTCCCCGCGCGGCAGCTGTATGATCCGGAGGGACGGGGCTGGCGATTAGGAATAGTTATTCAGTCTGGCAGGACACTTGCTTGGTAATCCTCAAAGAGAACGTTCGAGACGTTTTCATGTTCAGGACCGGAGCAATTTTTTAATGCAGAGCACAAAAACGCTTTATTGTTGGCTGAATTGATGAGATTCACAACACCCGTGAAAGAAAAACCAGTTCGCGGTTTTGACGCGCTTCAACCAGAGGTCCGCAATTTTTTCATTCCACTGGCGCCGCAAAAGATAGACACGCGAACTGACCTGGAACCGATCGAAAAAGAACCGGTGTTGATCATTATCGGTGCGGGTCCTGTCGGCCAGCGCCTGGCGGAAGGACTGATCCGGCGCGACGCCTGCTTCGATATCAAAGTGTTCGGCGATGAACCGCATGAGCCCTACAACCGGGTCCAATTGAGTTCTCTTTTGGCCGGTTCCGCGGTTTTGGCGGATCTGTTGAATCCGCTTTCATCCGTCGATCACAGAACGTCGCTGGAATATATCAACAGCCGGATTTGCGAAATTGACCCGAAACGCAAATGGGTTCGAGACCAACAGGGCCTTCGGTACGCTTATCAGCGCCTGGTGCTGGCCACAGGCTCTCGCGCCTTTGTGCCCACGATCCAGGGTAACCGGCTCGCCGGAGTGTATTCCTTTCGCACGCTACGCGACGCGGAGGCGCTGTGCGCCCGCCGTTCACGGGCACGGCATATCGTTGTGGTAGGCGGTGGGTTACTGGGGTTGGAAGCGGCCTATGCGCTCGCCAGGTCGTCCACCGAAATCACCTTGGTACAGCAAGCCGAACGAGTCATGAACCGGCAGCTCGATGAAGCCGCGGCCGCCGAATTACAAAGGCGGATAGAGTCGAAAGGAATCCGTCTGATCCTGGCGCAGGGGGTTCGATTAATCACAGGCGAGCAGCGCGTCGAGGCGGTCACCACCCGTTATGGCGAATATATCCCCTGCGATACCGTGGTTTTTTGTACCGGCATCGAGCCGAATGTCGAATTGGCGCGAAATTCCGGGATTCGAATCCGCCGCGGAATCGTCGTCGACGATCAATTACAGACTTCCGCGGCCGACATATTTGCGATCGGCGAATGCAGCGAACACCGCAGGAACGTGTACGGACTGGTCGCACCCGGTCTCGAGCAAGCCGCGGTGCTCGCCGACCGGCTTGCCGGAGGAACCGCCCGCTATCCGGGTTCGCAGCAGGTTTCCCGGCTGAAGGTAGTCGGGGAAGTAGTGACCAGTATCGGCGATGTAACGGGCTTAACCGAACGATCCGGCCTCAAGAGCCTGGTTCACACCTGCAAAAAGACCGGCGATTACCGCAAACTGGTGTTGCGTCACGGCCGGCTGCTTGGCGCCTGTGGCGTCGGTGAATGGCCGGAATCCACGCGCATTCAGGGAGCCGTTCCAAACCGGCGCTATGTCTACCCGTGGCAACGTTGGAAATTCCGATTGTCGGGGAGGCTTTGGAATGATTCGGACCGCGGCGGCATACGCCTGTGGCCGGACAACGCAATCGTCTGTCAATGCAATCGCGTCGATCGCGGAACGCTCGGCTCCGCCATCGTATCGGGCTGTGACTCGGTCGAAGCTATCAAAAAGAAAACCGCGGCCGGCAGTGCTTGCGGAACCTGCCTGCCATTGGTTCGTGCCCTGCTGGAGCCGGGTGCGACCCTGCCACTTTCGAAAACCGTTCGGGCACTCGCCGGGTTCAGCTTGCTAAGCGTTCTTGTGGTCGGAGTCGTCTGCGCTTTGCCCGCGTTGAAACCGCCTGTAAGTGTCACCGGTTTACAATACCAGATCACCTGGACGGACAGTCTCTGGAAACAAGTCACCGGTTTTTCAATCCTGGGACTGACGCTGCTTGGTCTCGCGATGTCCCTGCGGAAACGTTGCCGGTGGAAATGGATCGGTGATTTCGAGCATTGGCGTCTGCTGCATGCGATCTTCGGTTGCCTGGCCCTCGGTGTTTTGTTTCTACACACCGGGGCGGCTTTGGGAATGAACTTGAACCGCCTGTTGACGCTGGATTTTCTGGCGGTCACCGCGGTCGGCGCGTTGACGGGAGGCGTCGTGAGCTGGGCGAACAAAAGTGCTTCGGTGAACGGACCGAGGTTGCGCCGCTGCTGGTATTGGATTCATCTGCTGGTCGCCTGGCCTCTGCCAATTTTGCTTTCCGTGCACATATTGACCGTTTATTACTTTTAAGATCTTTCCGATTCCGGATCGGCAACAATTTAATCGATCGCGATCAAACCGGGGGTGAAAAAAAGTGTTATCTGGGGCATCTGGCTTATCATGACGGCAACCATCGGCGGCTATTACGGTTACCGCGTTTTTGCGAGCAGGGACAAGCAGGAGCTTCTGATCGGTAAAACAAGCTACGGACATTTCCAGATAGAAACGGCTTGCTCGGCCTGTCATACCTCTGCATTTGGTGGAATCGACGAATTGCAAAAAGCCTGCGTTCGCTGCCACGGCGAAGAATTGGAACGAGCCGACAATTCTCATCCGAAAAGCAAATTCACCGACCCGCGCAACGCCGAACGCCTGGAGTTTCTGGACGCACGTTTCTGTGTTACCTGCCACGTCGAGCACCAGGGGGGACAAAACGCATGCGATGGGAGTCACCCTGCCCGAAGATTTCTGCTGGTACTGCCATCAAGACATAGAAGAGGACCGACCAAGTCATAATGCATTGCCATTCGACTCCTGCGCGAATGCCGGCTGCCATAATTTTCACGATAATCTCGCGCTCTACGAAGATTTTCTGATCCAGCATTCCGCAGTCCCCGAGATGAAACCCGTCGCACAGGGACCGGTTCGCAACGCCGAAGGCCTTTACCGCAAAACCCATCCCGATGCCAAGGTCCTGAACCTGACGGATATCGACGCGCCCGCAAATCTGACCGCGAGTAACACTAGTACCACCGAAATTGTTCATCAGGAATGGCTCGACTCGTCCCATGCGCGCAACGGCGTGAATTGTTCCGGCTGCCACCGAGAGCAAGACGGTACCTGGATTTCCAGGCCCGGGCATGGCCAATGCGAAAGCTGTCACGAAGATCCGGTGAAAGGCTTTCTATCCGGTAAACACGGGATGCGATTGGCGCTTGACCTCGAAGCGATCAGTCCTTCCGAATCCCACTTGGACTTCCGGGCCGAGACACAGTCCGTACGCCACAGTTGCACGGCCTGTCATCACGCACACCGCTTCGATACCGGGCCGGCAGCCACGAATGCCTGTCTGGACTGCCACAGCGACAAGCATTCCCTGGCCTTCAAAGATTCCCCGCACTTCGCCCTGTGGCAGCGGGAATTGTCCGGTGACTTACCCGAAGGATATGGCGTTTCCTGCGCGACCTGTCATCTGCCGCGCGAGGTGCACAATCGATCCGGACAGCAGGCGGTCATTGTCCAGCACAATCAGAATGCCAATCTGCGTCCCAATGAAAAAATGATCCGCGCGGTTTGCATGAATTGCCACGGTCTCCGCTTCAGTATCGACGCTCTCGCGGATCCTCGGCTACTTTCCAACAACTTCAATGGCGCACCCTCCGTTCATATCAGATCCATCGATATGGCTCTCCAACGAGAAACGGAGCCCAAGCATTGAAATACACCAGCTCCATTAACAACGTAAAAGCACGAGTATGAATATGAATAGAATCCCAACGATCATCGGCGTAACTGTTTTTTTGTCCGTCATCGGCGGTTGCTTCCACGAAGGAAAAGGAATTGACCCCAAAGTCTACACGGACTCTTTGTTCGCAGTAATGAAAGCCAGCCGGACCAATTACACCAAATTGATAGTTGCACGTCTCGGACCGACTGGCGCAAACGTGATCAAACCGGTCGAGCACTGGCAAGATCTCGACAACGGTGCGCCGCTGCCCGCCCAGATGTTCAGGGCCAACGCGGAAGCAGTCAAGGACTTAACCGAAGAATTCACCTATTCGTTGCAGTCCGTCTGGCCCATAAACAAACAAAACGGCCCAGTCACCAACATGGAAAAAGACGGTCTCCAGTATGTGATCGATCACCCGGGAGAAAACTTCTACGGAACCGAAAAGCTCGGAGATAAAGACTACTATACCGCAGTATACCCGGATGTCGCGGTTTCCGAAGCGTGCATCCGTTGCCACAACCAACACAAAGACTCGCCGAAAACCGACTTCAAGCTGGGCGACGTGATGGGCGGAGTCGTGGTCCGGGTGCCGCTCTAACTTCCCGGCCAAGAAAGGGACAATCCAATGTTCCCGATGAAGAGTAAAGGCGCTCGTTACATGAAACGAACGCAGGTAAAATTCGCTTGCCGCTGCATTCTGATTTCGGCGCTCGCAAGCGCATGCTCCTCGGACCAAAGCCTGCAGACCGGCCAACGATTATTCAATGAAAACTGTAAGGTTTGTCACTTGCAGGGCGTGAATGGCGCTCCGATTCTTGGGAACAAGAAAAAGTGGGCCAAACGGGCATTGCTGGATGACGCGACCTTGATCGAACCTTGCCACGGATGGCTACGGCTTGATGCCGGCGAAAGGCGGTAAAGATCACCTTTCCATTCAGGACATTGCGATGGCTGTCCATTATATCTTGTCAACGCTGCAAGACGACTGATACGCAGTCGCAGCATTCCATGAATATTTATTGGCCCTATTCGTAATCTCGGCGTTGACCCGCAGTCAGCGCCGAGACGGCCGGCGGAAGTTGTGACAGCAGGGACGCTGTCCCCCAAAACGGTGGCAGGGATCGTTCCACCCTATCCTCCCGCAAACTGGCCTCGCCCTGAAATTTATCGACGGCAAGGAAAACATTTATCAGAGCCGAGATGCCTCGTATTGACGCATTGGATCCGGAATTGGTTGATTTTTCGAACAGGGCCGACCAACGCCCGCGAATATCACCGGCAACCGGCCAACGGATTGGGTAATTCGAAACATCCCCCGTCGTAACAACGGCCAACCGTTCCGGCCCATTACAAATCCGTCGCCTTTCACTGCCTGGTTACGGGTATCCCGCCACGGCGCGAATTGGCTGAAAAAACCGTTCTGAATCTCTGAAAATACCCCGCATCTATAGTATGATCCGTCAGATCGGACCAAATCCTATTCACGCGAACTGGATTTGACAATGAAATTTCCGTCGGTCGACGGGCAATCCGCCGCACAGAAGATGCGCCGGAGCACCCCAAAATCAGGGTCAGGAACTTGCCAGCGGCTCTCTGACAAGCCAATGCCTTGACGTTCTGGAATCCTAATGTCCAAAGCCGGAATGCCCCATACCGCGGAATGCCCCATACCGACAGAAAGCCCGTGGCTGCCTATAACCTATCCATTTGCAATCGAAAATGCGGAAATTAAGTAATATGTATAAAGTTTACTCGCTGTTTATGTTGCTCGTGATTGGCGCCTGTTCGGAAAACAAGGGATTCGACGAGGTCCACATGAAAAACGGGGTCATGCTTGACAAGCAATCGTCTGAACCTTATACCGGCTCGCTTGTGGTGCGCTACGGCAATGACCAGCCGAAACGAGAAATGAGATACCGCAACGGTCTGCCCGACGGCATCTGGAGAATCTGGTACGAAAACGGTCAGTTGAAAAAGGAAATCTATTATCGTGACGGCAACAAGGAAGGCCCGGCCACATTTTGGTATGAAGGCGGTATCAAAAATATCAAAAAAGAACAGGGCCGGTATGGGCGCGGCAAAAAAGATGGCGTTTGGACAAAATGGTATCCGAACGGCAACAAAATGGAGGAAAAGGCGTTCAGCAATGGGGCGCGAGACGGGGAATACCGGCAATGGCACGAACACGGTGAACTTCTGAGCCAGCAGGAATTCAAGGACGGCGAATTGGACGGCACCTCGCTCCATAAATACAGTAACGGCCGGGTTCAATCGAAAGTTGTGTTTACTGACGGCGTGGAACAAGGAATGGTCACGCAATACTATGAAAACGGTCAAAAACAAAGCGAAGGCAATTTTAAAAACGGCAGGTTAAACGGCAAAATGGTTTATTGGTACGCGAACGGCCAGAAACAGCAGGAAATCGATTACGAAGATGGAAACCGGTCCGGACAGTGGCGATTCTGGTACGAAGATGGGAAATTGCTGTTCGACGGCCCTTTTCGGAAAAAGCCGATCGCCGCGGATGAATAAAGCCTTAAAGTTCCCCGTGGTCGCGAGCAGGCAAGTTCCGCCGCCGGGCGCCGGATTATTCGCAAGTGCGAACAAACCGCCTGTCCATGGCAAACGGGCTAATATTTTTAAGCCGTGGCTTCATTGGGGCAGTCAAAATTCGTGCTGGATGCAGGGGCAAAGTATCCGATTGCCCTGAACTACCTGCCGACTTCGAATTTAAACGACAGTCGCGTCGGAGTAAATTTGCAAAAATCGATTGGGGAATTAATGCTGCCGCGTCGCAGGAAGGTTTCCGGCCCAGCCAGGAGGAGACGTTTCAGTTTGATGAGGCTTTATCGTTGAAATTAATCGACCGGTTTCTCGCGTATTGGCATCATATGCGCGGGGTCAGCCTGCTGAAGAGAGCGGCGAAAGCCCACCCGAAAAACGCGCCCGGCTTTTACCAGGCGGCATTTGAGCGGTTTAGCACTGCCGTCGCCCGGCGGCCTGACTCGTTTCAAGCGCACCTGAGCTGGGGCCATGGACTGTACAATCGCGCTCGCGGCCAAGCCCCGAAAGAACAGTGGAAATCCTTCCGGACCGCCTGCGAGCAGTACGAACTGGCATATCGGATAAAACCCGATGTACTCGATACACTGAAATTCTGGGCCTTGTCGTTGCGCGGCTTGGCTCAGAACAAACGGGAAAAATATCCGGATCGGTGTTACCTGGAGGCGTATGAAAAATTCGAAAAGGCGGTCGCGATCAAGGATAAAACGAACGACAGCTTTTATCATTGGGCGCTGACTCTATATCAGGAATCGCGAAAAAAAGACCCCGAACAAGCACGCGTCTTGTTACAGCAAGCCTGTGTAAAGTTTTCGCACGCGTCCGAAATGAAGAAAGATCACCCGAATATCTACAACGATTGGGGAGTCGCTTTGCTTGCGCTTACCAATCAATGCGAGGATGACGAAAAACACGATCTGCTTTCCGAAGCCCGATCGAAGTTCCTCAAAGCCGAAGCGATCAAAAACGGATTTGCATCCTATAATCTGGCTTGTATCGCAAGTATTTCGGGCGACTTGGAAAGTTGCCGCCGCTATCTCGAAGTCGCTCGCAAAGAATTGAAAATTCCATCGCCCGGCCATCTTGAAAACGATGCGGATTTCAAAAATGTCCGGAATACGGAATGGTTCAAGGAATTTGCCGCAAAGGCCCGCGCTGAATTCTGACGCCGGCAGTAGACATTAATAAGCCAATTGATTCACAGGTACAGTCCAGTACCCAAGGAACTGAATCGACGCCTGATGCAATCGATGTCGAAGACGTCATGGAATATGCCTCAGAACGAGCCAGTATACTGGAATTCGACGCGGGAATGCCGCGAGCTGAAGCGGAACGGCAAGCGGTTCACCGGGCGATCTTGAAGTATAGATTGACCGAATTCTACGGAAATCCACCTATCCAGGGCGGCGGAACTGTGATCGGCGATGTTGGCGAAACGATTGAAGACTTGGAGAACCATCTGCGTGAAAAATATGGTTCCAGACTCGTTTAAACCCATTATCGACTCGAATCCGCATTCGCGAATCATGTTTCTGAGTAAACGGGTATTTCAAAAAGTTTTCAGCGAGAAAGATGACGAAGGTTCATTTGAATCGCTTCAGATCGGGGATGTAGATATTTTCGACCCGGCCATGGCGACGGACGCCTACGGCACCACGCACGCCGAGTCCACGACCCCGCAGATCGTGAAGTCATAGCACCCGTCGCCGACGTAGCCCCCGTTGATGAAGCAGCGAACCACGCCGGACCGATTGAGGACGGCACCCAGCACTTCGCCTGTGAACGTGTCCTCGCAGAAGAAAGCATGGCCACGGTAGCCGTAGAGGCGCAGCTCCCGGGTGGTAAGTGTGATGCAGCCGAGGCTGTCGCCTTGGAAGTCGGTGGCGTGCGTCCGCGGCATGGCACCCAAGGCCTTGCCGGCGATGAGCTTCTCAGCGATGGCGCGCGCGAAGGCTCCTCGGTCAGCCGCCACGGCGGGCGGGTAGACTTCGGCATGCGACTGGTAGGCGATAATAATTGCCGCGATCCAAAATCCAATTCTAATTTTCATCGGGTCTCCATTTTCCGTTGAAGTGAAAATTACAGGCCGATTATAAATCCGCGTTGCGCGATCCGCCATTCGGATAGCAGTAAAAAGCACGGCAAATTTGTTCTAACCGGCGCCGGCGCACTGGGGGCGATTACGCGGCTGAGAATTGCGGGTCATTTGCAGATAATCGAAAACCCGACGGACGTTTCGCTGCAACTGGCGGATGGTGGCGGCGACACTGTCGCGGCTTATTGACTTGATGAGTCCGATGGCGAAGCGACGTAGGCGGGTGATGTTTTCCGGTCCATGGCCGGTACGGATGGTGCAGCGATCCTCATCCCAGTTCCAGTCGAGGATGTAGTGGCAGGCGTTTTCGATGGTCCAGTGATCGCGGTTGAAGGCCAGTAGCTGAGCGGCGGTTGCCGTTTCGGGTGAGTGGCTGGTGAGGCCGTAGGCGGTTTCGGTGGATACCTGGCTGGTGGCTTTTTCGATCGCGTGGCGCTCGATGACGAAGGCCTGGCCGACGCCGGGAAAGTCGAGGTAGTCGTTGAGTGCGGAGGTGGTCCAGATGGCACGGCTCTCGATGCGGCCGTGGGCCAGGGTGGGAGGTTCGCGGAAGTCGGGTTCGCCGCGGCCTTGGAAGGACAGGCGGAGGTCTTCAAGCAGCGTGGGCTGGTTGCCTTTGACGGTGAACAGGTAGTGCGCTTGGCGCTGTTCGACCAGATAGCGGGCCAGATGGCGTTGGGTGAGCAAGGCATCAGCGGTGATGGTCTTGCCGGCGACGTCGATGCCGTCCACGAGCGGGATGAACATCCCGATCTCGTTGGTCTGCTTGACCTCATCCCCGTTGTCTATCGGCAGGGTACCGACTTTTTTTGGGTGTAGCAGGTCTGGCTCTGGTGGCCGACGACGCTCAAGATATGAACCTGACGCCCGGCGTCGTCGATGGCGTTGCAAAGGGTCTTGCCGTCGATGGCCAGGGCTTCGTCGACGTGCGCATGGGTGACGTTCCAGTGTTGCAGAGCGCGGTCGAGGTGGTCGGGGTCGACGCGAATGAGCAGGTCGCGGATGATGGACTCGCTCGGAACCTCATACCGGCGATTGCGGTAGCGGCACCGAAATCGGGCCCGTGCCTTCTGGCCCAGATCGTCGGCCCATTCGGCGATAGCCTTGTAGCCACGCATCCCGCACAGAGTGGCAGCGGCGGCGATGGCCAGCACCACCGGCAGGGGATGGCGTCGACCCTGTCCGCGGCGCGGGTCGGGGATATCGGCAAAGAACTCGGGGAGGGAACGCATCGTTTCGGCAGGTAACATGATCTTCGAAGCTCCATGGTGGTAATCGGGATCGAGCACCGGCCGAGACAACAGAGCGCCTGCCTTAGCCACCAAGGGCCGAACAAACACCCACTTGGGCGTCCGCGGCGCGGCGCCATAGCCTTCGCGGGTACGCCGAAAGCCACGGGTTTCGCCCACATACAACCAGTTGGCGGCACGATAGATCGTCCCGCGAAAATGGCGCGGATCGACGAAGGTTTCCAGCAGCAGCACGGGATGACCGAACCGCTCCCGCCAATCCTGCACCAGGCGGCGTTCGCACAGCGACAAGACGCGGGAGGCCAGGTTCCGATAATGGCAATCGGGCAGGATCAGAAAGCGGCTATTGTTGGCGACCAAGTGCAAGCGGTCGTACTGATGGCGAAAATCCCAGCCAATCCAGCGATCACGGGCCGCACATTTCAAGGCCGGCGCGCAAAAGCTCAGCAAGGCCAGCCACTCCCCGCGCCAAGTCGCGACATACCACAGGGTGCGACCGATTTTCGGCAACGCTCCCAGGTAATGATGCGTCTGCATCAGGCACTGGAAGCGCGCTTCCTCGGATCTCTGGATCGGCTTCAGGACGATTTCGCAAAGGTTCATGCACGTTGTCTCGGACGACAGTGTCTCGATGTGCTTTATACCCCTTCCGCGACCGTTTGTCCAGAAACGAAGGCAACTTTATACTCGGTTGGTGATTTTCCTTTGGAACAAATTCGCCCTG
>JBGTCG010000078.1:0-9984 GCA_041748915.1 Methylococcales bacterium
CCAATCTCTGCCGGAGGTATACAAAGAGTTTTCGATTTGATACTGTTGGGCGACGTAGCTACTGCTGGTAAGATCTGTTCCTTAAGGAAGCTCTGATGAAAACCGATTTCCCCCATGCGGGGATGCGCTGCCAGAAACTACGCTTACAGCCTGTGATTTTGCGGACAACCCCCGAATCGGATTTGGGGTTGTCGAGCGCTCAGAAATCGGGGACGGATTTGTTCAACGTTTCTTTAAGCAAGGTTATCCGTCAGCCATGCAGTTCGAGGATTCAATCCGTTCCCGTGAACCCTGTGGAATAACAGGGTCTAAAACGATGATCCGGACATCTGGCGAAGATTCCTGGCCGATGGTTCTTTCAACAGTGCGCTTTTTCAAATTGCCGAACCGCTTGGCAAATGGAAAGGGACTCTGATCTTGAAAGAGTTTCTCACCCTTGTTAAGTCTCATTTTCAGTCGATCGAGGAGAGGTTATAAATGAATAAGAAATTTTCTAAGAAACCCTTGGCTGTTGCAATCGGTACTGCCGTCGCGGCTACCATTTCATTCGCCCCTGTCGTCAACGCGGAACAGAACCCCTTTGGAATGATGGACCTTTCCCAAGGGTACATGGAGCTTGCCGAGGGCGAGAAAAAAACGGAAGGCTCCTGCGATGAAGGTAAATGCGGAGGTGAAATGAAGAAGGAAATGGAGAAGACGGGAATCCAAAAGAAAACGGAAGGCTCCTGCGGTGAAGGTAAATGCGGCGAAGGTAAATGCGCCGGCAATCAGAAAAAGGAAGGTGCGGAAGGAACCAGCAGCGAAAAAACGCAGGAAGGTAGTGGCGGTAGCACAAACGAATAAAGAATCAATCAATTATTTTTGCGACCCCACCGATCATCCGATGGCTCTGCGTGCGGCGCCGTCGCGCGCAGAGCCGCTCGTCATGCCACTATGAACCAGCTTTTTCGTGTTGAAGGGGCCGGGCTCGGACTTCGGCGGGCGTTTCTTGATTCGTTGGTAGCGGAACCGGGTATCGGTGTCGATTTTTTTGAAGTCGCCCCGGAAAACTGGATCCAGATCGGTGGCCGGCTCGGAAAACAGTTTCGCGCACTGACGGAACGTTTTCCGTTTGTGAGCCATGGTCTATCGTTGTCGATCGGGGGTCCTTTGCCGTTGGATGAGTCCTTCATTCTGGAAATCAAGGAATTTCTGAATCTTCATCAAATCCGCAAATACTCGGAGCATCTGAGTTACTGCGGGGATGACGGGCATTTATACGATCTGATGCCGATTCCGTTTACCGCGGAAGCCGTCGAGTATGTAACGCAAAGGATCTGTCGCGTACAGGAAATCCTTGAACAACGCATAGCAATCGAAAATGTTTCCTACTACGCCGCTCCGGGCAAGGAAATAGAGGAAATCGATTTTCTGAATGCGGTGCTCGAGCAGGCCGATTGCGATTTGTTGCTGGATATCAACAACATTTATGTAAACAGTATCAATCACGGTTATGATGCGGAAGCGTTTCTTGCTGCGATTCCTGCCGGCAGGATCGCCTATGCACATATCGCGGGCCATTATGTCGAGGCGGAAGACCTGATCGTCGATACACACGGCGCAGCAGTGATTTCGCCGGTATGGGATCTGCTCAAAAAAGCGTATCGGCTGTATGGTGTTTTTCCTACTTTGCTGGAACGGGATTTCAATATTCCCCCGCTGCCTGAATTAGTGGACGAAGTGCGGATGATTCGTTCGATCCAGGCAACATGGTCGGTCCAGGATGTGCGCTACGGATAGGCCGGGTTCGTTTGCCGAACACCAGGCCCGCTTTACGGCATACATTCGGGATCCCGACCGTTCCACCGTTCCGGAAGGAATCGAAAAACGCCGGATGGATCTGTACCGCGAACTGATGTTCAACAATGTCGAAAGCTTCCTTTCGAACAGTTTTCCGGTATTGAGCCGGATCATGGACCCACTCACGTGGAATACCGTGGCGCAGGATTTCTTTTCGCGCCATCGCTCGAAGACGCCTTATTTTTCGGGTATTCCGGAAGAGTTTCTTGCCTACCTGCAAAAAGAACGGGAAGGGCCGAACGATTTTCCTTTCATGCTGGAGTTGGCCCACTATGAATGGGTGGAATCGGTTCTGGCAATCGCCGCCGATGAGCAGCCGGCCCAAGGTCGCGGTGCGCTATCCGCTGAAGCCCTGCAACACAAATATCGTCTTTCCGATCTAGCCTGGCCTTTGGCCTATCGGTATCCGGTCCATAAAATTTCGAATTCTTTCAAACCCGACCAACCACCGAGCCATCCAACGTATCTGGTGGTTTATCGAAATCCGGAAGATCAAGTCAAGTTTCTGGAAATCAATGCGGCGACTTACCGCTTTCTTGAGAGGCTGGATCAAAATCAAAAAAACACAGCGGAAGATTGTCTAGTTGATCTTTCGGGCGAGCTCTATCAATTGGATCGGAAAAAGGTTTTAAAATATGGACTGGAAATATTACAGAGTCTTTGGATACGCGGAATCGTGTACGGCAGTTAGTTGAACGCAATACAGTTTTCCGCGCGTTGAACAGCCGCTTATTTCTCCCAGTCATCCTCACCCGTGTCAATCACCGTATTGTTATTTTGGTCCCAGCGCCGGACACTGTTATGAAGCAGTTCAAGATATCCGTCACCGGCCTGAGCATTGACTGGCGTTGCCCTTAACGTGTAGCTAGTCTGATTTACTGTGTTCAACGTCAGATTGTAAGCGATGTTTGAACCGCTTTGAGGCGATTGGGTAAATTCGAGAACGACTGGATTTCCGGCCGTATCCAGATCGTAACCGCTGTTTTCGGTATAAAACCTTTCCATGAAGCTCGCCAGTTGCATTAGGTCCGCCTGCGCGTCGGCACGACGGGTCGAGCGAATCTGACTCTGATAGGCAGGATAGGCGACACCGGCTAGGATGCCGACAATTGCCACGGTAACCATCAGTTCAATAAGAGTAAATCCGCGTTGCTTTTGTTTTGGCATAGCTATATTCCTTTAATTCGATCGGCAATTCTCGGAAATGTATTTCCGATCATAGAAACTTAGTTATTGTTAATTTGCTGCCACGATAACCGTCCCGAACCCGGACCACCGAGGTCGGCCACATCCCGCGTTTCGATAACGTTACTTCCGGTGCCGGGTGTGTATTGTTTGTTGCTGAGGAAGGTCGATTGAGCAGGCAGCCCGTTGACATAGGCTTCTCCGGCTGGTGTATAGCTTGTGGAACCGCTCGTTACGGTGTCGGTTTTAGCCACACCAGCAACGGAGTTGACATTGAACGCCGGCGCGACAGGTTCCCCTCCGTTAAGTTGTTCGACGGACATCAGGAAACCGGTTCCGCCGGAACTGCACGCCGAGGAACTGGGTATCCAGGTATTGAAGAAGACCAGTGAACCCCGGACAATCGGGTTTACGACCACGCGTTCTCCAGCCGTGAGACTCAGATCGATATACCATCCGGATTTATTACTGTAGTCCACTGAATTGTCGGTGATGAGTCTGAGATTCGTGTGGATATTCCCATCGGAGTCAGTAAAGGTTCCGGTACTGAGCGTTTGCTGGACCAGTTTGCTCCGGTCAAGATTGCTGGTTCCGTCGTCCCAAACGCCATAGAAGGATTGCGTACTGGTCGTGGTCAGGTCACTTTGTTCCAGATACTTCCCGGTCCCGAAGAAAACCAGCACATTGGGATTATGGTTTCCTGCGGAGGGAGGACTGGGGTGAAATGTAAGCGCCGGCTTGTCGTTAATTGGCTGCGGATTGTTTGAGGCGTCCTTGGCGACGAACAGTGGCGCCGGAGTCGTACCGCTCAAGTACGCGGATTTCCACGCCGGTTTACTATTCGGCGAGCCGACGGTGGTGGCATCGCTTAGGTCAAATGCCCACATATTGCCCTGAAGGTCGCCGGCATAGACCCGATCCGCGGCGCCATTTCCGTTGATATCGACCACCGCGGGCGTTGCGAGTCCGTTCGGCGTCGCTACCGAGCCAACACCCGTTGAAAGCATGATATAGTCCAAATTGGTACCGCTGGCGCCATCGGTCCAAACACCGTCGAGACCGCCGTCAATAAATACGATAAACAGTTTCGCCTGGCCGGTACCGGTATCGTTGTAGCCGTTCCCGAAAATCGCCGCCCAGCGGCCGTTTTCAAGCATGGCAATGGTGGGTTTGCTGTAGGTGAAACCGAGGTTGCCGCCGATATCGCTGTGGCTAAATTCCCACCATACCAGATTCCCGGCGTTGGTTTCCGAGAACTGTGTGGGATCGGTTACATCGAGCGCGAAAATGCCCCGTCCACCGGACCGTTCGGCGCCTACCAGGATGGTATGCCAGGCCGGGTTTCCATTTCCGTTGCGATCGATATAGACATCCGAGATCGTCGGCGACAGATCGACGAAGTATCGGTGTTGATATTGGGGATCTGCCAGATAATGAAGGCCTTGATTGGCGCTCGTGGAATACAGGCTACCGGGAATGTAGGTCAGGACTTCCTGCCCGTCGCCCGCTTGAACTCCATGCAGCATGCCGTCGTTGCTTCCGAAATAAACGATCTCGTTCCTGGGAGTATTGATCAGATTCGCCCTGAAATCGAGGTAGCGATCAGGCGCCGTGGTCGGAAAAGGCACGGTATTCGGCCAGCCGATATTCGGCTTCCCGACAAAGACCGGGCTCGAATGCACGATGTCGGATAACACGCTGCCCCGAATCCGGAACTTTCCTGAGCCTTCGTTGCTGCGCCCACCGCGGATGAAATCCAGACCTTTCTGGCCGTTTCCGCCGGGAACCAGGTTCAGATCGGCCTGCTGGCTTGCGTTCAGATTCGCCCACTGAAAGCCTGTTCCGCTCGTGCCATTGTGGGTTAACACGACTCTGGAAGCTGGTGGAGGATTGGTATTATCCAGTAAGCTCGCGGCGGACCAGGTACTGGCCAGATTGATGTTTCCTTGACTATCCAGATCGAACGAGACCAGGTCTCCACTCCAGTTGGAGGAATTGAAAAATGCGAGATAGACGGCGCTGTTGGTTTCCAGGGTCGCGGTATTAAAGGTGACCGCCGCGGCCGAACCGACTTTTGACTGTATACTCTGAAGGGCGCTCGTGAGTTTGTCCTTTAAGTCGTCAGGCGACGTGGCATTGAACATTTCACCGCGGCCATTGACCGCGGCGTGATAGAGATCATCGATCTGCCTCGGATCACGGTCGGTATTGGTATTTGGCCACACTGGTGGAGTGGCATAGGCATCCTGAACATCGTTATGAGTGACACCATATATTGTGCCCTTTGCGGCCAATCCGACCGTAAAGGTATTCATGTGCAGGTCCTTGTTACAATCCAATTGGGGGTCGATCGGTGTTGCGTTACAGCCGACCGCCGTGGGAACCTGTTTGGTCGTCAGATCGCCTCGAAGGTTGGTCGTGTAGTACTTCATGGCAATATCGGCAAAGGTATCCGAATAGGAGTCTGCATAGGGGACGCCTTTACTGCCATCCGCATTTCCCGGCAGGGTCGCGGGATTCGTGAGCGTTGAATACCCGTCAGTGAAGTGCAGAGTGAAGTTTTTCTGACACGCTTGCGTAATCGGCGCGCCCGCGCCGGTTCGCATAAACTGCTGTCCGGCATAATCCAATGCCTGCCTGTTCGGTGTTCCGCCGCCGTTGCCCGCGACATTATACATAGCCTGAAAAAAGCTGTTGTATTGAGCCGTAACATCGACATCCCACATGGTTACGTTGGTTAGATTGTTGATCTTAAAGAGACCGGTGCGGAGCGTCTTTATATTCTCAAACGAGAGCCCCATCCCCGCACGCAGGGCCAGATGGCGCTTGCGATAATAACCGTACCAGTTGGCGAAATTCTGGATCTGTTCCGCATAGGTGCAGGCGCTTGTGCTGGCGCAGTCAGTCCGCGATCCGTTATGGGCGTAACTGGCGGTTGCCGGTTTTATTTCAACTTTGGACAGACAAGCCCCGTCGGGACCGAGCGCATCAATTCCGCTCAAAGTCCAGGGATACTGCTCGAATATCGGGTAATGGGAAACATTGGGTGTCGAGCAATCCCCTGAACTTCCATTTATTGTATAAGTACCGGAGGTGACCTTGATGTAATAGGTTGCGGGGAAATACGTCATACCCCAATCTTTATAGGAAGGCGAGGTATTGGGAACAATATAATTTACCCCCAGTGTTTGCCAGTTTGATGTTCCCGCATTGGAATACTCCGTTCCCGCGGGGACCCAGGTGCCGGAGAACAGTCTGAATGTAGAGTTCGACGTGTCGGATTTAATATTTTGCGTCAGGTTGACTGTTGTCCCGGTTCCGGTTACCGGATCCGAGGGCGCGCTGGCGGGGTTAATGTTTCCGTAAGTAGTGGAACCGTAATCCGCCCAGGTGTCGTAGGTCACATTCGGATCGTAATACATCTTATTGTGGCTACTGGAACGAGCGAATGCGTATTGTGGCAGCGGTGGAATGGCGAAGTGGTCGTCGGTGCTGTCTGCATAAACACGTTTTCCTGCTCCGGTACCGTTGGGGAATAGATATACAAACTTCTTCCAGGACGAATTCGCAATACCCGGGGTATTAAAATTAACCGCGCCGCCACTGACAAAGGTACGGTTGGCCATATTCCACCACAAAGCGCCGTCATTACTCTCATATAGGACCTCGGAGTCCATGCTGCCGGAATCGTCAATCGAAAGGATCAGGTTCGGTTTGGCCGCATTGGTCGTGAACAGCGGCGAGTTTTCGAGACCGAGCGCGGCAGCCCGAAGTTCAGTGGAAAAAAATGCCAGCATGATCGCTAGAACATGCACTTGGAACTTGCGGCGGGATTGACGATTCATGGAATTCTCCGAGCGACGGGGCCGTTTTAGCGGGCGGCGGACTATTTTTATCGGATCGCGATCAAAACCGTTTCCCGTAATGGGATTGCAGGAGCACCTGGGAGTCATTGGTGCCACCGGTACCCCGCGCGGTTACTCGGAATACGGTTACCTGGGCTCCCGCGAGTTTTTCGCCGTATCCACCAACGTTTAGACGGGCATTGGAGTCCGGGTTATTTTCGGCCACGTATTTGACGATGTATCGAGGTTGAGCCCCGTATAACGAGGACACGAGATAAGGCGGTTGAACCGATCCAACCGTCGAACCATTGGTCGAATACCAGGTATCGCTGCTGAAATAATCCGGATCGGTTTCGGTCTCTGAAATCAGACCATCGTTGGTTGTACCGCTGTCGAAGTCCGTGGTTGTGATCAGGCCTTCCAGGTAGGTTTCGGCGGCTCTCAGCCCAATTTCCGCGGACTGGAACGCGAGATTGTAGTCGCGGCCGTTACCGGACATTTTTTCTTCCATCGTGGTTGTTTGCATGCCGATAACACCAACCATGGTAAGTACCAGCAGCATGATCAGACTCACCGCCAGAGCTGCACCTTTCTGGGTTGAAGAGAAATTTTTCGATATATTCATCACAGGCTCAGGGCAAACGGTTTCGAAGCGTAACGGTGGAAGTAAAAACCTTGTGCAGTTGTCGATCGACCGCGGTGGCCGTGGCGCCGTTATAGGTATAGATAAGCGGCTTGCTGGTGACGTTAACGTCGGACAAAGACCGCGTTAAAAGGCTTACCTTGACGCTGACCACGTTTTGCATGACCGCGACGTTCGCGGCGCTGACATAATAGTTCGCGGTATTGTCACCATCCGTATCCTCGCCGTACAAAATCTGCATGTCATCGACACCTTCGACAATTTCCTCGCTTGTACCCGCGGCGTTATCGCGGCGATATAGGGATGAGTTGTTTCCAATTGTATTCTGCCCAATAAAATAGGTGAAAGACTGCACGGAGAATACTTCGGCATTGGATTGATAGGCTTTGCTTAGAAGATCTGTTGTATTGACGCTGGGGGCATGCTGGATGGTTTGTATTCCGGTTCCGGTGGTAGGGTTTGGAGGTTGAACGTCCGACGCGCGGACGATATCGGCCCGTTCACAATCCGTAATCATAAACGGCCAGTTTGGTTTCAGACTGCACGAATTCGGGAAATTGATCTGGATAGTCCCGTTCGTCGCGGTCATGTTTCCAACCAAGTTGCCTCCGCAACTGCCACCGAACTGAAGATTGATGATGTCAGTTCCGATAACCACATCCGTCCCGCCAACTTTGGTGCCGGCGAGTACATCGTCCGAGCCGGTGATCCCGCGGTTGATGTTCCATAAGGAATCATCGAAATTGGGCGCGCCGGATGCTGCAGGATTGGCAATTACATTAATAGAGGTCGAGTATCGTTGCCTCGACCGGCACCCATGGAAATCGGCGAGTCGGATGTCGTGGGGCAGGAAATGCATGGCCAGACGGCCGTTTTCCTGCAACCTCGATTGGGCTTCCTGAAGGTTATAAGTTTGCTTGGCGGCACCGAATATCTGGATCACGCCGCCCATGAGCAGCAGTCCCAAGAGCATCGCGATCATCAATTCGATCATGGTGAGGCCTTCCTGGTTGCTCCGGCCTTCGCAAATTCTTGTTGGCATGTTCATCAGAAGCTCACCGTGGTCACGAAGAGCTTTTCGTTACCGCTGCGATCGTCGGTCCACCAGACTTTTATCGCGTAACTGGCGCCTGCGCCATCACAGGCCGGAGCGGCCGAGCCTCCATCATTGGGAGTGGAGTCAACACAGACGGTTCCGCGACCGTTCGGCAGCACATGGGCTACGGAGGTTGGGACATCGGAGGTCGGAGAAGCCACAGCACTCCATTCATACATATCATGTAAAGCCATTTCCGCGGGCGTACAGCCGGTGACGGTCGTGCAGTCGGCGCCCTCTGTGGCCGTGGGCTGGTCGTAGTCCAGTGCGGCGAGCGCCGTTGCATTCGCGCGCATCCGGTCGGCCATGTCATAAGCCAGCAGGGTGGCCTGTGATCGTAGATAGGCGCTGTGGTTGTTCTGCAAACTCGCGACCTGCAAACCGGAAAGTCCCAGTAAACCCAACGCCAGGACAAATACTGCGACGAGCACCTCGACCAGGGTAAATCCCCGCTCAGTTGCATATCCGCGTTCCATAAAATTTTCTCCTTTCCGATTAGGGACAAGTAATCGCGTTCCCTGAGCCATCTTCTACGATGCCGTCTCCGTTACTGTCGACTGCGCGTCTGGCCCGCCCGTTGTTCGAAATTTCCAAACCCTTGGCGTGGCTTGCCCCCCGGTTATCACAAAGTTTGAAAGTGACCGCAAATCCACGCGCGAAACCTTGACCGTCGAAGGTAACCCGGTTTCGTGCAGTGTTCGGTTGCAGGGTATCGTTTCCAGTGAGCGCCTCATAGACTCTGAGGACGGTATCGCCGGCATCCACCACACCGTCGCTGTCCTGATCGGCAAAAACAATCCAGCCGTCTCCCCAGTTCCCTGGGTTGTTGCAGGCGCTTCCGGCCGTATTGCGCTTGCAGATCGTGACCCCCATGCCACGCTTGATTGCTTCACTTCGGGTACTGTTCAACGCAGAAACGAACTGGTTATATTGCGTGGTCATCCGGTTGTCCCGGATCAATCCCTGAAAACCTGGAATTCCCATACTCAACACAAGCGCACTCACACCCACCGTTACCATCAGTTCGATAAGCGTGAATCCCCTGTTCCTCGCAATGTGGTTGGTCATCTTGATTTTCGTTGCCCAAAATTCGCCACGGTATTTAGCGGTCCGCGCATCGGATTCTTTAACGAGTTATCGTGTCCGGCAGGACTTGGATCGCAGAAATGTGCATGACTTCACATTTCTGATGAGACAGGGTTGTCGGGTTCGGAAGCAATTTATACGAGCGGTCCAACATAACGAATAAGGTTAGATTGTGCGAAGCCACAATCTGAACCGTTTGTTGGACGAGCCCGGCGACTTGCGCGATAGACTCTATATATAGAAAATATCTTTTTCGAGGTGATGTCCATCCGGACATCGGTATCAGACGG
>JBGTCG010000079.1:0-5523 GCA_041748915.1 Methylococcales bacterium
AGTCGAGACGCGCCAGGTGTTCGATATTCCGCCGCTCCGTCATGAGGTGACCGAGCACCAGGTCCTCGAAGCGCGTTGTGCTTGCGGTAAGCTGCATCGGGGTGAGTTTCCCGCAAAAGTTGCGGCGCCGGTGCAGTACGGGCCGCGCATCAAGGCAGCCGTGGTGCATCTGACGCACCATCACATGCTGCTGCTGGCGCCAATCGTGGCCGCCAGGCAGGCGAATCCCTGAAAACCGCGCCGGTCGCCCACGCGGACGAAACCGGGATGCGGGTGGTCCGGCAAGCTCTACTGGTTGCATGTCCTGGCGACCAGCACGCTGACCTGGATCGGCAGCCACACGAACCGGGGTAAAAAGGCTTTCGATGCCTTCGGGATTCTGGCCGTGTTTGTCGGCACGCTGGTGCACGATGGCTGGAAGCCTTACCGCGATTTGGCCTGCACCCATGCTTTGTGCAACGCCCATTGCCTGCGCGAACTGACCTCTATCTTCGAGGAGATGAAGCAGGCCTGGGCCAAGCGTCTGATTGATCTGCTGGTTGGCGCCTGTCACGAAGTCGCGGCCACTGACGGAGCGCTTACCGGTGAGCGCATCGCGTACTACCGCTCCCTCTATGCCGAGATCCTGGCCGAGGGAGAAGCCGCCAACCCGCGCGCGCCACCCTCGGGCAGGCGCGGCCGAACCAAGCAGAACAAGGCTCTCAACCTGCTCGACCGCTTGCGCACTTATGCCGACGATGTCTGGCGCTTCATGACCGATCACAATGTGCCGTTCTCCAACAACACCGCCGAACAGGCCGTGCGCATGCCCAAGGTCAAACAAAAAATCTCCGGCGGCTTTCGTACCTCGGCCGGCCTCGAAACCTTCTGCACCCTTCGCTCCTATCTCGCCACCCTCCACAAGCAGGGCGCCAACCTCCCCAGCTCCGCTTCGTCTGACCACAACATCGGAAACTGGTGACCCGTAGGTTTACCGGTTGACATTCTCACTGGCTTCGTCAACGACGACGGCGATGCGTTCGGGCGGCCCGTCGGTGTCGTCGTCGACCAAACCGGTGCTGTTCTGGTTGCCGATGATGTCGGTAACGTCGTGTGGCGGGTAACTCCAACCACCGCAGCGCGTGTACCAGCGGAACGTTGATTTACGTCGATGCAGGGAGAGGTTTCGCCATGTTCCGGAGGTATTGCACGCGGCCGCCTAAACCACGCGCCATAGCAAGTTGTTCGTGCCTTACGATTTTTAGGAGGAGAAAGATGAGTACACCGATTCAGTTGTTACTGGCCGCATTGTTGGGCGGATTGCTGTTGACAAGTTGTGACTGGCAAGGTCCGGCGGGAAAGGCGGGAGAAAGCGCCGATGAAGCCGTAAGAGACTTCAAGCAGACGGGCGAAGCCTCCTGGTATGGCCCTGGCTTTCAAAAGAAACAGCAAGCGGGGAGATCTTTGACCAGAACAAGCTTACCGCCGCCCATAAGAAATTGCCTTTAGGCACGGAGGCGACCGTCACAAATGTGCACAGCGGGGAATCTGTCAACGTAAAAATCACCGATCGCGGACCCTACGTCGATGGCAGGATAGTCGACCTTTCTAAAGCGGCGGCCGAAGAGATCAATCTCGATAAACAGGGCACCGGCAAAGTCAGGGTAGAGGCGGAGATACCTTAGGGAGAAAAAATAACCGCATCGCGCAGCAATCTTCGATCATAAAGGAACTGCCGGCAAGAATAAATTTCTCAATCAACCGGGTTTGCCTGGTCAGGAATGCGGGCTAGGAAATGCAAGCACCCTTCGAATCTTGGCAAACAAATTGCTCTAACGCCATTGAACTCGCGATAACGCGTGTTGAATAAGTCAGTCATTTATCGAGGAGAGTATTATGATTACCAAGCGTCACAATTTACGCAACGCAGCAGTTGCGATGTCATCAGTCGTGTTTCTCGGCATTGCTTCACCGACGGTTTGGAGCGCGGACAACTACCAATCCGGCGCGGCCAGAGATAAGAATAAAACAGATAAGAATCAAACGTACTGGCAAGAGAAAGATAGGCAAGAGAGAAATAAATCAACTTCCACCCAGGCGGCAGCGGGACAAACGCAGTCGTTAGAGAAAAAAACCGTTGATGAAATTAATGGCATGGAAGTGATTAACGCCGACGATGGCAAGGTAATTGGCAAGGTCGCTGAATTGGTGACCGACAAAGACAAACGCCAATTACACGCGGTAATCGCCGTAGATCAATTAATGGATTTAATTGGCGGAAAAAAAGTTGTGGTACCCATCGGCGATCTTAACCTGAAAGACGAGAAACTTCAGATTTCAGCGACAGAGAAGGATCTGAAAAATCGCCCGGAATATCAGGAGGGTGAATTTTATGGAGTTAGCGAGACAGAAAGACCGCTCAGCGACTTTGCGGAGATAAAAACTTCAAAATAATCGATTATTATCTAATTCGCGGGTTCCTGTCCTTTTGAGCGACAGACAGAACCCGCGGCGAAATTCGAATCGACTAACGCGCTAACCGTCCTGCTATTTGGAAAGAGGCGCAAGTAGAAGCATTTTTTCAATCATGTGAAAATCACCAGAGCAATTGCATGTCTTTTCGAATATCACATTCCTGCCATGCATCGATTCTGGCTCATCAGATCGAGCTAGAAAGGCTGGTTCGACTCACCTGGGCTACGCACATTATTTTCGGTGATTCCGGGTGTTGATTGGACCAGGGATTAGAGAGGTGGACCCCATCGATGGGATTGTTCAATCGATGGGGGTCCACCTCTAATTTCAGAGAAAAAGCCATGCAAAAAGTCAAATTACTTAGTTTCATAGGCCTCGTATTCAGTATTTCGCAGCCTATTTTTGCCGACCGAATCGGCAGTGTCGACACAAAATTTAGGCTGCTGACGCCGGATGATCATATTGCCGTAGATGCGTTTGACGATCCAAAAGTCGGCGGGGTTGCGTGTTATATCAGCCGAGCGAAAAAAGGCGGCATAAAAGGAACGATCGGAGTCGCAGAAGATACTTCGGATGCTTCGATCGATTGTCGGCAGATCGGTCCCATCGTAATTAAGAAGAAACTTGTTGACGGCGAGCGTGTTTTCAGAGAGCGTCGCTCGCTGATTTTTAAGAAACTACAGGTCGTGCGATTTTTTGACAAAAACCGCAATACGCTGGTTTATTTGGTGTATAGCGACAAGATTATTGAAGGGTCGCCCAAAAATTCGATTACAACCGTGCCAATCATGGCTTGGCCGGGGAATCAGCGGGCAGGGACGAAGGCCGAAGAGAGATAACATTTTAACTACTGGGGTGTTGCGGCAACTCGATTGATCTACGACACGGATCGGGCGATAAGAAGAAAGCATTATCGAGAAGGTTACCGCGTGTTTCGACGCCTATTAAGCCGGTAAAGTTTTTTACCGATCGTTTTTTTACTATGGGTAACCCGCACCCAACCCATCTTTGATAATACCGATAGAGGAAAATATCTATGCCAAATTCAACTAACGATCAAAGCAAACTGTCAAATCCAGAAGCGGTTTACGGCGATCCGATTAAAGTATTGGCAGACATTCCCTGAGCGATTCGGAAAAACTTGAAATTCTTCGGCGCTGGGAGGCGGAGGCCGTTCACCTTCAGGAATCCGAAGCTGAAGGACTGGAAGGCGGCGAATCAAGTTTGCTTGATCAAATCAAAGCGGCGATCGCAAAGCTGCAACGCGGTTGATACTCTGCAATAGCACCCCGATCGTCTCCCGAGCAGTTGCTTGGAACCGACCGGTTTGTGCAGCACGCATCAAGCCGCGCGCGGGCCTCGCTCAGCTCCGCGCCGGCAGCTCGTCGGTCATCGTGCCGGGCAGTTGCAAGAATCCATTGCGGAAAAGTCAGGGCTTTCCTTTGTCCAACGAGTAGAGGTACCGGCCGCATAGCCAACGATCGGAATTCTTTCGGGATTTTTTCGCCCCAACGACCATTTGTATCGGAGCCAAGATTTTCTCCCAACTGGTCACTGGTTGTCAGCAGTCTATTGAATAGGCAGCTTTTTGTAATATCTACAATCGTTGTATTATATACCGTTTTAGACCGCCTTCCGAGCCTGCGGTAATGCTTCAGAGTCCGACAGCCCAGTTTTTAATAAAAATTTAATCGAGAGCGTTCGCTGGCGCGTCACCTTCGGATTATGGCGCGCGAAGCGTAGGGCTAATTTCGAAGACTTCAGTTCAATAAAGCGGCATCCTCCCTAGACGGCCCGTTATTTGCTCGGTGTAAACTAGACGCGACTGATGACTCTCGCGCTTGGTGCCTTCGGGGGCTTGCCGCCTGCGGAACGTTGTTGTTAACGGACGATAACTTGGAATTAAAAATGGTCGATACCGTACATCGCCAGGAAGAAGGCCGCGGCACTCATTTGGCCGATTACTGGCCGCTTGTTTGCCTGATAGCCCTAGTGCTTCTCGCTGCATTGGCCCTCGGATTTGCGCGCCAGGATAACAGCATCAGGTTGTTTATGCACCATTTCATGGGGCTGTTGCTGGTCGTTTATTCGATGTTTAAGATTTTTGATTTGAACGGCTATGCCGATGGCTTTCAAATGTATGATCTTTTGGCTAAGCGGGTGCGCGCTTACGGCTATATCTATCCCTTTATCGAATTGGGGCTCGGTTTAGCGTATTTAGCCATTATTTATCCGATAATTACGTATTCCTTAACTATACTGGTATTTACTTTTGGCACGCTTGGCGTTTTCGATGGACTACGCCGCGGTCTCGATATCGATTGCCCGTGCATGGGCAATACTCTGAAGGTTCCGTTAAGCACAGTGAGCTTGGTAGAAAATCTCGGCATGGGGTTCATGGCGTTAGCCATGCTATTCGTCGACATAGTCTAAACTGCATGACCGAATGTACGATGGGCGCGGGATGCAATCCCTTTATTTTTTCATCATTAGGAGTGAACCATGAATGCAGTCGATTTACACGGGATCGGCGCAGATATCCTCGAATGTTTCTTTATTCTTGACCAGGAGCAGTCTGCCCTTATCGTCGCGCACGCAAGGATTCGGTAGCTTGCGGGTCAACACAATGGCGAGTCCAGCCAGTCAATGATGAGCGCTGTCTCAAAAAGCGGTTCCCGCCAAATTGAACCGGCGTGAGGTGCTGACCAACTCGCACTCGCTTACGTTTCATGATAGTAACCTTTCTGATATAGGACCAGAACCTAACGTTTCATCATTGGCATCTTATTTGCTCAGAATAAATCGAAATATTGATTTTGAGTATCGACAACCGCCAGGGTGCGTTGACTCGGGCGCGGCGGATCGATCAATTTTGACCTCCGGAACGGCACAAACGAAATCCGGGCAAAGCGTTTTCAATTCGCCGAAAATCTATTTTCTGACTAGGAGCCTGTCGGATAGGCTAGTTGATCTGAGTGTCATCCGGGACGACCGATTTTTCCACCAGATCCCGAATAGATTATATGCGCCGATCAATTAACCTGGTCAGGCTGATTCGACGGGTCAATC
>JBGTCG010000080.1:0-1809 GCA_041748915.1 Methylococcales bacterium
CCGCCGTTTCCATCACCCCTTCGGAGCTTCGGTAATCGCTGGTGCGATTCAGACCAATCAGCTCACACTGCCGGGCAATGCTCAACGTGTCATGACCCGGCTCAATCATGGCCCGCTTCTCCGCCACGCTCAATGGAGATATCCGGTCTTTTTTTTAAGCCAGTCTACCTCGACCTGCAACCGGCCGATTTGGCTATACCGGCGTTCTCGCTCCGATTCGAAATCCTGCGCTTGCTGCCGGCGACCTCGACCAAAAACATCGCTGGAACCTTCCAGGAACTGCTTCTTCCAATTCGTGACCTGCGTCGGATGCACGCCGAACTGCGCGGCTATCTCGTTGATCGTTTGCTGACCTTTCAGCGCTTCTATGGCAACCTTCGCTTTGAACTCGGATGTGAATGATTTGCGCTTCATGACTTCCCCTCTATTTCAGTGGTTCCTATCTTAACCGACTGTCTCAATTCGAGGGTCCACTATAATCGGCGAAGTACTCGGAGAGGGAACGCATCTGGTCGGCAGTCAACATCATCTTCGGAGCTCCGTGGCGATAGCGGGGATCGAGAACCGGCTGAGACAGCCAGGCTCGGGCTCGGGGGTGCAAGGGACGAACGAACACGCGCTTGGCGGCAGTCGGCTGCAAGCTGTAGCCTTGACGGGTTCGGCGAAAGCCACGGGTATTGCCGACCGGGAGCCAGTTGGCAGCCCGGTAGATCGTGCCTTGAAAATAGCGCGGATCGACGAAGGTCTCTAGCAGCAACAACGGATAACCGAAACATTCCTGCCAGTCCCGAACCAGACGGTGTTCGCACAACGCGAGGATGCGCGAGGCCAGGTTCGGATAATGATACTCGGGCAGAATCAGAAAACGGCTGTTGTTGACGACCAAATGGAGACGATCGTACTGATGGCGATAATCCCAGCCGATCCAACGATCACGAGCCGCACATTTCCAGGCCGGCGCCGAAAAAATTAGCAAGGCCACCCACTCGCCCCGCCAGGTCGCAACATACCAGCGCGTGTGACCTATTTTAGGCAGTACGCCCAGGTAATGATGCACGCGCATCAGCTCTCTGACTCGGATCTTTAGCGGATCCGCGACGAACCCTCGCTGGTCAATACGATGTCGCCTCGCGCGTTTCAGCGCTTCGTTGCTGATCGCATTGATGCCATGGGCTTGGAAGTGCAAATCGTGGGAGATGTTTATCGTCCGGATGGTGGCATTGACATCGTTGCATATCCGAAGATCGTAACTTTTGCGTTTCCGTTTCTGTTAGGCATTCAAGTAAAGCACCATGCAACTGGTGCCAACGTTGGTTCGCCAGATATCCGCAATTTGGCAGGAGTCCTTTTATCACCTGGATTCCGGTTTAATATTGGAATGTTGGTAACCAACACAGCATTTACACCCGATGCACGATGGTTTGCGGAGAACCATGCGGCAATGCTTCGGCTGCGCGATATGGATGACCTGCGACGCTGGCTTTTTGAGGATTTTCAGAATGAGGCTGAGTGGCGGGAGATTCCCGACAAGATAATTTTTGGCGCCAAGTGCAGAGATTGTCATCCCCCGACCAAAGATAATTGTTCCGCGATGAGTCCCGAGTGCCTTTCTGTATTCTGCCGAACACATATGAGGACCCGTCCTGTCAATAGACAAAAAACAAGAGACCAGGGTGAATTCGCCCTTAAAGTAAATTTATAGTAAATCAATCCGCTACAGAAAGTTCTGGACATCCGCACCCGCCATCGGTATAAAGGGTGGATGCAAGTAAATTTTGAGGCACTGTACGTCCGTCCGGTGATTCCGAG
>JBGTCG010000081.1:0-13321 GCA_041748915.1 Methylococcales bacterium
CATACACCATGCCATTCTTAACGTATTCGCTCGCGCCGCAATGCTTGCAGGATATTGTCTCCATACCACCCCCTTGCAATCGTTAGAAACTAATCATAGCAAATAACGCATCAAATATCTATATTTAGTTAGGACTCTCAATTTTTTGTTGACCAACCGGGTTCCGCGCAGGCTGTTGACCCAATTCATGGGCTGGTACAGCCGTATCGAAAACCCGCTCTTGACCCGGTTTTCACTGTTGGTCTGGCGTCTGTTTGCAGAAGACCTGAATCTCGCGGAAGCCAAACAACGAGATTTTAAAAGCCTGCAGGACTGTTTCATTCGAGAATTGAAGCCTGGCGTCCGGCCGATCGATCAGCGCGAGAATATCGTGGCCAGTCCCTGTGACGGAATTGTCGGCGCGTCCGGGCGGATCGACGGCGCAACGGTTCTCCAGGCAAAAGGATTTCCTTATGAACTCGGCGATCTGATACCGGAAAAGCGGCTCTACGAAAAATACCGCGGCGGAATCCATGTCACCCTCCGCTTGCAATCCAGCATGTACCATCGTTTTCATGCGCCGATCGACGGTGAAGTCAACGAAATCCACTATATTTCCGGCGACACCTGGAACGTGAACCCGATCGCACTGCAGCGCATAGAAAAGCTGTTCTGCAAAAATGAACGCGCCGTGGTCGAAATCGAAACGGCAAAAGCGGGCCAATCGATTTTGCTGGTTCCGGTCGCCGCCATTCTCGTTGCTAGCATTAAAATTAATTGCCTGGATTTCCCGTTGGATTTGAAGTACCGGGGACCGAACCGTCTTGCCTGTCATGCCCGGTACCGTAAAGGAGACGAGATCGGATATTTCCAGCATGGCTCCACCCTGATCCTGTTTGCGACCGAATCCTATTCAATTTGTGAAGACATCCTGCCGGGGCGGCGCATCAAAATGGGACAGCCGTTATTAATCGAACAATGAACGGCCAGGTCATGCGACTGTAATAATCAGCATTCAATATTGACAATTATTCCAAAGAACGGGGGAAATATGCGATTTTTCGACGAACTCCAGCAACAGCGCTGGGATGACCACCGTTATTACCACCATAGCCGTATCAACCAGTTTCTGCATCTGGTGAGCGCGTCATGTTTTCTGACCAGTTATGTATTACTGTTCATTAATCCTGTGATCGCCACCCTGATCGGCTGGCTCGCGGCAATGGGATTTCGTCAGATTGGCCATTTTTTCTTCGAACCGAAAAGCTTTGACGACGTCTATCGGGTGACCCATGAATATAAGGAAAGTATCAAGGTCGGCTATAACCTGAAACGCAAAATCATTTTATTATCCATCTGGGCGCTCGTTCCCATCGTTTTATATTTTAATCCCTCCTTTTTCGGATTGTTCGAAGCCTATGCCGATGTTTCGGGCTTTATCCAGAATATGGCAATGTTATGGCTCGCGATCGGAATCGGCGCATTGGTGTTCAGAACCGTTCATCTGTTCTTTATCATGGGCATCCAATCCGGCGTGGTCTGGTCGGCTAAAATCCTGACCGATCCCTTCCATGACATCAAAATCTACTGTAAATCGCCCTACTACCTCCTGAAACGGGAATGGTATGATGACATGACGGATTGGTACGAACAACCATCGGTTGTGAAGCCGTCCGCAACATGATCGGCCGCTGATTGTCGGCTATCACCAAATCAGGCAAGGTCTGGATCGTAATTTCGATTTCGGGGACCTCACACCGCCAGGGCAGGGACTGACGCAACGAAAAAGTCAATATGACGCAGTTCCTGGCCGACCATGCGTCTCCCCGCAGGTGGTTTAGATTCCGCTTTTCCCGGTGATCTACTCCTGACTCAAATTGCGTCCTGTTTCCGCCCTGCCTGCGGAACCGTAAACCGCGCGCGCATACCAATCAATATCTTGCAGCCCGTGGCGTCCTGTTGTTGTCAATCGGCCGCGAATTCATCGCGGCGGCCAGAAATCTTTGATCGTCATTGACGGTTGACAAAAAGGGCTTTTTTGTACATTTTGGATCGGATTCAAATAATAATTGTCACCGCGGCCGCACCTGATCCACTCACGGAAACCCTGATTAGATCAGAGCTTCCGGCAGTGCACGGATGTACTGCCAAAATTGAACGCTTAAATTTGATCAAGCATTATGCCACCGGAATTATCAAAAATCGGCATGCCGCGCCACGCCGGGCGGGTTAATAATTTATTACCCGCCGGCAAAGAAGCCATTTCCAGGCTACTTAATATCGAGCACGGCGAATACCGCGCGGTGGCGTTTTCGGCCGCTTATTTTTTCTTTCTCCTTTGCGGTTACTACATTATCCGCCCGATCCGGGAGGAGATGGGGGTGCTCGGCGGCGTGGAAAATCTGCAATGGCTTTTTACCGGTACTTTTATCGTGATCGTGCTTTTCATGCCGTTGTTCGGGTGGATCACTTCACGTTTTCCGCGGCGCCGGTTCCTGCCCTGGGTCTATGGCTTCTTCATCATTCACCTGTTGCTGTTTTTCGCCGTCCTGAAGGCTGGCTACTCCGGCCCGGTGCTGGCTCGATCCTTTTTTATCTGGACCAGTGTGTTCAACCTGTTCGTGGTTTCGGTGTTCTGGAGTTTTATGGCGGACCTCTTCAAGAATGACCAGGCCAAACGCCTGTTCCCGTCTATTGCGGCCGGCGGAACGCTGGGCGCCATCGCCGGCCCGCTGATCACGACCCTGCTGGTCCAATGGACGGGAACTGCGAATCTGCTTCTTCTTTCCGCGTTGCTGTTGACGTTTGCGCTGCTCTGTATAAAACAACTCGGCGCCGGCCAAGCGGAAGATCACCGAATGGCGCACGAAGTTCCGATGGGCGGCGGGATGTTCGACGGTCTATGGTTGTCACTCCGGTCCCCGTATTTATTGGGCATTTGCGTGTTGATTCTGTTGTATTCCGCACTGGCTACATTTCTCTACTTCGAGCAGGCCGAAATCATTCGCGACAGTTTCAGCGATTCGGCGCGGCGTACGGCCATGTTCTCCTCGATCGATCTCGCGGTCAATACTCTGACCCTGCTGTTCCAGGTCGTGGTGACCGGCAAGATGATCAAATGGATCGGTCTTGCCGGGACGCTGGCGGCAATCCCGATTCTGCTTGCGGCGGGGTTTGCGGCGCTCGGCAACTGGCCCGGCCTTGCCGTTTTGTTCACGGTCCAGATTATCCGCAGAGCGGGGGACTACGCAATCATGCGCCCGGCGCGCGAGATGTTGTTCGTGGTCCTTTCCCGGCAGGAAAAATACAAGGCCAAGAATTTTATCGATACCTCGGTTTGCCGCGGAGGAGATGCGGTCAGCGCCTGGGGCTACGCCGGGCTGGGCGCGCTCGGTTTATCGTTACCGAAAATTGCCTGGCTGGCCGTTCCGCTGGCGTTGCTCTGGGCCGCAATTGGCTATCGCCTGGGCATCCATCAACAGAAACTCGCTTTTTCGGCGCGACGGGGATCCGGCAATGCTTCATGATCGGCGGCGATTTCTTCAAGACTTTGGTCGATTGGGTCTAGCGGTTTCAATCGCGGCGTTGCTTCCTTCCGCGCCGCCAATGGCCGGCGACCAGCGGAAGCCGATTCAAAAACCAATTCCTTCCAGCGGCGAACGGCTGCCGGTGATCGGCATGGGCACGTCCAGAACTTTCGATATCGGGAACGATCGGGACGGGCTCGTGAATCTGGAAAAGGTATTACAGGCATTCTCCGACAATGGCGGAAGGGTCATCGATTCGTCGCCGATGTATGGCAGCGCCGAAGAAGTCGCGGGCCTGCTGTTCAGTCGAGCCGGCCATCCGCGCGACCTGTTCGTGGCGGCCAAGGTATGGATCGAAGGCCGGCAAGCCGGGGTCGACCAAATGCAGCAATCCATGCGGAGGATGAAAATTAAACGTTTTGATTTGATGCAGATCCACAATCTGGTTGACTCGCAAACGCACCTGGAAACCCTGAATCAGTGGAAGGCCGAAGGAAAAATTCGCTACACCGGAATCACGACGTCCCACGGGCGGAACCACGAAGAGCTCGCCACGATCCTTAAAAAGCATCGCTTCGACTTCGTGCAGCTCAGCTACAACCTCGCGGAACGACAGGCGGAAACGTCCTTGCTGCCGATTGCGATGGATCGCGGAATCGCGGTGCTCGCGAATCGACCGTTCCAGCGCGGCGATCTTTTCGGCAAGACTAAAAACAAGCCTCTGCCGGACTGGGCGCGTGAAATCGGGTGCCGGACCTTCGGGCAGCTGTTCCTGAAATACATCGTGTCTCATCCCGCGGTGACGTGCGCGATTCCCGCAACCGCCAAGGTAGATCATATGCTGGATAACATGGAGGCAAATTTCGGGGCGCTGCCGGATCCGAGCCTACGTTCGGAAATGGAGACCTGGTTCCAACTCCTTTAGGGAAGCTCTGATTAATTCAGAGCTTTCCGCAGTGCAGGGATGCACCGCCAAAATCGGACGCTGTAAGCGTCTGATTTTGTGAGGCAACTCCAAATCACATTTTGGGGTTGCCGAGCGCTGAGAAATCCAGGATGGATTTATTCAGCGTTTCCTTTAGGGCAGCGCTGATTAAACCAGAGATTCGGCGGTGCGGGGGATGCGCTGCCAGAATCTACGCTTTCACCGTCTGCCGACCTCACTTGTCCAGACCCTTTCCGAAAATCCGCTGGCCGGAACCTGCAAAAAATTAACAGCGATTTCCGCAATCAAACTACGTTTAATCTTTCTGCTATCATAAACCGGTTTTTCCGACCGAGGAACCAGGACGTGAGCAAGCTGTGGATGGGATTGCCGTTTATTCTAGGCATTTCACCCGTGTCCCAAGGCGCGGATACCCTGTATGTGACGCTGGAAAAGGACAATGCAATAGCGATTGTCGATGCGGCAAGCCAAGAACTTGTAAAAATCATCGAAGTGGGCCAGCGCCCGCGCGGAATCGCGTTGAGCCCGGACGGCGCGAATCTGTTCGTGGCGGCCAGCGATGACAACACAATCCTGGTGATGGATACCGGCGATTTCAGCATCAAAGCCAGACTGCCTTCCGGCGAAGATCCGGAAACCTTCGTTCTGGGACCTAAAGGGGAGAAACTTTATGTTTCCAACGAGGATGACAATCTGGTAACGGTGATCGATCTTGCGACCGGCGCCGCGGTCCGGCAAATTCCAGTCGGAGTCGAACCGGAAGGAATCGCCGCGAGCCCGGACGGAAAGTGGGTCGTTTCGACATCCGAAACCACCAATATGGTGCACTGGATTGACCCGCGAACGCTCGAAGTACTCGATAATACCGTGGTCGATCCGAGGCCGAGGGCGGCCGCGTTTTCGTCGGACTCCCGCCAGTTGTGGGTGACTTCGGAAATCGGCGGTTCGCTGTCGGTGCTCGACGTGGAATCCAGGAAGATCGTGAAAAAGATCGGTTTCGCTATCCCCGGGTTGACCAGCGAAACCATTCAACCGGTCGGCGTGGTGATAGACCAGGCGCGGAAATACGGATACGTGGCGCTCGGCCCCGCGAACCGGGTTGCGGTGGTGGACGTGGCTACGCTGGAAGTCAAAAAATATCTGCTGGTCGGCCAGCGGGTGTGGAATCTGGCCTTTTCAAGCGATCAAAACTGGCTGTATACGACCAACGGAGTCAGCAACGATATCTCGATGATTGATCTTAAAGATCTCCGGGTGGTCAAGTCCCTGCTGGTCGGGCGCTATCCCTGGGGCGTGGCCGTCAAGCCATGATCGCGGCTAATGCATTGGAGGTTTATGGTCTGAGCTACGCCTTCGGCCGGAAACCGGTACTGGATCGGATCGATTTCATCATCCGGACCGGCGAATGCATGATGCTGCTGGGTCCCAACGGCGCCGGGAAGACCACTTTGTTTTCGCTGATTACCCGGTTATATGACAGCGCCCGCGGGAACATCCGGATTGCGGGGCTCGATCTAAAAAAAAGCACGACGCAGGCGCTCGCGCGTCTCGGCGTCGTGTTTCAGCAGCCGACCCTGGATCTCGACCTCAGCGTTCAGCAGAATCTCAGGTATCATGCATCACTGCATGGCCTCGGACGGAAAGCGGCGCGGAAAAGAATCCAGGATGAATTGGAGCGGCAGGCGATGTTCGATCGCCGCGACGAAAAGGTCAGGCATCTGAACGGGGGCCACCGGCGAAGGGTCGAAATTGCCCGGGCTCTGCTGCATGAGCCGGCTATTTTGTTGCTGGATGAACCGACTGTGGGATTGGATATTCCGAGTCGCGAGGGAATTGTGCGGTACATCCATGATTTGTGCGCCGAGAAAGGCATTGCGGTGCTTTGGGCGACGCATCTAATCGACGAGGTGGCGCGTAGCGACCGGATCGCGGTGATCCATCAGGGAAGATTGCTGGCGCGGGGTGAATACGGCGAGGTATTGCAAACCGCGGCCGCGGCCGATCTTGAAACAGCGTTCAGAAATCTGACCGGGTCCGGCATGGCTCATTGATGTGAAACCGCTGCATTATTTTCGCGCGTTTCGCGGAATCACCGAACGCGAGTTGCTCCGGTTTTTGCATCAGCGCGAACGCTTCGTCGCCGCGCTGGTTCGTCCGTTGATCTGGTTATTCGTATTTGCCGCGGGATTCAGGTCGACGCTCGGCATCGCGATCATGCCTCCGTATGAAACTTATATTTTATATGAGGTCTATATTACGCCGGGTCTGATCGGCATGATCCAGTTGTTCAACGGTATGCAAAGTTCCTTGTCGATGGTCTATGACCGCGAAATGGGCAGCATGAAAACGCTGCTGATCACTCCATTGCCGCGCTGGTTTCTTCTGGCCAGCAAACTGCTCGCCGGCGTCTCGGTATCGGTTTTACAGGTATTCACTTTTCTGCTGATCGCGTGGTTTTACGAGGTCAGAGCGCCGCTCGAAGGTTATTTATGGCTGATTCCCGCGCTGATCGTCTCGGGACTGATGCTGGGTTCCCTGGGAATGCTGTTGTCTTCCTTTATTAATCAACTCGAGAATTTTGCAGGGGTCATGAATTTCGTGATATTTCCGATGTTTTTCATGTCGACCGCATTGTATCCGCTCTGGAGGATCCGGGAATCGAGCCAATTGCTGTATCGGATAGCGGAATACAACCCGTTTTCGCAAGCCGTTGAGCTGATCCGTTTTTCACTTTATGGTGACTTTAACCAGTATGCGCTGATCTACACCCTGATCGGGTTGGGCGTTTTTTTATCGCTCGCCATCATCGGCTACAATCCATCCAAAGGGATGATGACACGCAAGGGCGGCGCCTAGATGACAGCGGACAGGGTGGTGGTAACCGGGGGCGCGGGGTTTATCGGCAGCCATTATGTGCATGCTCTGGTGCAACTGAACGAGGCCCGCGTGATCAATCTGGATGCGCTGACCGGAACCGGGAGCCTCGAGAGATTGACCGATATCGACCAGAATCCCGCGCATCATTTTGTGCTCGGATCGATTGGCGACCGAAGCTTGGTGGAATATCTGCTGGGACGATACGAGCCCTGCGCCGTTGTGAACTTCGCCGCGCTCACGGACGGTCCTGCCGGGTCACCGGACCAAGTCTTTCGCACCAACGTACTGGGAACCTATGAATTACTCGAAGCGGCGTGGAAATACTGGAACTCGCTGAGTGGCCGCAAACGGGAGGAATTCCGGTTCCTGCAGATTTCTTCCGATAAAGTCTATGGCAGCCTGGACGGCGAGAGCCGGTTTACGGAAGAAAGTCCGTACCGGCCGAATTCATTGGATGCGGCGTCAAAAGCCTCGTCCGACCATCTGGTCCGCGGTTTTTGTCAGACCAATGGCTTGCCGGTTTTGACGCTCCGCTGTTCGAACGTTTATGGTCCCTGGCAGTTTCCTGAAAAGTTGATCCCCAAGACGATCGGCCATGCGCTTCAGGGCGAGCGGATACCCGTCTTCGGGCGTGGTGAAAATGTCCGTGACTGGTTGTATGTCGACGATTGTTGTCGGGCGATCGACCAGGTTCTCGAATACGGCCGGTCGGGCGAGGTCTACAACGCCGGTGGCGGCAATGAACGGAGAAATATCGATGTCGTCACCGACTCGTGCGCTATTCTCGATGAAATCCGCAGGGATGCCGCAATCGGTCCGCACGCAGGCCTGATTGAGTTTGTGGAAGATCCTCCCGGCCACGATTTCGCATATCGAATGGATTGCGGCAAGATCCAGCGGGAAACCGGCTGGGGGCCCGAGGTACCTTTTACTTCCGGGATCAGAAAGACGCTGCACTGGTATCTGGAAAATCAAAATTGGTGCGGCAGGATTCTCGAGGCATGCCATCCCGTAGAAGCCAAAGGGCTCAAGCGGGAATCGGAACCGCGTGATTAACACTCGATTCGGGGTGGCCATCCATGCCGCCATTGATCATCAACGAAGCCTATGAAAATCATCGCGGTAAGTGTATCGAAGCCGGTTGAAATAGAGCATAACGGGGAGTTGATCAGAACCGGCATCTTCAAAGAGCCGGTTTCCGGCCGGGTGCTTGCAACCTACACGGGCCTGGAAGGAGACGGCCAGGCGGATCTTGCGGTCCACGGGGGAGCCGACAAGGCGATTTACGTCTATTCTATAGATCATTATGCGTATTGGGAAAGTGAGCTGGGATTGTCCGGACTGCCCTGCGGGCAGTTTGGAGAAAATCTGACCGTTGAAGGCTTGCGCGATGATGAGGTTCATATCGGCGATCGGTTCCGATGCGGCCAGGCGGTCTTCGAAGTGACTCAGCCCCGGATCCCCTGCTTCAAGCTCGGGATTCGGATGAATTCGCCACGTTTCCCGAAGCAGTTTCTCCGCTCCCGGCGGGTCGGCTTCTACGTCCGGGTATTGGCAGAGGCCAAACTGGGATCGGGCGATCTGATCGAGAAAATTGCCGGGCATCCTTGCCGGTTGAGCGTGTCGGAGAGCCTGCTGGCATTGACCAAGGGCCCACAGCAGTTCAAGGTGATTCGCAGGGCTCTCGCAATCGATGCACTTTCCGAGGCTTGGCGCCAGGATTTGCGAATCCGGCTCGAACAAGGCGATTCAGGTTGAGCCGCGGATGACCACTAAAGAATTGAACGTAAATTTGCTGCACAAACGAATGAGCTAATGTGAGAAATCTATATTATCTGGTCTCGCCGGAACGGCAGAAGAGTCCGCAACGCGCCGATGAATTCCGGATCCAGCCTCTCAAAGAGTGGATTACCGGTTTACCGACGGCGAATTTCGGGTTGATGATCCGGAAGTTTCATGACCGTATCGTGGAAATGAACGGTCTCGAGATCGAATCCGAGGTTTTGTTTGAAGTGCTCGAAGAATTTTACCCGGTTTATCTGACGGTCGAAGAATTTTTAGTCGCGCGGCTGATCGGAAAAAGTTATCCGCTGGCTTCCGACGAACAGAAGATCGGTCAACTCGCGGAGGCGGTTACGCGGGACTTTCTGACCGGCTATGCCATCGTTCTTCGCGACGCGGCCGCGCCGGCAACCGGTTCGCGTTTCGCACGCGTACTTCCTCGGGTAATCTGCCGCCTGGTTCGGGGCTTAAGCCGAATTCTGTTGTTACGATACTTGTTGCGCCTTCCGGAGCCCGAATGGTTGTGGTTTGACCTGCACGGGCTTTACGTGCTTACCGAACAAAAAGAAAAACAGGGCACGAAAGTCAAGGAGAATACGGAAGGCAGCACCGTCACCATTGCGACGCTGTACAAACAGATCATATTGCTGCGTTTAGCCGACCCGTGGGGGCTGGGCCACCGGGAAATCCTCGATATATATCAGACGCTGGAAGATTGGAGCGAGTCGGTCGCGTTCACGGACGACGCCACGGCCGCCACTCCGGAAACGTGTGTTCTGTACATGGATGAGGATAAACCGCCTGTACTGAAAGTGGACACTGGCCCGGAAAAAGATCCGGTCTCTCGGATTTATCGCATGCGATTGGACAATCTGTTCCGAAGGTTGTCCGGTCTGACGGCCGGCGCGGATACATCGGTCGGGCGGTTCGATCTGGTTACGGCAGACAGCCAGCGCGCAGTTGGATTCTCGGTGCCGCTGCTCGGTTATCTTCGTGACCGTTGGTCGGGGGTCGAACCCACCAAAACGAACCTGTTCGACGACTGCAACCCACGCATATTGTCCATCGGGTTGAAGGCAACCCACCAGCAATTGAATCCACCCGCCAACCCGAAGGAAAAAATGCTGAATGACTGGTTGGTCACGGTGAACGAAGACCAATCCCTGCGCTGTGAATTTGATCAGCCAGGGCAGATTTTTCTGGGTAGTCTCGTCAGCCTGAAATTGGCCGATCTTGAACATGCGCGGCGGGTTTTGGGCGTGGTCCGCCGGATCTGGATGAACCGGGTCGACGGCGCGGTGAATTTTCAGATCTCGGTCTTGAGTCCGCAGGTTCTGGCCGCGGGGATTCAGCCGGTCGGGGACAAAAAGGACATCCAGGTTTATCAACGGGTGCTTTTGTATTTTAGCGAGAAAGCATCCGGCCGGAAGGCGAACCTTGTTCTCGAGTCGCAGAAACTCAAGAATGGAAACACCGTCCAGCTGTTGACCCATGACGCCCCCGTGAAGGTGCGCCTCGAAAACCGCAGCAATGTGGCGCCCGGATACTGGTGCTTCGAATGCGTCCCGCTCGCCGAGGACAAAAAAGAACCGATTCCCGTGAAAGGCTACGATTTCTTATAAAATTATACTGATTTCGGGTTCGGCCGGCTCGGTTTCGAGCAACCGGTCGATTTCAAGCAGGATTTTGTTTCGCGACGGGGCGTTGATATCCATCACCCGTAATATGGAAACCGGCTTTTTGCGGCCACGGAGATTGATCTCGCCGCCAAATTCGGTTTGCACGAGGTGATTCAGGTTTTGCCTGAGCAGCACATCCTCGGTGATGATGATTTCGCCCGGTTCGCCGGCATGGGAAAGCCGCGACGCGATATTGACCGCGTCCCCGACGACGGTGTAGTTGATCCGGTCCGCGGATCCCAGATTACCAGCTACCATGGTGCCGCTGTTGATGCCGATCCGGAGCTTCACGGTGGTGTTGTTTGCCGAAATTCGCCGCCGGTTCACGCCTTCAATCAAACGCTGGATCATCCATGCGCAGGCAACCGCGTGGCACGCATGATCGCCGTTCTTTTCCGGAACGCCGAAAACGATCATCGCGCAATCGCCGATATATTTATCGATATGGCCGTTGCAAAATTGAACGGCTTTGGCGATATAGGCGAAATAGAGGTTCAGTAATTCACTGATTTCCTTGGGTGACGCCGACTCGGATAACGTCGAGTATCCGGCCATATCCGCAAAGACTACGCTGGCCTGTACATACTCGCACTGCAAAGGCGCGCACTCGATGTTTTCGAGATCCTGCAGAACCTGTCTGGCCACGCTGTCGGATACGTAGCGGGAAAAGACCTTTTCCACCTGTTCTTTCCGCAGCAATCCCTGGCCCATGGTATCCATCGATCGCAGCAGTATCCCGATTTCGTCGTTACGTCGCCCGTGGGATAGCTCGAAATCGTAGTTTCCGTTGACGATGGAACGGCTGACCCGGATAAGTTCGTTGATCGGACGCGTAAGCCAGTTGCCGAGCATGAACGAAGCCAGGATGCCGAGCCCGATCATCATCACCGTGGACGTAGTGACCATCCGGATGGTTCGTTCTTTTGCGGCCGTGAGCCCCGAGCCGTCGAAAGACAATACAATATGCCCGATCGTGACGTTGCGGTGCCTGATGGCACGCATCAGCGAGATTGCGGAATGTTCGCCGGATTTTCGGGATCCGGTCCAAGTGATGGCCTTTTCGTCCGGATTCATGGCAAGTCCCGAAGAGTTCTGCAATTGCAGGTCCGCGGGTACCGATCCGGCGGTCGTAACCATCTGCAGATCACCCGAATAAAGCGCAATGCCGGCAATATTGCCGAGGCTCAGGGCCTTTTGGGCCAGACTTTCAAGGCTGGACACGTCGTTCGCCAAAAGCGGGCCTTTGGCTGCTTCACCGAGTTGCGCCACGACCATATCACTGAGCAGAGCAATCTGATTGTCGAGCAACCGGGCTTGATTGGTTCCGATCAAAATTCCGAGTCCCAGCATCCCCAATGTAAGCAGCCAGGTAATCGCAATAGCAAGTTTCGCCGCGATCGGAATATGCTCTGGAAGGTTTTCGAGGACCCTCGCAATCACGGCGCGGTAGGCCTGATCCGGTGTCATCGATAACGCGGGATAACGCTGCATGAACCGGCTGGTATCTTTATGCAATACACAGGCCAGCCACTTGGCGATGGCCACAGTCGGGGACCGACGAAAGGATAAAAAATTTCTCCAGAACATGATCAGGTGATTATTTGCCGTAGCTCTTTTTCGGCCAACGGAAGCCTCGAGCGACGATCCCGGGAATGAAGGCATCGAACAGTTGAACTTTCGTACGGACCGAAAAGCGCGGACAGCAGGATGTTTGTCCTAAGCTTAGAAGAAATGCGGGAAATTACCGCCGGCGCAGGATGACGGCAGGCGGTGCGCCACAAAGTCGATTACAGCCGGGGGGTAGTGGGCTCTGCCCGCGCGCAACGTTGGATCGAACAAATCTCGTTCGCGTGCGCGCGCGTGGCGCGGCGAAGCCACGAAGTGAATGCCGAAACGCTCGATGTCGTAATAGACATTGTTGAGCGCATGGATCTCCAGTTCGCAGCCATTGCAGGACCCGGCATCCACCTCGCGGACCGCGAGGCTTCCCACGAAGCGTCGCTCGATGATTTCCTTGATGCGTGTCCCGACCACTACGACGGCCTCGTCCTTTTCGGCCGTTTTTACGCGCTCGGTCGGAATTCCGGTGCTCAGTATTTTTTCGTACAATCTCACGCTGCCAGCCATGGAGAGCGAACGCGAGGGCTGGTAGTCCCCGGTAGGCGTAGGTAATTTTGGATTCCCGTCGTGCGGTAGCGCCAGAGGGGATCCAAAATTACATCCGAAACGCCGTCCAGCCATTTGTGGGAGCGGTGCGTAGCCTGCGCCGAGCTTGCGATGGTGTGGCGAAGCGGCGCGGACGCAGGGCGGCCGGGGCCCAATGGTTGTCGCGTAGGCGAGTCGATTTTGGTGACTTGGATGTCCCAAAATCTTTCAAGAGGTAGCGACCCACTTTTACGCCGGGCAAGCCGCGGATCTTGTCATGCACGGAAGCATCCGCCGACTCGATGCTGAACCAAAAATTGCGCAGCGGAGTTTCCGCGAGCGATTCGGCGATTTTTTCGACCCCTTTTTTAAAATCCTTCCTTTTG
>JBGTCG010000082.1:0-9803 GCA_041748915.1 Methylococcales bacterium
TGCTCATCCAGCCAGTCGGAAACCGCCTTCAATTCCCGGCCGATGTCGTGTTCGACGTACCTTTCGAATAGACTGCGTTGCACGGTGCGTTTTTCGCGCATGGTTAGCTCCGGTGTTTTTTGGTTTTGTATTCTGAATCAACTGGTTAGTTCAAAATTATACCAAATTTCACTGGAGTTTTCCTCGCTTTTTTCGCTATTTTTTACGGCAATTCAAAACGTTAGCATTTACGAACGGACACTATCTAGGCTTTGCCCCGCATGAACGGCGTCAGGTACGCGTACCGCATCTTTCGAATGAGCCGGTGAAAACCGCAACACGACGATTCGGCCCCAATCACCGGGTTTCTTCTTGATCCTTTTGTTTGACCACGAATCCGGCATCTACGGTAACATCGAGATCCTTATTGGTCAGTGTCGATTGCAATGAATAAACCCCGGCTTGCGCTTGTTCTGCGACCTTGACAAAGGCATCGACACTCCATCGGCCCGGCTTGAGTTCATAATTGTCGGTCACGTCTTGAAAAATGATATTGCCTTTATAGAGAATCGAGCGGGCAAGGCGCGCCGGCACGACTTTCGACGGCGTCGCCGGGCACAGCGAATAGACCATGTGATGATTAATCCTTTCCCCCGCGGTCAACCGCGATGGAATGACTTCGTTGCTGTCGACCTGCAGGTACGGAAGCGTCCGGTTATTGCATCGTAGTTTCCGCCATATCCAGGCCGGATCCGCGATCATCTCCTCACCGGCTTCACGCTGGTTCATTTTGACATCCCACCATAAGGACTTGAAGTAATCGCCGGGATCCACTTTGCTGACCGTACAGGATGTCATGACGAGGGGGAACAGCACGACAAAGCGGTTGGCGCGAAAGCGGTATTTTTGACCGATCATGGTGACGATCGCAAAAAACTACTTTTCTATTCCCCACCCCGCGGCGGGGACAATTAGTGGCTTGCTTTCGGGAGCCCGCGGCGGCGAGACTTTATCGGTCAACTGAGCGCTGACTACATTGGTTCTGGCGTTTGCCTTGGAGACCTTGGCCGCCGGAATTTTAGCCGGGGAAGCTTTCGTTCGCGCCAAGCTAGTCACAGGTTCGGCGGGGTCTTCAGCCTTTGCAGGCGTCAGGTCGCTCTTGGGCGCGGCATCTATAAGCTGCGGCGCTGACTCATCACCTATTTTCGCCTGATCGTCGGCGGGGGGCTTTAATTCGCTTTCGGCAGGCGGCGATTGGCTGATCTGGTTGATCTGCGGCGTTCCAGCTTCGATTTTGGAATCGTTTTCGGGTTTTTCGAACCCCAATGCCATAAACGGAGATTCGAGATCGGCTTTTGTTGGATCGGTCTGGAACAAGGAATCCAATGCAGGATTATGAAAATTTCCGGCCGCGAAAATCAGCGCGCCGGTCACCGTTGCCAGAAACAGCGCGATTGCTCCGCCATACCGCCGAAACCAATTCCGGGGGCGTGGAACACCCGTATTCGATTTTTTGGTCTTTTCAACAACGGTCAGCTGCGTGAAAATACTACGAGTGCGCTGAGGATCGTCCACCGCTGGCCGCGCGACTACGGCTTGCAGCGCTCGTGAGAAATCCTGCGCGCTCGCATACCGCTTTTGCGGCTGCTTGTGCAGAGCTTTCAAGATCACCGATTGCAAGTCATTCGGGACCTTCGCGTTAAATGATTGCGGCAGCGGAGGATCCGTTTCTACCTTTGCCTTCATCAGCGCGTAATCTGAATTCGCTTCGAACGGCGCCCGTCCGGTGACCACTTCGTACAACACAGCGCCCAGGGAATAGATATCGACCTGAGGACTGGCCTCGGCGCCGCAAAGCTGCTCGGGGGACATATATTTCAGGGTGCCCACCAGATGACCCGTTTGCGTCAACCGCGATTTTTCGAGAATACGCGCAATCCCGAAATCCATCAGTTTGATTGTGTTGCGATCCGTGAACATTATATTGGCGGGTTTGATATCCTTATGGATGATGCCCATCGAGTGAGCATGATCCAATCCGTCCAGCGCCTGACCGATCATCTTGACGGCATCCGGAATCGGAATAGCCCCGCGATCTTTGATGAGCCTGCTTAACGTCATCCCGTGGGCAAACTCCATGACCATGAAATACTGGCCGTCATGCTGGAAAAAACTATAAAGCGTGGTAATGTTCGGATGATTCAGCCGGGCCAGCGCAATCGCTTCGGTTTTGAAACGGGCGACCAGATCTTTGTGGGAGGTGAGTTCCGGCCGCAAGGATTTGATCGCGACTTCACGTTCCAGCATGGTATCAAATCCCTTGAAAACCTCACCCATGCCGCCTTCACCGATCTTTTCGATTATTGTGAAATTTCCGATGGCGCTGGGCTGCATGGCTAACGATCCCTTACAGAACGATGGCTGTCATTGAATCAGCGGACGAGGCACTGGATGGTTATAACATAACAAACTAATTTCGATTTGTAACCATCTGGCAAAAAACTGGATAATTCCCGCCCCCGTCCAATCCTCGGCAAATTTGACACCGCATTCGGCGGAAGATGGAAAAATCGCCTCGCGTTCTTTGCATAACCCTGAATCCACGCCGGCTGGACAAAGCGCCCGAAGATCGTTTACAGGCTATTTTCTCGTGTGGCTGTTGCTTTTCTTGCGCATTTCGCGAGGCCGCTATCCGGTCGGTCGCTCGTAACTTCAATGAAAGGCATTGCTTTTCTGGGGAATCAGGTGTCAATGAGCTTACTGTTTTCGGTGACTACGATTGCCCGATATTGTTTGAATAGATCACGAGGCCGGTTGTAGACAACCAGTGAAAGCTTTGGCCGAACCGGTATCGCAAGGTTCACCATTATCCTGGAATAAAAGTCGGCATCGAGGCGCAGTAGATCTCACAGCCCTCTTGATCTTCTGAATGCGCGATGGGGACCCCGACGTCCGCTGTTTTTCAAGGGATCGGAAACGTCCCGACCTTCTCGCCGACACAATGGTTTAATTTTCGCGGTTCACTATGGGCGCGTACGCAGATGTATAATGCAGATCGGCAAATGTAACTTTTTTAATCATCCGAGACTGTGATGGCGGAACCGGAGCGCCACGACGCGCTCAAGACTGGATATCGAATGCTCTGCTATCGAGTAGAAAGCATACTCGGGTGCGGAGGCTTCGGCATAACTTATCTCGCCTACGATCTGAATCTGGACCGTCGCAACGCTATTAAAGAATACCTGCCGGTCCAGTTCGCGGAACGTGCCCAGGACGGCTGCATCTATCCTGTGGATTCTCGGGACAGCGCTGCGAAATACAATTGGGGGCTCGACCGTTTTCTAAAGGAAGCGCGTATCCTCGCAAGGTGCGAACACCCCAATATCGTTCGGGTACTCAATGTATTTGAGAAAAACAATAGCGCCTACATGGTCATGGCCTACGAGGAAGGAGAGAGCCTGAAAGAGATTCTCCAACAAAGAGGGACTCTCGACGAGACTGAACTCCTGGCGATCCTGTTTCCGATTCTCGATGGTCTGGAGGAGGTCCATAATCAAGGCTTTATTCACCGCGATATCAAGCCCGGTAACCTCTTCATTCGCAAGGACGGTAGTCCTATGTTGCTCGATTTTGGCTCAGCGCGACATGCGCCAGGTGTTCAGTCGAGCCATCTCACAATCTTATGTTCGCCTGGCTATGCTCCGATTGAGCAATTTGGTCAAAGTGAGCAGCAGGGTCCATGGAGCGATATATACGGTCTCGGCGCCACGTTATACACCGCGATCGTAGGGGTTGCTCCACTCGATGTCTTAACGCAAGATCGGAAACCCGCCGAAGTGGTTGCTAATACGTTACACCCTGAGCTGCAGAAATTGCGTGGCCGTTATAGCGGGCGCTTTCTTAAGGCCGTCGACCATGCTCTGCAATTCCGGCCGCAGGACCGCGCCCGCAGTGTTGCGGAATGGCGGAAGGAGTTCCGGAATCCAAAGGTGATCATGTCATACCCAGGACTTAAAAAGTTCGCTGACTCAACTGGGGTCGAAACAGTCAGCATGGGTCGGAACGACTCTAGTCACTTCAGGATTCCATCATCGGCTGATACGGTTCACCGGAAAAATACTTGGCGCCAATATTTAGCTGGTGTGGTCTGCCTTACTGCAATACTGGTTGCGATTTGGCTTTTTGGGCACGGACTTGGCGGGAGTGAGCGTCCTTTTGCGAGTCCGGAAATGTCCGAGCCGCAGATTTTGCTCCAGCATGACGTATTCGAGATTCCGGCGAAATTGGACAGCACTATGCCTGACACCGAAATTCGACCAGACGCACCGGGACATCCAGATCCAATTATCCTTGAAGGTGATCATCCGGAAATCCAGAATGACAAAGAACAACGCGCCCTCACCCCGCCAGGGATCCCTCAAAATCCTCAAGCCGGAACTGCTTCCACGAACAAGGAGCGTAGTTCACAACCCGAGGGAAAAAGGGCGCAAATTAAACGGGCACACCGAATTGAACTAACTGACTCGCGAAGTTCCGCCGAATCGGCGGCCTATCCAGACCAGCGACCATCCAGACGAACCCTATCGAAACACTCTGATGAAACCTGCAAGGAATTATTATTGGATTTTAGCCTGGAATCAAAATTGCCCGATAAAAAAATCGCATCGCTCCAAGGGTGCAATTGAGGAAATGCTCAGTTATCCTGGGTTTGTTATCCTGGCCTTTCTGAGAAAGGAATCAGCGTATGTTCCCAAATTCGATATGCGCTGAGGATCAAAAACCAGCCTGCCTGCTGATAGCTGGATTCTGTATATTTTTTATAACTTCGTGCGCGGGTCCACGCAAACTACCTGATTCCCCGCTCGGATTTCAAGAGGCGGTTCGTCTTTTGGCAAACAACCTGATGGATCAATTACGGCAGGAGCAAAGCGTTCTGGAAAAAGTAGGGCAGACTACCCGGCTTTCCCAGGCCACAGAGGTTGGCCGTTCAACCATTGCGGTTATACCCTTCGTCGACGCAGACAGTGGTGAAGCGGTGCAGGTCACGAAGGAGATTGAGCAGATCATATTGAGCGTCTTCAAAGGTAACCCGGGAATAAGTATAGAGATGATGGCGCCGGCCAATCTGGCCGGGGCAGATTATGTCATGGCGGGTATCCTGTTGTTCGATACTTATTCAGGGGGAACGGAGGAATCCGGGCAGGGTTATTACCATATTTTCACCACAATCATCGATCGAAGAACCCGAAAAATTATCGCCAGCGCCGATATTTGGATAGCAGATACGGACCTTGATTACACCCCTGCCGCAATTTATGAAAATAGCCCGATGTTCCCACGCGATCGCCGCCTTGACAGTTTGGTCGTGATCGCTAAAAGCCCGGTGGGTACACAGGCGGACAAGGAATATTATGAATCGCTTGAAACTAACGCCTTGTTGGTGGAAGCCGAGAGTATATACGAGGTAAAAGATTATGAGAAATCATTGAACTTGTTCCAACAGGCAGCGGAACGCAACGACGGCAAAGTTTTGAAAACCTATATCGGTCTGTATAAGAACAACATCAAATTACAAGATCAATCCGGGGCCGAAACCGCTTTCAGTACGCTATTGTCGGTTGGTGTGGAAAACAACAATATCAGCACAAAATTTCTTTTCCTGGTAGGGTCCACAAACTTTATCAATGATGAATCGTTGCAATCCCAGTATTCGATCTGGCTGCGGCAAATAGCGAAATATTTCGGTAACAATTCGCGTTGTATCAATATCGTAGGACATTGCAGTAATAGCGGACCAGAGGAATACAATGAAAGCCTGTCATTATCGCGAGCGCAGAAGATTCAGCAACTAATGAGCAAATACCACGCCTCCATCCCGAACACCTCAAGGACGTTCGGCAAGGGTTTCCACGAGAACATCGTGGGTTCGGGAACCGACGACGCCCGCGACGCCGTCGATCGCCGGGTCGAGTTTGAATTGGTGGATTGTTGGTGAACAGGGGAATAGCGGAGGTGTAACTTCGAATCTGCGTATAAACAACTTTGGCTATAAATGGCTAATTGAGGAAAGCCGATGCCGTAGCGAATAGCAGGCTAGCTGTCTAGGCAGTTTCGGTCGGCAACTCTGCGCTTTTGTCCACATACCTGGCTGTGCTGGTGCCGACAAGCGGCGAGTTTAGCCACCGCGGTTCACAGCGTTACGAATTACCTACGGACGAAACACATAGGCCGCGCCACAATTGGTGATGCCCGGGCAATTGGCCTCAGGTGCACCGACCAACGACACTTTACCGTTGGCAGAGAGGCTGACGGAGCCATGACCACTGAGCGGGCCGCTTTCAGAGGGTGCGAGTGTATACTTCTTAACCCAAGTGACGCCATCGTGCACAAATACATATGCCTTTTTATTAGCCCCCCTGACGAGTGCTCTCTTGCCGTTGACCGACAAATCGACGGAGCCGCCCAAGTGTTCACCACGTCGGGTGGTGAGCTTCTTCTGTTTCTTCCAGGTGCTCCCCTCGCGCACAAACACAAAAGCTGCACCCTCACGAAAGAAACGATCTATGAAACTAGGTGCCCCAACAAGTGCCCTGTTACCGTTAGCAGAAAGGGCAACGGAACTACCAAAATAATCTCCAGAACCAATAAAGCTTTTGATAGTAAGCTTTCCCTGGGTAACCCAATCGTCTCCTTCGCGTACAAGCACATAAGCTGCACCGCTGTCGAAACCAACAGTATCATTGAAAGGCGCACCAATTAATCCGACGTTGCCGTCAGTAGAAAGGGCGACAGAGGAGCCGAATTCATCGCCGGATTCGGTATCTAAGGCGGTGAGCTTCTGCTGCTCTATCCAAGTGTTCCCCGTGCGCACAAACACATAGGCTTTACCACCCCCACCGCCAGGGAATGAGGGCGCCCCAACAATTAGTAGATTGTCATTGGACGAAAGAGCTACGGAGGAACCGAAGACATCGCCGGGCTCGGCATCCGAAGCAGTGAGCGTCTGCTGCTCTATCCATCTGCTCCCTTCGAGGACAAACACATAAACTGCGCCACAATTAGTGTCACAGCCGTCATATTTGGGCACCCCGACAAATGCCACTTTGCCGTCGGACGATAAGTCTACGGAAGTACCGAAGCGGTTGCCAACCTCAGGGTCTGAAGGGGCAAGCTTCTGCTGCTCCACCCAAGTCCCGATGTGCACAAACACATAGGCAGCACCAGACACCTTACAACTGTCCTCATCGCACTGCCAAGCGTCGGGAGCTCCAACAAGTGCCGTGTTGCCGTCGGACGATAAGGCCACGGAGCTCCCGAAGGAAGCGTCACGTGTAGCGTCCGAAGCGGTGAGCTTGGCCTCCTCGGTTATCTTCCCCGTTGCACCTTGCACCTGGGACAGCAGTCCCAGATAGAGTAGCATCCCGTACCATCCCATTCGCCGTAAGCCGACTCGCACGGTCTGGCTGTTCGTACTTATGTTGGGCATCACAATTTCTCCTCATGGTCGCTTTACGGCTTTACGATCCCCGGCACTCCAAGATGTTGTGGTCAACCCAACCTTAGCTTCTATTGACTTCCTGCGTCTGTGTTGGATGATACCGCCAGGCCTACCCAAGACACCCCCGTTTCTCCTCGGGCCGTCGATCCCCTATACGGAGGGTTGCCGCTACCCGCATCTTGAATGGGACTGCCCCTCCTCACTTCCTTCTTCTCTTCCTTTGCTTCTGACGCCCGACGCGCCGATTTAGGTGCGCGGCGCTTTCTTCTTCCGCGTTCCTCTCGAAGCGGCTGTTAGGCCGGTATGTTAAGCGCAAATGTCTACCCGGCTACATGGCTGATCCCGTGATTTTAATGTGCATCCTCAATAATTACACTTCGAAGCTTCGGATCGGTAATTCCCAGTTCTCGAAATAAATAAACATAAAAATTGCTGGTCAATTCCTTATGTACAGCGCCGCCCAAAGCTCCTTCAATAACACCAAAATCACTGCCAGATACTTTAGTTGAAACCTTTATTTTATCGCCAACTGGCGTTATCTTAACGCTCATCCGACGATCAACCATTTTATCTCCACCATACTCTTCTTTTTTCAGAGAGATAAGACCAGACGATCTGTCTTGATTATAAACGGTAAATCCATTATCAGTGCCAGCTATCATAGCCGCGTTATATACTTGTTCCAGAGTGACTGTATTTGGGGAAGACCATGTAGATATTTGTGGAGTGCCAGCACAGGCTGAAAGCAATAACATCATTGCAAGAGATGCACAAAATTTAATTGATACTTTATAGTCCATGACATTAGCCCCTCTGATTATTGCATTTAGCCCGTAGAACCCGATCCGCTAACGTCACGCTCAGCGGGCGCGGCGATAGGAGCGCTCCGGTGCAGCAGTGTGTTAGCCACCTCGCAGGTGACAACCGGCTGGGCTAGATAGACTACTAGCACTGGCATTCATATTCATATAGGCCTCACTGTAACAATTTTGTCGTGCAGATGTAAAGCGGGTACTGATCACCGGATCGAGCCGGGGCATCGGGAAAGCCACCGCGGAACGCCTGGCCCGTGATGGGTTTCGGATCGTGGTCCACGGTTATCACAATCCGGCCGCGGCCATGGCCGGCCGTGGCCGAGGGAATCGTCAATCGCGGCCAGCACGCACGTGTGTTATGTTTCGATATCGGTGATCGTGAACAATGCAGTCAGGTACTCGGCGCCGATCTTGAACAGAACGGTCCTTATTATTGGGGTCGTTTGCAACGCCGGAATCGCAAAGGATAATGTTTTCCCGCGCTATCGGCGAACGATTGGGATCTGGTCATGAAAACCAATCTGGACGGATTTTACAATGTCCTGCATCCCCTCGTGATGCCGATGATCCGGGCCGGCCGGAAAGGTCGTATAGTAACCCTGTCGTCGGTATCGGATTTACTTAGCAATCGCGGTCAGGTTAATTACAGCGCGGCCAAGGCCGGTATCATTGGTTATGCATACATTAGCCGGCCCCGGGGTTCTGGAATGGGACGATTTAACTCTTGAGCGGTTTCAATCCATTCCTCAATCACCTTCTGCGCATTAATGACCGCGTGCTCGTAGGTTTCGCCGTCCGCCATGCATCCAGGCAATTCCGGGATCTCGACTACAAAGCTCTGATCCTCTTCGCTCCAGTAGATGACAAGTTCATATTTAATCGACATGGCTTGCCCCCAACCGATATTTCACAAGAATACTTCTAACCTGTATGACTTGATACGGCTTGGCCTTTTTGCCCTGGGGTTGCAAATTGATGATCTCGGCAACACCATCCCGAGTGAAAATGTGATGATCACCCTTTACGCGTTCCTCAAATTCGAGACGACCAAGCAACTTACACAATTCCGTAAAATCAATATTTGAATCCGCACCGCCTGCAAGAATCTTCTCCCGGAGCTTTGAATACTTTCCCATTCGATGCTCCCTTTCAATTGTATTGGGCGATTTTGATGCCTAACGTCAGGCTCACCGGGTGCGACCATAGGAGCGCTCCGGTGCAGCAGAGTGTTAGCCACCTTGCAGGGTGAGAACCGACTGGGCTATCACCAAGGTTTCTGCACACGCTAGAGAGTCTGAATTTCATACGCAACGAGCCCCTTTCCGGAGATGGTGACCGTCGCCGGCCCTTTTAGTGGAATGCCAATCCCCCCCAACGAATAAGGTTAGATTGTGCGAAGCCACAATCTAAACCGTTTGTTGGACGAGCCCGGCGACTTGCGCGATAGACTCTATATATAGAAAATATCTTTTTCGAGGTGATGTCCATCCGGACATCGGTATCAGACGGTT
>JBGTCG010000083.1:0-46844 GCA_041748915.1 Methylococcales bacterium
TTAGCTCCGGTGTTTTTTGGTTTTGTATTCTGAATCAACTGGTTAGTTCAAAATTATACCAAATTTCACTGGAGTTTTCCTCGCTTTTTTCGCTATTTTTTACGGCAATTCAAAACGTTAGCATTTACGAACGGACACTAGCTAGGAAATAATCGCGCGGTTGTGCTGGATACACCGGCAGTAAACGCAGATTCCCGGCCGCTGATTTGTTATGATGGAAACTTCTGGTCACAGATTTCCAAAAATCAGAGCTATGAAATGGCTAATTTTTGTTCCAATGCTGCTGGCTTGGCAGGAAGCGCCGGCGCAGCCGATTTATAAGTCAATTGATCGAAATGGTAACATCAGCTATTCATCGGAGGCCGCAACCGATGCGGTCAGGGTGGAACCGGTCGAGCTTCCGCCGCCACCGGGTGAGGACGAAATTGAACGCGCGCAGGAACGCTACCTGGAACTTGAAGCACGGGATGCGGAACGGGAACTCGAACGGGAGCGACAAGAACAGGAAAATCTGCGTCTATGGCAAATTCAGACGGATCTGGAATTAAAGCGGCAGCTCGCCGATCAACAACCCGCGAGTCCAGTGATATTCGATCAATATCCGTACTATGGGTATTGGGGCACACCCTACCCGCCGCCGTGGCGCGGGCCATGGCGGCCACGACACCCGTCATCCCCAAACAAACTGGTGAAACCTGGATTCCGCAGTGCGCCGGATATCGATTCGGATCGTATGTCGAATGATTCCAAGCTTGCCAAATAACAGGCGCAGACATGGCCGGGATTGAAGTCCATCTGTCACCCCTGACTTTTCCGGAACCTCCGACTATAGCCGTGTCGGATGAATCGTTTCTGATTGGCCGCGAGGCCCAAGTCTTCAACACCTGGAAGGACGCCCGGCTGAAGAGGCTGTCCCGGGAACACGCCCGCTTGCAAATTAAAGGCGATGAGGCCAGTTTATGTGATCTCGGCAGTACTAACGGGACGAAAATTAACCATGTTCCACTGATTGCGTATCAGGCTAATCCTATACGGGACGGCGATGTCATCACTTTTGCCAATGTATTAAAATACGAAGTCAAAATCGTCCGCCACGAATCCGCAGATGACACGCTGGTCACCAGGGAACCCTATGAGTCCATCGATGACTACCGAATCGTCAAGGACCAAACCCTGTTCCCCGCCTCCTCGGATTCCTTTCTGGACATATTGTGTGATGACGGTGAACCTGGCGCAGAAAACTTTGGTCAGCCTGTTACCGGGAAGATACCACGCCATTGGATGATCTTTACGGTTGTCGTGGTCCTGGCGGTTGCCGTTGCGATTGCATGGTATTTCATCGACTTTTGACAGGAGTCGCCGTTATAAACATCGAGTGGAAAAACGGGCAATCGATTTCGATACGGATCGCATCGAGAAGCGGGGCAGCAACATTGGCCTCACCCAAAGCCGGCGTTGCGGGTCATTGAACTGATATGATCGAGCCCGCGCCGGAAGGTTACCGCGATTTTCTATCCGGAATGCCAATTTTCAGCGCGTTAAGCGACGACGACATATCCCGCTTGCTCGCGCAACTGATCCCCACTCAGCACCCATTTGGGGAGACCATAACCAGTCAGGGTTCACGGTGCGAGGGGCTTTACCTGATCCTTTCCGGAACGGTTCGCCTGTTCATGCACGAAAACGGCAAAGAAATCAGCCTGGGATTGCGCAAATCCGGCGATAGTTTCGCCGAAACGAATGTTCTTAGAGATTCCCCGCTGGATTGCACCGTGAGGGCGGCGGCAAGATGTGAAATTCTGAAAATTCCTCGTGTTGCGCTGGTTGAACTCTGGCGGCAGAACCCGAAAATCGAAGAATACATGATCCGCTTTGCGGCGGTTAAAACCGCCGGCGGGTTGGTTGCCAGATTGTTCGACCTGAAAGGCGAGATCGAGAAAAAAGAATTCGAGTCGATGATCGAAACGATCGGAATCAAAAGGGTAGACTCCGGACAATTCGTATTGCGACAGGATACGTGCGATGACCGCAGGCTTTATGTGATCCGGCAGGGGCGGGTCCGCGTCGTCCGTCGCGAGGGCGATCGTGAATATCAGATCGGGTTACTGGACAAGGGAGAAACGTTCGGCGAACGTGCCATGCTGTTGTCCGATAATCAGCCGGCGAGCGTGATTACGGAAAGTAACTCGACCTTTCTGATCATTCCCGACGCTACCGTCAAAACGATTCTGGCCAGGCATCCCGCACTCAGATCCAGTTTCGAAGATCGGATTGCCGCTTTTGAACTCGAACTTGGACGGCAGCGGAAATTGGCTGGCCAAAAAGCCGGGCGTTGGCGGTTCAGCCCGGTAGTCCGGTCCGGGACGGGTGAGAAAATTCTGAATCGTTTCCCGTTGGTTGAACAAGAAGAGGAGATGGATTGCGGTGCCGCGTGCCTGGCGATGATTTGCCGGTATTACGGAATCCAGACAACCTTGGAACAGCTTCGAGACTTCGCCGATATCGACCGGCGTGGCGCGACTCTGGAGTCATTGGCGGCAGCCGGCGAGCGCCTGGGCTTCATCGCGCGGGGGGTCAGCGCGACCTTCGCCCAGTTGATCGATTTCGACCTGCCGCTGATCGTGCATTGGCAAAGTTATCACTACGTCGTTGCCTTTGGTATTACGCCGCATCAGATTTATGTAGCCGACCCAGCGGCCGGATTCAAAAATATGACTATGACTGAGTTCGAAAAAAGTTGGGACGGAACGTGTTTGTTATTGGAGCGCGGCCCACGGCGAACCGGAGCCATGAATACGGATGCGCCAAAAGCCGCGCACGCCGATCTTTTCAAACCGGTGGAGCCGTGGTTCAGCCCGTGGTTATCCATAGCATTATTCTCGGGATTATTGGCCGTTGTTCCGCCGTTTCTGATCATGTATTTACTGGATCGCGTAATCATGGGGAGCGATCCGGCGACGGCCGAATTCCTGGTATTGGGCTTTTTGGGCGTATCCACGCTAACCTGCCTGGCGAACCTGTTGCGCGGTCTGTTGATCGGCTATCTGAACCATGGGATGACCCGGGAAGCGACCAGTGATTTTATCCAGCAGGTTCTCTATCAACCGCTCGATTTTTTTGAAAAACGTAAAGTTTCGGATTTGCTGGATCGCTTTCAGGACAATGACGATTTCTGGACATTTTTTACCGCAAGGGCTATCCCGCTGCTCAGTGCATTCTGGGCCACGGCCTTTTCCTGGATTGCGTTATTTTATTTTGGCCCCGCGATGGCCGGGACCTACATCGCGATTCATTTGCTGGTATTGATCCTTCTGCGGTTTATGGTTACCCAGCGCGGATGGAACGGAATCCTCCAATCCGGTGGGAAATCGATGGTCCCGAATGACATGCTGGAAGGAATCGAAACCATTAAGGCTCAAGGCGCGGAATACTGGATGCGCCGGCGCTGGGAAGCATCGACCGCGCCCCGCAATGATTGGCTGTGGAAACATTCCCGCCGCGCCTCTTTTTTGAAATTCGGGACCCAGTTCATTCAGGTGTTCGCATTGACCTTTCTACTTTGGCTTGCGATTGAACTGCATTTGGAACAGCGGATCACCACCGGCGAATTCGTGGCGGCATTCCTTCTTGCCGCCGGAAGTCTTCGACCGCTAGCCGATCTGATCGACGGCTGGTCGGAATGGATGACCGTTCGGCCCGGCCTGCGACGTGTACGGGCCATAAACCGTCTGGCTCCGGAACAGAACATCGATCAGGCCGCGGAGAATATCATTCTGCCTGAGCTGAAAGGGCGTTTCAGCCTCAACAATCTCTATTTCCGCTATCAAAAACACTCTCCGTATGTCATCGACGGGTTGAATTGCGAAATCCAAGCAGGGCAATGGGTCAGTGTCATCGGCCCGTCCGGCAGCGGAAAAACCACGCTGGCCAAATTGCTCATGGGCTTTTATGCGATCCGCGAGGGCCGGGTAGATATCGATGGGTATCCGGTCAATTTATTGGAAAAAGGAAGCTATCGCCGCCAGGTCGGTTATTTGCCTCAGACCCCGTTCCTGATTCGAGGAACGGTGCTGGACAATATCGCATTGGGTATTCGCGCTCCGCAGCGAAAACGGGTTGTCGATGTTTGTCATTTGGCGGATTTGAATGATCGGATCAATGAATTGCCTTCGGGTTACGACTGCCCGGTAGTGGATTTGAATGAACTCGCGTGGAACGATTTAGCCCAGCGTCTTGGCGTCGCTCGCGCACTCTACCGCGAGCCCTCCGTGCTGATCTTCGATCAGGCCTTGTCGACGCTTGAATTGAAAGCGGAAAGTGATATTTTAGAACGGATCCGTACGACTTATCCGAATACCACGATGATTACCTTATTTGCAAGAATCAATCCGGAACTTAAGCCAGACCGGGTGTTTCTATTGTATAAAGGGCGCGTTGCCGAAACCGGTTCGTGCGCGGAGTTGAAAGAACGAAACGGACTTTATGGCCAATTGCTCAGCGTTACGGATTCAAAAGCATGAGAGCCTTGACTCTGGAAAATTTATCAAGCGTTTCCTACGGGGATGCCCTGGAGCGTTTGGAACTCGTTCGCAACAAGCTTCGTTGGGCCGCGCGTCTCGAACGCCCTGAAATCGACGACCTTCTGGAGCAATGCAATGAACTCCGGGACGATATTATGCTGTTGTCGCGCAAGAGCCGCGATTGGGCCGCCGAAGCCGTTCCGGCGGAGCCCAAAACCGGCCGTGACCCCGCAAAAACCAGGCGGCAATCGCTAGTGGAACGAAATTTTAAATTCGAGGGAGTGTTCGGGGACAGTCCGAAATTGATGGAAACCCTCGAGATCGCACAGAAAGTGGCGCCGACCGATCTGCCGGTCCTGATCGATGGCGAGAGCGGAACGGGCAAGGAGTTGATGGCCAAAGTGATTCACGCGAACGGCAAACGCGGCCATGGTTCTTTTATTTCGGTGAATTGCGGCGCGATACCAGAAAACCTGCTCGAGTCGGAATTATTCGGACACAAAAAAGGCTCTTTTACCGGCGCAACCCGGGACCGCAAGGGAAAATTCGAGAGTGCGAACGGCGGCACGATTTTCCTCGACGAAATCGGGGAGTTGCCTTTGATCGGGCAGGTAAAGTTGCTGAGGGTGCTGCAGTCACAGGAGATTCAGCGTGTCGGGGAAGACGAAGCAATCGAGATCGATGCGCGGATCGTTGCCGCAACCAATCGGGACCTGTTCCAAATGGTGCAGGATGGCGCCTTCCGGGAAGATCTTTATTATCGTTTGAGTATTATCCATATCTCATTGCCGTCACTGCGCGAGCGCCCTGACGAAATTCCATTATTGTTGCAATATTACAGCGACGAAGCCGCGGAAAATTTAGGGGTACCGCCTCTGCAGCTGACCCCTGGACTCGAACGCCTCCTTCTAAGATATCGGTATCCCGGCAATATCCGTGAGTTACGCAACCTGGTCTACCGGCTTTCCTGTCTTTCGGATGGGGTGGCCGATGTAAAGAATCTGCCCGCCATGGTCAGAAACCAGCTCGGTTTGAATCAAAATGAAGCCGTACTGGAATCGATTGAAAATTGCAGCGATCTGTCGCTGTCCGACCTCAAGCGAAAAGCGAGCGATCAGGCCGAGAAAGAATATCTGACCCGAGCGCTCAGGGATAACGGCGGAAACGTCGCCGAACTCGCTCGGAGCATCGACATGAACCGCTCGTACCTGCAGACCATGATGAAAAAGCATGGTTTGAGCGCGAAAGATTTTCGCAACCATTCGAAGTCGGCGGAGGATTGATTAGGTATAAACTCAATCGGTGCAGTTGCGAAGCATCGGCCCGGCTTCCGCAAAGAATGCTTCCGCCCACCGGTTCGCGCTCTCCAGGTCGAGATGGGAACCGTCAAAAGTCGAAAGACCTGTCAATGCGGGCGCAACGTATCGGACATTAAGCCTTTCGGCCAATTTCCTGGCCAGAGCACGGGTGGAATTGGGTGCCGGGATACTCGTGAAAATGACGCAGTGGCGGTTCGTTCCGAGCAAATCCAGGAATCTTTCGGCTTTTTTCCCTGAGGAAGCCAGTAATTGCAGATATCTGTTCTCGTTTTCGGTGAATGGTTCATAACCCTGTGCATCGATGTAGTCGACGGACCAGCTGCCGTTAGGTTTCCGTATCACTACCTGCGCTTCCCCATTGCACGGCCATGTGTCGCTTGGGCGGGATCGACAAACTCTCCGCTGGAGATACATCATTGCGCGTTTAATGCGATATGCAGCGTTGTTCATGGGACTATCGGCAAGTACAGCGCGTGCTATTGGTGACAATTTGTCCCGGAAGAACGGATCCACATTAATTACGACCGCCCGCGGGCGAGGACGAAATTGACTAACCAACGCGGTTGCGAATGGCTCCGATTCGTTATAGCTGAAGGCCGCTGAATGGACACGAGTACCATATTGATCTAATGCGGCTTGCGCGATCGGTCGGGCCAAACCGAACTGCAGGCGGCTGTTGCCAAAGAACACGATCTCGGCCGTCTGAAAGCCCTCTACGAGCGCCGGTTCGAGTTTCAGGAAATAGGCAGCGTGTTCATAGTTCCCGTATTGCTCGGAATGGCAATAGGCTATGATCTCGCCATCGGTTAAGCTCGGCCGGCAGGCAAATGCCCATATCGGATGGCTCATGAAAAAGGCGATCGGCGATAAAACCATAAAGCCTGCCCATACGGCGAGGAGATAGCGTCGTGCCGGCTTAGGTGTCGTAACAGTATAAAAAAAGTTGCGCATCCAGCGGTTCTCAACTGCAAGCTCGTCCGCCTGCGACTCCTCCGGTTCCTTCATACTGAACCTCAAAAATTGAAATAAAGAAATTGATTGGTACCGTGCGTGTAAAAAAGGGCGAATGCGGCGGCGGCGCCCAGACCAGAGGCCCAAACCATATTGGAGCGCCAAGCGAACCGCGACATCCAGTTGTTCAAAGGATCTACGGGACTCAAGCCGATGTCTTGACGTCTGAATATCTCTTGAGTATTGGGTAACATCCAGGTGCAGAGCACCATGGCCAAGACCCCCGTCAAAGCCCAGGTATCCATTATTGAATTCGGTGAGATTCCCTCAAAACGCACGATTGCGGCAGGAAAAAACTGGGACAAGGGCTCGAGTCTGGACGGCAGATCGAAGCCGTTTACACCGACCATACTGCCAAGGACTTCGAAGGCGACTTCCAAGTCGGACGCTCGAAAAAACACCCAAGCCACGATTACAGCCAAAAATGTTAATGCCCGCGAGGCCAATTTACAGCCAACCGAACTGCAGGGAAGTGTCACAGTGTTTCGCCAAACATGATTCACAATGAGGAACATTCCGTGGAGTCCACCCCAGATAACAAAGGTCCAACCGGCGCCATGCCACAAGCCGCCGAGCAGCATTGTCGTCAGCAAATTGACGTGACGGCGCAGCAAGCCCCGGCGATTACCTCCCAATGGGATGTAAAGATAATCCCGGAGAAAGCGAGACAGGGTGATATGCCATCGTCGCCAAAAATCTATGATGCTGTTGGCCTTGTAAGGTGAATTGAAATTGAATGGCAGCCGGATTCCCAACATGTAAGACAAACCGATCGCCATGTCGGAATAGCCGGAAAAATCGAAATAAATCTGTACGGTATAGGCAAGAGCACCGCACCAACCCTCCAAAATCGACAGATGAGTGCCTTGGCCGGCGGCGTTGAATACCTGGTCTGAATAGATTGCCACCGAATCCGCGATAAGCATTTTCTTGGCTAGTCCCAACACAAAAATCGACAGGCCAATCCCCAACTTTTCCAGGTTTGGCGCGCGCTCGAGCAGATTATTGAACTGTGGCATCATTTCTTTATGATGCAGAATTGGCCCGGCGATCAGGTGAGGAAAATATGTCACAAACAGCAGATAACTGCTAAACGGTGGCCGCTCGCTATGGTCCCGCCAGACGTCCACAAGAAAAGCGATCTGAGTGAAGGTGAAAAACGAAATCCCGAGTGGCAAGACAATTTCACTCAGAAACTGGGAAATTCCGGTTTCAAACAGGTCATGCGAGATCGTGGCAATAAATAGCGCATATTTGAACCAGCCCAAATAAGCCAAATTCACGGTAATACCCACAGTCAACAAGAGCTTCGCCCTAGCTGCCGCAGCGGTCTTCTGTGCTTGTACCATCCAATGGCTGATGCCGTAGTTAAAGAGGACGGAGAGGATCAATACCGGAAGAAATCGCCAATCCCACCACGCATAAAAAAATAATGACATGATTCCCAGCCACCAACGCGCGAGGGCGGCTTGATATCGGTTGATTAGGAACCGATAAGTAAGATATACGAATGGGAGGTAAAACAGAATGAATTCGAAGGAATTGAAGAGCATGCGGCTTTAAAATTGATCTATGTAGGTTATCCTTGGGCAGGTAGCGGTCTTGATTGCTCTAATCGTATGCGAGAACCATAACATCGCCCGAAACCATCATGACGATGCGTTTACCTGAGTATTGGCTTCATTATAGTGGGGTGGAAGAATTTTACCGCGTTTATAGTAGGCGGCGGACTTGATCCGTAGCCGACGATGTCATTTGAGATTCGGTCTCTTCCCTTGTTTTGACCGCGCAGCATAGAATAATGACGACCTAACAACGAATCTCTTCGTGCAATCTCCCAACCAAGAATACTTGGCTACGCCTCTCTGGAATCATTATATCGGCATATCCATTTTGAATTACCAGCAACGCACGGCGTGCCGCTTGGGCTGCGCTTCGGGAGTAACGGGATTTCTTCAACCGGGCAACGAAGGTTCGCACTCCGAAGATTTTCGTTGACAGGGCAATTCGATCCCCGCGAGAAAAACCGAGATCGTTGTGACAAATCGCCTGACTTTCCTGTCCGGACAGACCGTCTCTGCTTTTCGCGGAGACCTTTTATAAATTGCCAAGCTTCAACAGATCCTCCACTTGGGAATCGTAGGCCTTTAACAGGCGCTCCTTGAGATCCTTCTCGGAGGGCTTTTTGAACGGAATTCCCGCAGATTGTTTGCTGCCTCCGCGGCAAAAACGCATGACCGCCTGTCTGTCCAGTTCCTCATTTTTTTTAAGATCTTTAATTACGATGCTCATTGTTGTTCCCGCGTGGTTCGTTAATGTGAATATTACCGTATGAGCAAACCCGATACCATTTTATTATAGATTATATATTTCAATCGCTTGAAATTTATTATCGGTCTGAATCCATTGCTTTTCACGAAAATGTGTTTTAACGAACAAAACAAATGGACCGAAACATTTACCAATAGTTCTGTAAGATACGACACATTCAGATATCCATTTCGATCCTCCGGCACCGAAGCCTGGTGCGATGAGCCTCCAGAACCAGGTGATGCGATTGAAGTTCGGGTAAAATAATCGTGAGTGCAGGTTTTTCATTTCAGAATTCAACGGAGGGCCGGGGTGATCGTAGCACGTATTGGCGATGAATCGTTAACGGCGGAGGCGTTCGTCAAACTGCTGAAGCTGGAAGGAAAACTGGATTCGGAACTGGAGCGGGTATTAATCGATAAGCTACTCGTCCATTCGGCAAAAAAAGCGGGGATCCAGATTCTCGCCGACGAATTGCAGGAACGCGTCGACCAGTTTCGGCGCGTGAACAATCTGCACCGGGCGCGGGATACGATTGAATACCTTGATAATATTGGGCTGGCGGTGCCTGAATTCGAGGAATTTATCGCTGAAATCATTTACCGGGAGAAAATGCGTAAATCGATTATGGACGATGCCGCGGTTGACCAGTTTTATAACCATCATTATCCTTCTTTTGAACGCGTGGGGTTGAGTCACATTACGCTGGATTCGATGGAGAAAGCCCGGGAGATTATGGCGATTCTCGAGGAAGAGCCTGAGAGTTTCGGCGAACTCGCGAGGGAGCATTCCCTTTCCAAGGACACGCGCGACCAGGGCGGGTACCTCGGGAAAATTCCGCGCGGTGTGCTGCCGAACGAGATCGAGGGCAAGATTTTTAATGCCGGGATCGGCAGTATCTTAGGTCCCTACGTGGTCGAGGGGCCAAGCAAAATCGAAATTTTCCGGGTTCTTGAAAAATACGTTCCGGAAAAGGACGAAAAAACCATCACCGAGATCAAACAGAAACTGTTTCGGAAATGGCTAGCCGAGCAGATCGATTCGTCGGCCAACGTTCTTGAACTGCTATAGGGAATCCAGCGCCCGGGGAAGGTAGCCACCTTGCCGTCCATGGGCGCTGGATTCCGACATCCCTGCCAGTATAACGACGTTATCGAGATCGGCTGCAGAATTGCTAATCCGGATCGATTTTGAAGAATCGCCAAGATTATCCGGGCGCCAGGCGCTATTATCTTGAAATCCCGTCCTTCGATATCTGTTTGTTCAAAGCGACGCGTATTCCACAATTGGTTTGTACGCCGCGAACAGTTTCTGGATGATTTCTCGATAACCGCTTCGTTTGAACCTTCACCGAGACCAAAAGATTTTTTTGTTTTTATTAGATTTAGCTGGCAGCCGAATCAATTGGCATCTATTCTGCTTTTGAATTGGGAACATTCAATTATTCATTCAGGAGCGTAACAATGACAACCCTAGCCATCCATGATCTGGGTCACGACACCGACCTTGACCGTGACGCGATGCGGACTCATCTCGGCGGCCGCGGATTAGGGCGTAGCGCCCTGTTTGCATTCCCATTATTCTCGTCGGCGTCCTCTCCAAGTCCGAACATCTTCAACATTTTCGCGGACACGGTCCAGTTTAATCAGCTGAACCAGATTACGGAAATCGTCAATTCCTCCAACATCGTTACCGATCAGGCCGGGGATCAAGGAAATTCGAATTTCGAAAACCTGGGTCTACCGGCCGTTCAATAAAACCGGCGCCTCGCCCAAAACCGCGAATTACGGAAGCGATACGAACTCGCGGTCCTGGGTGGACAATGCTGGCCACGGGTCGTGATGATTCGGCTTCGCCGGCGAGTCTTTCATTACTTCCAGCGGAAAATCTCTCCGGCGCCCCTACGTTAACGCGAGGACTCGTTCACCGGCTGTCATCTGTTTTTGCACCAGCTGGTAATACATGCCTTGTTCGTTCACGAGTTCCTCGTGGGTGCCCTGTTCGACGATCGAACCTTCATAGAGAACCAGAATCTTGTTCGCTTGCATGATCGTGCTGAGACGGTGGGCGATGATCACCGCTGTGCGGCCTTTCAGAATTTCCTGCATGTTGTGCAGGATATTGCTTTCCGATTGCGTATCCAGCGCCGATGTGGCTTCGTCGAAAATGAGTAGCCTGGGATCGTGGTAGAGCGCCCGCGCGATACAAATCCTCTGGATCTGTCCGCCCGAAAGCCCCATTCCGCGTTCTCCGACCACCTGGTTGTAGCCGAGCGGCATCCGGCTGACGAAACCGTGGGCGTCGGCCATCTTGGCCACATCCATAATCCTGCGCCGGTCCGGGTTTTCCTCGCCGGTGGCGATATTTTCGGCAATGGTTCCTGTGAACAGGAGATTTCCCTGCATCACATAGCCAACCTGGGCGCGAAAATATTCCATGTCGATCACCGTGACGTCGTAGCCGTCGATCGTCATCCGGCCGTCGGTCGGCGGATAAAAGCCGACCAGCAGCTTGGCCAGGGTCGTTTTGCCGGAGCCGCTTTGGCCGACGATCGCGACCAATTCACCGGGTTTGATTTCAAAACTGATGTCTTTTAGTACATAGGGCGTATCTTCGCCGCCATAACGAAAATACATTTCCTCGAATTTGAAGGCGCCCTGAAGATCGGGCAGCGCGACCAGCGACGCGATGTTGCGAGGATTTTGTTCCGGTTCGATTTCAAGCACATCGCCGAGCCGTTCCATCGCGACACCGGCCTCGTGCACCTGATTCCATAGCCCGACCAGTCCCATCAGCGGGGACAGTACGCTGCCCATGAGTGAATTGAACGCGACCAACTGGCCGATGGTCAATTCCTGCGCGAGCACCAGATTCGCGCCGTACCAGAGGATCACAATGGTTGTCGTCGAACTCAAAAGCTGGCTGCCGAGTCCAATGAAAATGCCGAACCGTTGCGCGCCGTATTGGACATTCAGGGATTTGACATATTTGTGTTCCCATTTCAACCGCATCGCGCGCTCAATTCCCATGCCCTTGATGGTTTCGACCCCGCCAATGGTTTCCATCAGCACAGATTGCGCATCGGTCGAGGCCGTAAAAGCCGCCCGCGCAAATTTCTTGATTGTCGGCGTCACCGCGACCGTCAGCAAGATTATCGGAATCACAAAGGCGATCAGCAGCAGGGTCATGCCGGTGTTGTACAAGAACAGAATCGTAAAGTAGATAAACACCATCAACAGGTTCAGGACGGTTGCGACGGTCGATTCGGTCAAAAAGCGGCGAATGGTCTGGTTTTCCTGAAAACGCGCGATGACATCCCCGGTTCGCCGGGTCGCGAAAAACGAAATGGGCAACGACAGCGCGTGCTTGAAAAAGCCTGACATCATTGTAAAGTCCAGGTTGCGGACCATATACGCGGAAAGAAACGAACGCAGCACCGAGGTCAGCTGGCTGAAAACGGTCGTGATAATCAGCCCGGAGATCAACAGGTTTAACAGCGAGAAATTATCGTGCACAACCACCCGGTCGAGAATGTTCTGAATTATCAGGGGCGGGGCGACGCCGAGGATCTGAATAACGAACGTCGCCATGAACAGGTAGCCGAGCGTTTTTTTATAAGGTTTTATATAGCCGATGAAGCGAATCCAGGGTGAGCGGGTAGTAGCGAGCTGGACCAGATCGGTGCTCGGCGTAAACAGGAGACACGTTCCGGTCCAGCCTTTCTCGAAGTCGTCCACGCTTATTTTCTTGAAGCCCGGGCCCGGGTCCGCGACCCATACATGCTCTTTTGAAATGCCGTAGACTACAATGTAGTGGTAGCCTTCCCAATGTGCGATAAAGGGCATTTCGAATTCAAGCAGGGACTGGAAGGTGCATTGCAGTCCGCGCATCGCAAAGCCGAGCGATTCCCCGACCCGAGCCAGGCTGTCCATCGTCGCGCCTTGCGTGGTCACGTTGGCCATTTCGCGCAGCTTGCCCAAGGTGATGTTGATGCCATGATGTTTGCAGATCATGGCCAGACACGCCGCGCCGCAGTCCATTTCTTCGGCCTGCCGAACGAGCGGGAAACGTTTGATGATTCGTTCCCCCATGCCCGGTCTCGATTTCAGGTCGACCAGCATGGGCCGTTTCCGGCGTTCGGCAAGTTTTTTCTGGCGTTGCAGTTCGCGTTCGAAAAAGCGGATACGTTCTTCCAGCGCTTCCTTGAGTTTCGGATTGCGCTGCAAAATGTAATATACCGTCGCCTCCGGAATAACCAGTAGGGTTACATCGGTCGCGGCGATTACCGAGGCCGGCTGATATTGCCGCATCAGGCAGGCTTTTTCGCCGAAGACTTCGCCCTGGGACAGGGTTGCCACCGGGTATTCATCGCTTTTTTCGCGGACGAGCACTTTGACTTCTCCCTGCCGTACAACGTACAGCCGGCGGTCATCTTTCCCGTCTTGTTCGAGAATGACTTGATCCGCTTTAACTCTTTTGACCCCGACGCTGCGGATTACATCGTCGAGTTCGTTCTTGTCCAGCTTTCCCCTGAGGTCGAATAAGCGCGTAACAAACCCGCCCGCGGAGCTGGCCGCGACGTAACTCGCGATCTGGGTTCGGACTTCGGGATTGTTCGCGACGGTCTGCGCGAGAACGGATTGCGGAATAAAAATCAACTCCGATTTCGCTGAGGCGCGAACGGACGCTTCGTGGCGGTGTTCGCGTAACGCAGCCAGTTCGCCGAAGACCTCGCCGGCTTTACGTAAACCGAGGCTGGTCTCCTTGCGGTTTTCTTCGACAAAAACCCGAACCACTCCGGATTTGATGATGTATAGACCGTCACACGGACCTCCCGCGACACAGATCGAATCACCGAAATCAAAGTACCGGAGTTCCGCGTGGCTTGCCAACTGAGCAAGTTCGGCCGGGCCGAACGTTGAAAGCATCTCAACTTCGGCTAAAAATTCGACAAGTTTTTTTTCTGCCAACGTCGATGCCTCCTATTGTTGGATTTGCACGACCATCCGCCGGGGATTAGAGCATCTGGATGCGATGCTCGCGCACTCGCGCGGCCAGCCATTCGTCTTTCAATCGCTTACGTATTTGCTCGCCGGTTTCATTGTCCAGTCGCGCGGGTTTGCGGTCGTTTACCCGGATGATTTCGAAAAACTTTCCTTTGTCCAACGGAAACGGGCCTAAAATGGCGCCTGCTTTCGAATTGAAGACTTTGGCGTCGATCGTAGGTGCGAGCGTTCCCCTCGCGATCTTGCCAATTCTCCCGCCTTTTTCGCCATCTACGATGGAATGTTCTTTCGCCATGGCTTCAAATAGGTCCGGCGCTTCGTCGAGTATGGCAAGCATTTCGCGGGCTTTGCCGTCGGAATCCAGAATCATATGGCTAATGTCCACGGTGCTGAATTTTGGCGAATTCAGGTTGTAGTATTCCTTGACCGCCGTTTCCTTACACACCTGCTCCAGTATTTGTTCCTTGAAGATCAGGGAAGCGATGTGCGCTTCCAGCTCTTCGAGACTGATCCCCTTTGCATCGAGATAATCATTCATCTGCTTCGCGCGGTGCAGACCGAGCAAACGCCGGAATTGATCGGCTCGCTGCTGGATATCTTCGGGGTTCACCAGAATCCCTGATTTTTTCGCCGCGAATACGGTTAATCTATCCTTGATAAAATCGTCGACCAGTTTGTCGAACTGGCCACTCAGTTTGAGGTATTTGATAAATTGGTCGCTGGTGACGAGTTCGTCGTCGATTTTTACGACCCCTGCCATGCTCAATGCCTCGGATGACGGATCTCGAACGAATCAACCCGCGATTTGACGAAACGGATCGAAGGCAAGGTCGATCAACCGCCGCTCGCGGACCACGATTTCCGCGGTTGCCTGCATCCCATAGCGTATCGGATACTTGGTATCGCTGATTTCGAAATGGCTCTTGGCGAGACTGACGCGCCCTTTATAGACTTGCGACTTGGATTGGGAGGAAAGCCGAGTGGACGGAGACAAATATTCCAGGGTTCCGTCGATAAATCCATAGCGTTGATACGGGAATGCGTTAAATTTTAATTTGACCGGCAGGCCGATCTTGAGAAAGGCGCGGTCCGATTCCGGTATTTCGATGTTCACGATTGCCCGTGAGTCGGTTGGCGCGATCCCTCCAAGCGGTGTATTGGCGGCAATTTTATCGCCGGGCTGCGTAAACGCGACTTCCGTAATGACGCCGGAAACCGGCGCGATAATGCGCAAGAAATTATCCGCGTCGATGTTGTCAAAATTGATGCGCTTTGCCGCTTCGGCTTTATTTTCAGCGCTGCGCAGCGCGATTTTGACCTGATTCTCCTCAAATTTGATCTGATCCTGCAGTTCGTCATAGCGGATTTTCAGTTGGGATAATTCCTGGTCGCTGCTCTCCAGCTTGGATTGTTCCACGGAATTGGCTTCGCTGAACTGGACATCCAGTTCGCCGAATTGAGCGCGCGCCGTATCATAATCGACGGTTGCGGCCAGAAGCTCGCTTTGTTTTTCGGCGACTTGAAGTTTCGATGCGCCGCCGATCTTTTCAAGACGCTGCAATTTGGCCAGGTCGTCCCCCGCGATCTGCCTCGCGCGCAGCGTCTTTTCCATGTTCGCGCGGGCTTCCTGAAGTCTTGCGCGTTGTGCATCCGCGAGTTTATCCGAGCCTTCCGAAACGCGCTTTCGATATTGATCTTGCTCAAATTCGATCTTCTTTTGCAAGGCTTGCGCCTGTTTCAACATCAATCTCTGTTTTTCCGGAAACAGCTTCTCGAAATTACGGCGGGCCTGGGACAATTCGATCTCGGCGCTTTGATAGTTCGTTGCGGCTTCGACCGCGCCGAGCGCATTGATGCGGGCAAGGACCTCTCCCGCGCTGACCGATTGGCCTTCCGCGATGTAAATATTGACCAGTTCGCCTTGAATCGGAGCATAAAACCGTTGGATTTCCGAGTCCGGTTCGACGGCGCCGGGAGCCGTGACGATCACATCCGCATGCCCGATGAAGCTCCATCCGAGCGCGGTTACCACCAGGGCCATCATCAACAAAATAAACCGGTGGATCAATTTGGAAGGCGCGGCGGATAACAGCTCGATTCCTTCGATGCCGTGATCCCTGAGCGCCTCGGAAAGTTTTTTCAGTTTTCCGTCGGCGTCGTTCATGGTTCGACCGGATCGCCGGTCACGCCTGGCAGCGGCTCCGGCAGGAGTTCTAGTTTGGTTTTCAAGATCTTGGGGTCCAGAACATTTTCCCGTTCGGTGAGGGAACGCCGTTGATAATTGGCTTCTCTTACGATTTCATCATACAACGCTTTGCGGTCAGCCGCATCGTTTATCTGGGCCGATTCATAGAAGCGAATCCCGCGTTCGGCGTGACCATAAGCCACCGAAAGGTTTCCGGCCTGATTCCTGAATCCTTGGGAAATACTGGATTCGAGCCGTTGGAATCCGGATATCCTGCGGTTCGCGAGATAGGCGTCCCATGCTTTCGTAGCCAACACCATTTCCTGATCGGCTTCTTGCGAGATCCGGTTTCTTTGCTGTTGGACTTCGGCGTCAATCGCTTTCAGAAAATGGACATCCTCGGCGCTGTCGAGAAGACTATAAAATTTCAGCAGTTCCGCGCCATAACTCTCGGTGCCGGACATTGCCCTCAGCTCCGCAAACTGGTTGCGAATAGTTTGTTTACGCTCCAGTTCCGCGCTGACGAAAGACTGCCAGGCACTGCCGTTCAGATGGACCAGGAGTTCGATCGCTTCATCGATTCGACCGTCGCGCCAGGCGTCGGAAGATAAGAGGTACAATTGCTGGAATTCAGCCGGTGGAAGATAATTCTGAGTAAATTCAATGACCTTCTCCCGGAAGGGCGGGAGGGTCAACGGATTATCGGACAGGAAAGCGATGATCCAGCGCAGATTCCTGACCTCGACCGCTTTCATCAGCGAGAGGAAATATTCAAGGTCGCGGCGGATTTGATCGATTCCCTGAACCCGCGGGTATTTCGGCTCGAACTTGTCGAGTGTTTCGGTTAATTCCGCGGCCCGGTTTTGATCGAGTTTCTCGGAAACTGCGGTCTTGAGCTGAGCGATGGCTTTCAAATAGAAGGACTGTTCATGTTTCAACATGCGGAGATCCGTGAAGGTCCGCGCATGGATCGCTTCGAATTGAGGAACTGAATTGGCAATCAAATGCAGCGCCTTGCTGTGGCCTTTTTCGTCGTTCTTCCACCATTCGACCAGGTCCTCGATTTGCTGTTCGTGGCGAAAAATCACGAGCGGAGATTCCACTCCGCCGCGCTCTTCGATGAATTTTTCCAATTCGCCGACCCATTTTAGAACTCCGATCAGCTCCGCGATTTCTTCATTGTGCGCCGCATCCTCCAGATTCGCTTCGTTGATCAATGCCTCGGCTTTTCGAAACTCCTTGTTTTGAGTAAATTCGAGCCATCGTGGAACCCGAAACTTAAGCATGGCTTCGGTTGCAATTGCGCGGATTTCCTCGTCTTCCGGGTGATTTGCGAGATATTCATTCGCGAGGTCCAGACTCCGTTCGTAATTAGCTTGCTCCATGAACTCCCGGATGTCGTTTTTTCCCGTAGTTTCGTGGTTCAAGAACCATGCGGCCGCGATTATGAACAGAACCAACGGGATCAGGATCCAGGTTCTTTTCTTGTCACTGGTTTCTTCCGCCAGGGCAGCCTTGGCCTGCTGCAGAAATATTCTGGACTTGCGATAGAATCGGCCGAAGGGAGTCTTTGCCGGCTTGGGGCTGCTGGCCGGGTTGTCGATGTCAGGATTGATTTCGTCTCCAGGCGCCCCCGATTCTTCGTCACCTGCACAAAATATTTCAAGAAAGAAGTTTGGATTGGCAATGAACGTAGTTCTCTGGTCGTCGACGGCCGGATGCGTTTTGGACTTTACTCCGCCGTTAAAAGCTTCGGGCATGGCTACCGTGGCCGGAACCTTGATTTCGCTGTTGACGGTATAGAGAAGCCGTTTCCCGCCGAATCCGATGGTATCCCCGTTTTTTACCCGAACGGCCTGCTCATTAAGACGAACATCGTTGACGTAAGTCCCGTTCGTACTCCCAAGATCCTCGATATAGATGCCATCGTTCTTGACGTGAAAGTACGCATGTTTGCGGGATATATAGCCCATATCCCGCGCGTATTCGGATGGACATCCGGCGAATACGCCATCGGTCTTGCTGACCAGATACGGAAATTTTGCGACTACGATCTTTTCCAGACCGGGCTGGCTCGGGGTCAGGGTCAAGCGGATTTCGGCAGAGGGATCCAATCCCATCGGGTCCGGCTTGTTTTGACTTTCGACGACCACGTTGTAGACGAGTCGATTGCCAAAACCAATCACATCGCCATCCGAAACGATAACCGGTTTATTGATCAGTTTCTTTCCATTCAACGAGGTTCCATTCTGGCTTTGGGTATCAATCAGAAAGATTTGGCCGTTCTCATTAAAAATTCGCGCATGCCTTCTGGATAATTGACTGACAATTTCCGCGGGATAGGATTTGAAAGGCAGATGATTGCGACCAACCGAAAAAACCTGATCCTTGATAATAATTTCGTCGAGTCCGGATTCGGGGAGGGGTATCAGTTTGACCTGCATGTTCGTCCAGGACTTTTTAGTCGTTGTGTAATGAGGGGTTGCGGTAACAGGACCTGGCGCCCGCTTGGAGTATTCTGAGTTAAACGGCGGTTTGAATACCTCCCGGCGATAGCCCCACGGTCTTCTCGCAGTGACCTTGTTCGGCAGGTCCCAACGGATGGACTCCGAGGTGACTTCTCGAGCGATCAAGCTGCCTCTCGAATTTCCTGCTTTGGCCAGCCGCCGCCGAGAGCTTTGTAAAGTTCGATCGTGTCCAGCAAAATTTCCTGGTGATTCAGTAAAAGTTGCTGTTCGGCAGCCAGTAAGGACCGTTCCGACTCGAGTACCTGGAGTTGCGAAACGACTCCTTCCAGAAGCTGTGCGCGGATCGTGCTCGCAACCGCTCGAAGCTTTTCTCGCCGCTCCTCCAGTTCCTTTTTCTGGCTTTTATGGCTATCCAGGTTGACCAGCGCGTTTTCGACTTCTTTAAACGCGCCGATTACGGTCCGGCGGTACTCTTCCTTGGCGACATTGATCTGGGCTTCGGTCACGTCTATTCTAGCGTATATGCTCGGGTCTAGGAACGGCAGCTCAATGCTCGGATCCAGTCCGTAGGTGAAGGCTTTGGACAAATCCGTGAGCTTGATGCTCGATATGCCTCCCCTGCCGGTTATACTCACGGTCGGCAGCAGGCCGCGGCGGGCTTCGCTGATCAGATTATGCACCTGGAGCACCCGGAATTCGGCCGCGATAACGTCCGGACGCCGCAGCAGCAGATCCATCGGCAGGCCAAGCGGCAATGCGACCAAGTGAACGACGTTTCTGAGATTTCCGCTAGGGACGCGAAAATCGCCGGCTGGAATACCGAGCATCTCGGCCAATCCATTTTCCGATATTTCCCGGATCCGTTGCAGCTCGATCAGGTCGCGTTCGAACCGATCCACCTCCGCGCTTTGCTGCAATAAGTTGGTTTCCGGAAGGATGCCTTCGTCCTGCATCGACTGCAAAATCGCGAGAATGCGGCGATTGGCTTCCAAGGCGGTTTTCTGCTGAACAATTTGCTCGTCCAACAGGCGAATCTGAAAATAGATTCCGGCGACGTCCGAGACAATCACCAAATAACCGGCGCGCCAATCGGCTTCCGTAGCCTGGACGTCCGCTTCCTGGGCCTGCACCCCTTTTTCGACTTGTCCCCAAATATCAATTTCCCAGCTTAATGCAAGCGCGTAACTGTAACTCTTCTGTAAACTCCGGCCCGGCGCCTTGATGACCCGTGAACCAAATGCGCCTTCAACAGTCGGCAGGCGTGCCGCGTTGACCTGACTGATGGTTGACTGGGCTACTCCGGTGCGGGCCGCCAAAATCTTTAAATCCAGGTTCTGATCGATCGCCATCGCGATCAGCTTATCGAGGTACGGATCGCCGAAATTCGTCCACCAATCGGGCCGGATCGTAGCAACCGCCGAAACGTTTTCCGGAACGTGCCGTACCCAGCTCTGCTTGATTGGAGTCTCCGGACGTTTGTATTCCGGGCTGAAATAGGCACAGGCCGAGATTCCGATCAGCGAAATGTGCGCCAGAATTTTCGGTAAGATCCTCCATCGATCATTACGGAGTTGACATCTGTACATATGTTTTAACCCGATTTTGTGTTCAATACAGTAATCCGGATGACGGACATGTCAACCTCCCCTGGAGTGGCCGTGTCACGATTCGATTGCCAGCCAAATCGGCCTGAGCTCATTAAGGAAGCTCTGATCAATTCCGAGCTTCCTGCGGTGCAGGGATGCACTGCCAAAATCGGACGCCGGAAGCGTCTGATTTTGTGAGGCACCCCAAATCACTTTTGGGGTTGCCGAGCGCTGAGAAATCCAGGATGGATTTATTCAGCGTTTCCTTAACCAGGAGCAGTACAATTAGAAACGCGGCTGCTGGGCCAGCTGCATACGGGCGCCAATCGTTGGCGGACCAAGCACATTGTTTGCCAACTCGTCGAAATCTGCAAGTATCACCTATGTATATGATTTATTAAAAAATAAAAAAAGAGGTTCCGGTGCATCCAAGTTAACTATGCGTGCTGTTGTTCTGCGTCAGTAAACTGTTTCCGGTAATTTGTATTCGATGAGCCAACATGACGGCTATCTTGTCTTCGAATTTCGGTATCATTGCCATTCGGACGTTGACTTCCCGGGTGTTTGACAACCCTTCCGGCCTTCCGTATATTCCGATTCGGCAAAAAGGCCGGTTATTATCCCTGTTCCTACCTTTCGTTTTGCAATCCTCCGCGATTGCCGGTCCCGCGTATTTCGCTTTGCTACAGAGGAGAGAGAATCATGATTCATCCCGATACGGTACTCGAACCGGTCGATCCGAGGATCGGTTATGGTGTGATCGCCATGCGCCGCATTCCGATGGGTACGATAACGTGGGTCCACGACGAACTCGACCATACGTTATCGTTCGATGAAGTAAAGCGGCTGCCAAAGCTATTGCGATCGGATTTCGACAAATATGCTTACATTGATGGAGACCGCTTCGTGCTGTGTTGGGACATCGGACGTTTCGTCAATCATTCCTGCCGGCCCACATGTATGGCTCCCGGTTTCGATTTCGAGATTGCGATTCGCGACATCGAGCCGGGAGAACAGCTCACGGGTGATTATGCGACGTATAATCTGGATGACGGCTTCACGTGTCATTGCGGCGAACAGGATTGCCGCGGCCAGGTGAAGCCCAATGATCGCTTTCGATTCGTGGATTTGTGGGATCAGTTGGTCGGCCAGGCCTTTGTCCGGCTTAAGCAGGTTGAACAACCGTTGTGGGCGCTGGTACCGAATAAAACCGGAGTAGAGCAGGCGGTGGCCGACCTTTCGCGGCTGCCGTCATGCCGCACTCATTTTATCGAGGCCGGAAATTTCATCTGGTGACAGCGGCCGTGCGATTCCGGCGGCCATGATCTCGACCTTTAATTACCGCAATCTCCTGCGGCCGTATCGAGCGGTGTTGGCGGGTATCGCGGTCTGCCTCATCGCTCGATCAGACGGCTAAGAGCTTGAAATGCGGGCGGCCTATTACGACCCCGATAGTAAGGCGGCTGTGGCAAGCGCACCTTGAAACATCAACTGGCGCACACTGCCGTGCGGTTTATTTTCTTGTATAACGATCGCTTTACCCGGATGTTCCACTCCCGCCATTCGCGGGTCAGGCACCATGCGAGCGGCGGCGTCCCGCGATTCCGGCAGATTGAAACTGTGCGTGTCCCAGCGGGGGCAGCGCGGAACAAGCGGTTAAGCGGAATGCTTCCGCCCTTCGCCTCAGCAGCCTCAGCCCTGTTCCGCGGGTTGACTTCGGCGCTCCGGGTTTTCCCGGTCCGCTCTGAGCAGCTCGCGAATTCTCTCCGGGCTGTGATGATGCCGGACGAATTCAAAGGCTTGTGCGGCCAATTTCGATCCGAGTGCAGGAGTCTCCATGAGGCGGCGGCACTCACTGGCAATCTTTTCGGCCGTATCGGCGATCAGGAGATGTGCGCCATGGCGGATCGCGACACCTTCCGCCCCCAGAGCCGTCGATACGACCGGACGCCGGTGGCTGAATGCCTCGAGCAGCTTGATCCGGGTGCCGCCGCCCGCGCGTAGCGGAATCACGACGGCATCGGTATCGCGATAATAGACTGCGGGATCCTGGACCGTCCCGGTCACCATCACTTCGGGGGCTTTGGCGAGCGCCCGAACCCGCTTTGACGGATGAGTCCCGACGATCATAAATCGAAAATGCTTTGCCGTTATCGTGCGGAGTCGCGGTATAACCTCCGAACAGAAGAACAGAACCGCATCCTCGTTCGGGTAGTAACCCAGATTTCCGACGAATAAAAAGGTGTATGGCGCGGATTCCGGTCCGGCGGGTTCGGCGGGCGGGATGCGGACACCGTTCGGGATCACGGCCACGTTGCGGCATCCATATCGACCGGTGATCTCCCGCCGGTCGTTCTCCGAGCCTACGTAGACTTGGTCGAAGAGCGGCAGGTAGTGTTGTTCCATAGTAAAATATTTTCTTGCCTCGGACCGCTCGATCACGGCATTCGCACGGTCATCCATGGCGTCGAAGAGGATTGCAAGGCGTTGCCGCGTGCGCGATTCATGATCATCCAGGTCGAGACGGCAGAGCGGACGGCAGTCAGGGGCTGCCTGAAGATACGGTTCCGCAAACGGCGCCAGGTACAGACGAAAGACGTGGACCTCCTGAAAAGTGACATCTTTGAATGCCTGAACCGCATCGCGGATGGAAGTCGACGTGGCGAATCGGCACAACAACGGTTTCGGATAGGAAATGAGCGCGGCGGTGCGATCGCGGGAATCCTTGATCCGCAAGATCAGCCGCAACAGCGGATCGACCCGGTCCGCAACCGGATGGATCGATATGCGGGCACATCATTCGGAAATTGGCGGTTCAACGATGTGATCCAGCGCGATACCATGGACGGGAACGACTAACAGATACACGGCAAAGTCGGCGGCAAGCGCCTCGATCACCATCCCGGCGCGCATGGCCAGACCGTTGCCCGTGACCGCGGGAAGGGTCGGGCTGATGAATAGCAGATTAGGTTTGCCAGGGGAGGGCTTCATAAAGATATATCGCGGCGAAACGGCGGTCAGAGGGCTCGCGGCGCGCTGCGACGTCCTGGTTTGGCGGGCTGTCCCGGTGCCGACGTGGCAGCGCTCCGCGAGGATTGTTTTGGTCAGTCACTATGGCGAAAAGTTACCGAGCCCTCGCCGCACGGAGTACGCCGACGCTTGGGTCGCGGTCTCCTCGTATGCCATTACCGCGTTTCCTGAAACGGTCCGTGACAAGGTTGTTGTGATTGAGAATGGCGTGGACCCGGCGCGCATTGCCCCAAAGCGCACGCGGGCCGAGGTTCGCGACTCTTGGGGCGTGCCGCGCAGCGCGAAAGTCCTCGGCTGCCTTCAGCGAATGTCGAAGGAGAAGAACTCCGGCGCGCTGGCGATCGGGGTGGCACATCTACCGATGGAATGGTTCGGCGTGCGCATCGGGATGGGTCATGATGCTGGGGAAATTTGACGTAAATCCGATCGTCTCTGCGCCGGACGTTGCGTCTATCCGGGCCACGACCTCGATGTCGGGAGCGTCCTTAGCGCTTTCGATGCCTTTTTGTTGCCGTCGCATACCGAAAGCGCGTGCCTGTCGCTGATCGAGGCCTGGATGGCCGGGATACCCGCGGTGGCCACTCCGGTTGGCCTTGCCCTGGAACACCCACACCTTGTGCGCGGAGTGTCCCTGGATCCATCCGGTAGGGAGATCGCCAAAGCCGTGCTGGCCGACGTGGCCGACCCCGCTGGCACAACCCTACGTATCCAAGACGCCCGCCTGACCGCCATGTCTCGCTACACGGCCGATGCGTTTGCCCGGCGCTGGGAGTCCTATCTTGAGTCTTTGATAAAGTGAAAATTGCGACATTCAAGCTATCTTTGGACCACCACGCCGTGATTGTTTCTCCGCATTGCGACGACATGGCGTTTTCGTTGGGCGGCAGTTTGCTGGGCTCAAGCTTGGGCCCGAATCCGTTGATTGTGAACGTCTTCAATGTCACTTTTTTCACCCGCATCGAATCCGAATACGGCAACATAGAGTTGACCACCCGCAGGCGTAAAAATGAAGAATTGCGAGCCGGCGCCAAAGTCGGCGCGCAAACTTTATTTATCGATCTTGCTGAATATATGATCAGAAATCCGGACGCCACTCTCGAAAGAGCCTTTAACCCGGATTTTATCCCCGAACAGGACCCGGTCTTTAAGCGCGTACTGAAAGCTTTATTGGCCCTGCATAATCAACATCCGGACGCGCACTGGCTTTTTCCTCTGGCCGTCGGTTCTCATGTCGACCATATAATCGTCAGGAATGTCGGTTGTTATATTCTCAGTGAGCTGCCGGACAGCCGGATCGGTTTTTATGAGGACCTGCCTTATGCCGCCGTGCATCCGGCGGACCGGATGGCGGAACACGCTTCGAAACTGGCCGGGGTCGGACTTCAGCCCGTGAGGTTAGGGATCCAGCCGGCGGTAAAGAAAATAGAGTTACTAATGACTTATGAATCCCAAGTTGGGGTGCAGGAAGTGAAAGCTTTGCTCGATTTCCATTCCAGGGTCGCCTATGAAACGGTCTGGACGGCAGGCAAGAGCCTTGGCTTGTTCATCGCCCGATAAATGACAGCACTGGTAATTTAACAAGAAATCCGGATAGGATTTCCATCCCGTCGACAATGATGAAAAACAGTTTGTCGTGTTCCTACATCGAAAATTTCAGTTTTATGGAGGTGTTATCAGTTATAAGGGAAGAATTTCTGTTTTTCTTTTAAATCGTCAATCTGCGCTTTGGAGAGGGATTTTGGAAGGAATGTAGGCATGGAGAAAAGCCCACTCGCGCCATTCATCAGGTGCAGATTTTGATAATAAAAAGATGGCCTGAAGTGCAAACCCTTTTTCCCAATGTTGATGACATGAGAGGGAATACAGGTCACGGCAATACAGTCAACGTTGTGGGTCATAGCCAGAAGAGCACCATCCTGACTTGTGATTCCCGGCAGATTTCTGTTTGGGGTCAGCGTTTTCAGATACTGCGTGATTGCGGGATTCGGGCGATGGCGAAAATGGGAGCCGGCAATAATTTTCAAGTACGCCTGATATTTTTCAAGAATTTTCAGCCAAAAGTGTCTGGCAATGCCATAAGCCCACAGATGATGCATGAGGACGAATTCTCTCTGTTTCTTGAACTTTTGCCAGACACTGAGACTTGAATCTCCATAGGCAGAAAATGGCCCAATGACGTCTGAACCAAGAGCCATCCTGGATAGTTGCTTCATGGCCCTGAAATAGAATCGGGAGATGAAGTGATCATCCTCAATCAGGTAAAGAACATCCGCCCTTACTTCTTCAAACCCCCACTGCATTGCCCTCAAAACCATCTCGCCGATGCAAATATTGACCGGACTATGGAAATAATCAAGTCGGGTGTCCCTGAAAAACGAGATATTTCTTTCGATGACTCTGTCTGGCGCGAGAATTTCTCCGGAATCCTGGATCGTCGCGCCATCCTGAAAAACTTTAAGCACGCAATCTTTGGGCATGAAATCCACAACCTTTTTCAAGGTTAGTTTCATCAGCCGGGTTCGATTAAAAGAGAAGAAGGCAATCGCAATTTTCATTCGACCAGCGCATGGGTTATTTTAATAAGTATACTTCGCCGATCCGTCGGAAAGTTGCCTGAATACCGGGTTGGTCGGTCGAGCATATCGTCGTCATAAGCAGTTGCTTTGGCGGCGAATCGGCGATCGGCCATTCCAAGCGGACATGCGCTGGTGGTAAGAATTCACTTTTAAAAAATTTTCCTGCGGATGCCCCGGCGTTGATGTCTTTTGATGAGGGATTCCTTTTGGAATCGTATCTTCCGTCCTGCCCGGGGATCTTCATTCCTCAGCTTGCCCATGCTTTATCTATGGTCTCCAGGAAAATCCGGGTCGATTCTGCCCACGTGAATTGTCCAGCTCGTTCGGCAGCCCGCTCCCCGAGGAATGCAGCTTCCTGTCTTTCGGCGTGGACGCGCTGCATGAGGCAGGCGGCGTGTTCCAGGCTGGGTTCCGCCCAATTTCCAAGACCAGTCCAAATTTCCTCGGCCGGTACCTCCTGGTAACGAACCGGGTAGCCTACAGTCTCGTCCAGGAAAGTGTCCAGGCCGGAATATGCTGCGACGATAAGCGGTCGCCCAGTTGACATGGCCTGTAGTTGCATCAGCCCCCACCCCTCGGCCCGGGCCATGGACACGAAGCAATGCGCGCTTGCATACCATCGAGATAACTCCGCATCCGACATTTGCTTTTGGATTACCTCAATCCGATCATCCTTCACGTCCAGGTCGCCGACAATTTTCACCCGCATCCGGACACCGCCATCTTTAGGGAAAGCTATTCGAAAGACCCGCAGCGCGTCCGAGACACCCTTTCGCTTGGCGCCGTTGCGGAGATTGCCCGCGGCCGCGAAAACCGTTTCCGAATAGTTTTGCATACGATACGGGTACCTATCACGGTCCACTCCAAGCGGCACCACCGAGATTGGCGCCGTCACCCCGCTAGCCGTGAAGCCGGTGCGGTTCCATTCGGTCGGCACGAGAACCAAATCGGCCTTGTTCAGAATTTCGACTGAGCGGGGAGGCAACCGGGTCGATTCCCACATCGTATAGTAGATTGTCCGTTTTCCCGGGGTCACTTCCCGGTGCGGTGGCGACAGTATGATCTCCCAGTCCTCGGGTTGGGGGCAATGCACGAAAAGCCTGGCCAACTCAGGCGGTATCCCTGTCTGCAGGTGAAGCGGGCGGATGCTGACGAAAAAGCCCGACTGTTGAAGGGCCTTGACCAGCACGGCGGAGTGCTGGCCGTAGCCCGTGTGGCCGGCAATTTCCCCACGGAAAGTGATTCGTCTCATGAATTGATCCCGGCCGGTCCGGATTTGTCGTTGGTACACGAAAAAAGCATCCGCATGCGGATCACGCCACCCTAAGAAAACGCTGAATAAATCCGCCCTGGATTCCTCGCCGGTTGTCAAACCTGCCAATGCGATTTGTGGTTGCCTCACAAAATCATACGCTTACAGCGTTCGATTTGGGCAGCGCATCCCTGCACTGCGGGAAGTTCTGATTTAATCAGAACTTCCCAAAAGACCACAGTTTGATCGGGATTGGATGCGGCGCCGGTATCTTTCAAGGAATTGGCCGCATTGTTTAGAGCCGCTATGGTTCCGGAGGCTGCGCCCATTCCTGGCGACCCGAACCGATTTGGGTCATTATTGACTTTCCCGGTGAGGCTGCAATCATTTAGGCGAATCAACGGCGTAATCTTTCCCCCAGCACGAGCGATTGTAACATCAAGCGGAAAATATTATAAAACAAAGTCAGAACAGGTTCCCTCGGCTATTATGAAAGACTTGGTTTATTATCATAACGAAATGGACCAGCTCTACAGGGATGATTCCGGTCCGCGCTGGGCGTCCTTCCGGATGGCAATGAATCTGTTCATACAACTTAATGGAAAGCGAATAGTTGAAACAGGTTGCGCCCGGCTGGAAGGTGATTGGGGCGGGGGGTTATCTACATTGCTGTTCGGTGATCTGTGTAAAAGACTGAATAACGGAGCGCACTTATGGACTGTTGATTCAAGTGCCGAAAATATCGGTGTCTGTCAGGGCATTACTAGGGACTATAAAAATTTCATAACCTATAACATTGGCAACTCGATTGAATTTCTACAATCTTTGGATATAGGTGGTTTAATCGATCTTTTATATCTGGATAGCTGTGATTATCCGTACCGTGAGTTGTTGAATCTATACGGAGGCGAGCAAGATATCATGGCGGCGAAAGCCATACTAATGGAAATGTCCGAACAGGAAATCGCAGAAAAGCATTCGGACCTGATTCAGGGAAGCCAGGAACATTGTGTAAATGAACTGAACGCGGCGCTTCCGTATTGTCATGATGAAGCAATAATCTTAATCGATGACAATATGTTAGCCGGTGGCGGCAAGCCTCGGCTCGCCAAGGAAATACTTTTGGACCGAAATTATATATGCTTATATGATTGGCAACAAACGCTATGGATTAAATGGAAATGAAAGTATTCGTGGACTGTTTGGAGGTTGTGTCCCAACCCCGGATCATCGGTTCGGGGCGGGGCTCAATCGCGACCTTATCCAGAAAAAACGCGTTCACTTTCACGCATGATCAGCACACTGTACCTAATCGGACCTGTTTCCGATAGTGGATACGGAGTCATCACCGAAGCCACAGCCCTTCATTTATTGAAGCGCGGTGTTGCCGTCGTTCTCACCGCAACTGGGCTACCGGCGAATCCGTCACTAGTTCCCCCGTTCCTGTCAAGGATTTTCCGACCGCCAGAATTCATTGAAACGGCAATCGCTCAAAATATTCCCATACTCGTTCATGTCAATCCCGATCGGTTCGACGGACATGGGTGCTTGGTTTTAAAGACCGATAATGGAGTAACCGTTCCGATTCATGTAGTTCCGGAGGGGCTTGACCCGACCGATAACCCCGAACATCACAGGCCACCTGCTAATGTGTTCCGGTTTTTCTGCCTCGAAAAATGCGTTTCGATCACGGTCGCCGCTTTTCGAAAAGCTTTTGGAGAAGACCCTGGCGTTCAGTAGATCGTCAAAACACTCGCCCCAATGAATCGGCCCGAAGAGTTTTCCGAAATGCCCCCGAACATTCGAGTTTTGGATTTTGCGTTTTTAAGCCGCGAGCAATTGAACGCGCTCTATTTTGAGTCCCATTGCCTGGTTCATCCGGTGGAAGGCGCCGGATGGAGCCTACCGGTGTGCGAGGCAATCGCCAAAAGTGTTCCCGTGATCGCCAATCGGCATACGGCGATCAGCGAATACATACTGCCCGGAGAAATCCTCGAGCCCGGCTTCCAAATAAAACCATTTTTCTTCGAATCCTGGAGCGCCTTTCCGGGAATGCCATTGGGATTTAAATATTACCCCACCCTCGAAGGTTTATCGGAAGCCCTGGTGGAGATGCGCACGAATTATGCTCTGTACAAATCCCGAACTTTGGAGGTTCGTGAACGACTGATGAGAACTCATACCTGGGATATAACGGCCGATAAATTACTCCAGACTCTAGGAGAGATTTACGCTTAGCCCTTGATCGCATGATTGATCGAAATATCCTGTAAACTGAGTCGAACGCCAATCGGTGACAAATCGACTCTAACCAAGCACAATAAAGACCAGAAAACGTCCGACGCCTGTCGGGTGACCGAGTGTCTCCTGCACCGAATTTCCCGAAACATGACACGCATCATACTCGACGACGCATCGCTAATCGCCCTCGGGCAGGAAGTGATCGATATCGAAGTCCGGGCCGTCACCGCGCTGAAAGATCGAATCGACGGCAATTTCGTCGGGGCCTGTAAACACTTACTCGATTGCCGGGGCAGAATTGTGGTCACCGGGATGGGGAAATCGGGTCATATCGGTGGCAAAATAGCGGCCACCCTGGCCAGCACCGGCAGCCCCGCGTTTTTTGTCCATCCCGGCGAAGCCGGGCACGGCGATATCGGCATGATCACCCGCGACGATACGGTGCTGGCGTTGTCCAATTCGGGGGAAACACCGGAAATCCTGACCATCCTGCCGATGATCAAGCGTCTCGGCATTCCACTGGTCGCGATGACCGGGAATAGTAAATCAACGCTGGCCCGGGAAGCTTCGGTCCATCTCGACGTACAGGTTCTTCAGGAAGCCTGTCCGCTTGGACTCGCGCCAACCTCGAGCACCACCGCGACGCTGGTCATGGGCGATGCGCTCGCAGTGTCGCTGCTCAAGTCCAAAGGATTCACCCGCGACGACTTTGCACGTTCGCATCCCGGCGGCAGTCTCGGCAGGCGGTTATTGCTGACAACGCGGGATTTGATGCACACCGGACAGGAACTCCCGTGCGTCGGAGACCAGGCAGTGGTCCGTGAAGCTCTGATCGAAATGACCGCGAAAAAGCTCGGTATGACCGCGGTCGTCGACCAGCAGAATCGGGTCAAAGGAATCTTTACTGACGGTGACCTGCGCAGGATGTTCGATAAACCCGGATGCGATATTCATACCACCCGGATTCAAGATGTAATGACCGCGAACTGCACGACCATTGCACCGGACGTAATGGTGGCGGAAGCATTGCAAAAAATGGAATTAAAAAAAATTACCGTTCTCCTCGTCACCGACCCGGAAAAACATTTGATCGGCGCGTTACATATGCATGATTTACTGCTTGCCGGGGTTGTCTGATTCGGGCATAAGATCGGCGACCGCAATTTAACATTTCATCGCGATGCAGAAAATTCTTGAAATCGCCAAACAGATCCGTCTGGTCATCTTTGATGTCGACGGAGTCCTGACGGATGGGGGACTGATCTTTGATGAATCCGGGCGGGAATACAAAGTCTTTAACGTAAAAGACGGCCAAGGAATCAAGATGCTGCGCGACGGCGGCGTTGAAATTGCCGTGATCTCCGCCCGGGAGTCCAAATCGGTTTCTGTGCGGATGACCAGCCTCGGCGTCAAACATGTGTATCAGGGTCAGGACGATAAAGGACTTGCATTTGACGATCTTTGCGAAAAATTATCGATCAATCCGCGGCACGTGGCCTACGTCGGCGACGACGTTCCTGACCTTCGGTTGTTTTCCAGGGTCGGCCTTGCAATCGCGGTCGCGGATGCTCATGTTGCGGTTCGGCAGCGCGCCGATTGGTGCACTTCGCTGGCGGGCGGGCGCGGTGCGGCGCGCGAAGTTTGCGATTTGATCCTGACCGCGAAGCAGATGCTGGATGCCTCGATCGAAGCCTTCTTGCTGTCTGAAGGCGACTCTAAGGAATGACCAGACAATTGTGGATCTATCTGGGTCTGGCGATATTAGTCTTGCTGAGTTGGCTGGTCGCGGACCGGATGGCGCCGCGATCGATAAGAGTTCAGCCCGCTGCGGGGCATCAACCGGATTCCTTCAGTAAAAAATTTACCAAGATCACCATGACCGAAGAAGGAAAACCCAAAAATATATTGTTTGCCGAATTCATGGTACATTTTCAGGATGACGACACGACCGAACTCGAACGGCCGGTGTTTACGTATTTTAACAAGGAATCTCCGCCTTGGGTAGTCCATGCGGAAACCGGTTTTATCACGGCAGAAGGAAAAACGATCCGGCTTGGCAACAATGTCAGGATCACGCGGGACCCTGCGCCTGGAATCGAGCCGGTGACCATCAACACGGCAAACCTTGTGATCCAGCCGGAGATTGATTTCGCCCAGACGGACGAGTACGCGGAGCTTATCAGCAACCGCAATCACATCAGCGGGATCGGGTTGTCCCTGACCTTCGGTGACTACAAGCAAATTAACCTGCATTCCAATGTCAAGGGAATCTATGATGCGCGTTGAGGTTTTCCTGTTCCTGGCCTTAGTTCTGGGCTTGACCGCGCCTGCCTGGTCACTGGATGACGATTCCCGTCAGCCGATCTACATTGAAGCGGACGCCGCGACTTACGACGACAACACTGGCGTCAGTGTCTATACCGGCAGTGTGGAAATCAGTCAAGGCAGCATGTTGCTCAATTCCGATAAGCTGGTTGTATACACTAAGGACCGCAAGCCCTTCAAATTCATCGCGACCGGTAACCCGGTTACTTTTAAGCAGACTCCAAAGCCCGGAGACGAAGATGTCCATGGCCGTTCTCAGACTGCGGAGTATTATACCGATACGGAGCTGTTGGTCATGATCGAAAAAGCGGTGGTCCGGCAGGGTCAGGACACCTACGCGAGCGAACGCATCGAGTACGACCGCAAAAACGCGATCGTGAAAGCCGGTCAGGCCTCTTCGAACGGAAAGCGGGTCCATATCACGCTGCATCCGAAAACGGAAAACAAAAAATAACCATGACGCTGTTGTCGGCACAGGACCTCCGCAAGCAATATAACAGCCGCTCGGTTGTCGATGGCGTTTCACTGCAAATCAACAGCGGTGAAATCGTCGGTCTGCTCGGCCCGAATGGCGCCGGAAAAACGACGAGTTTTTATATGATCGTCGGCCTGATTAAAACCGAACACGGCAGAATTTTAATTAACGATCAGGACATCACCAAACTTCCGATTCACGCCCGCGCGCAGATGGGCATCGGCTATCTGCCACAGGAACCATCGATATTTCGGAAACTGAACGTAGCGGACAACCTTCGAGCGGTGCTCGAAATCAGGAAGGACATTACCGGAGGCCAGAAGGAACTGATCATTGAGGAACTATTGCATGAGTTCGGCATTAACCATCTACGGCAACAGCCCGCACTCGGATTATCCGGCGGCGAACGGCGGCGAGTGGAGATTGCGCGTGCGCTGGCTTCGGAACCTCATTTCATTTTGCTCGATGAACCTTTTGCCGGCGTCGATCCGCTTTCGATCATCGATATTCAGAAAATCATCCGCCATCTGCGCGAACGGGGAATCGGAATATTAATTACCGAACACAACGTCAGAGAGACTTTGGGCACCTGTGACCGCGCTTATATCCTCAACGAAGGCAAGGTGATCGCCGAGGGCGATCCGGACACGATTCTTGAAAATCGGCAGGTCCGGCAAGTGTATCTCGGCGAGAATTTCAACATGTAACCCCGATGGAACATTAATGATCGCCAGATTTCGGGCGTTTAGTCTACAATAGGATGAAAATGACTTGGTCCGGATTCGCCGGGCTCTATTTTCTTTCGGGAAGTAAATTTTTTGTAAATTCGAATCCAGTTCGATGAAACAGTCGTTACAGTTACGCCTCAGCCAGCAACTCACCATGACGCCGCAATTGCAGCAGGCCATTCGTCTGCTGCAGTTGTCGACTTTGGACCTGCACCAGGAAATTCAGCAAGTCCTCGATTCAAACGTGATGCTCGAAGTTGTGGAAGACGAACCTGTACCGGGTGACGAGATCCCGGAAAGAATAACGACCAAGCAATCGGAAACGACGAGCGAGGGTTCGCAAACCGATATCCCCGATGAACTCCCGGTGGATTCCACCTGGGATGATGTTTATGACAACGTTCAATCTTCCAATCCTTCGACAACGCCGGTAGAGACCCAGGATTTCGAGACCTATCGCTCCAGCGCTCCAACGCTGGTCGACCATCTGTTTTGGCAGATGGAGCTTGCGAAGTTTTCCGAGCAAGACCGCGCGATTGCGTTCGCAATCATCGATTCGATCAATTCGGAAGGCTACCTGACATCAACCCTGGAGGATATTCACGCCGGGCTGTTGAACCAGATGGAAGAGCTCGAAATCGAAGAAGTCCGGGCTGTGCTGCATCGCATCCAGAGTTTTGATCCACCCGGCGTGGCCGCGGCGGATCTCGCCGATTGTCTGGGAATCCAGCTTTCGCAATTAGCCGATGATGTGAAATGGAAAACCACGGCAATTGAGTTGGTTACCCATTTTCTCGATCATCTCGCGGCACAAAACCAGTCTCGTCTGAAACGTCTGCTGGATCTGACCGATGCGGAACTCGGTGAGGTCATTGCGTTGATCAGATCCCTGAATCCAAGGCCCGGCAGTCTCATCGAAAGCCAGGAGCCGCAATATGTGATTCCGGACGTTTTCGTTCACAAAAACAAGGGCCGATGGCAAGTCGCGCTCAATCCGGACATTGCGCCCAAGCTGCGCGTGAATCCGTATTATTCGGGGATGGTCAAACGAGCCGACAACAGCGCCGATAATGCCTGCCTCCGGAACCATTTGCAGGAGGCTCGCTGGTTTCTAAAAAGTCTGCAAAGTCGGAGCGATACCCTGCTCAAGGTCGCTCGGTGTATCGTCGAACGGCAAAAAGAATTTCTCGAACATGGCCCGATCGCCATGAAACCCATGGTATTGCGGGATGTCGCGGAAGAAGTCGAAATGCACGAATCGACCATTTCGAGAGTGACCACCCAAAAATACATGCACACCCCGAAAGGAATTTACGAATTCAAATATTTTTTCTCAAGCCATGTATCCACGAACAGCGGCGGGGAATGCTCATCGACGGCAATCCGCGCCTTTATTGAGGAACTGGTCGGCAGCGAACCCCCCGCCAAGCCGCTCAGCGATCACAAAATATCGCTGCTTCTGCAAGAGAAGGGAATTAATGTAGCACGCCGGACCATCGCGAAGTACCGGGAGGCAATGTCCATCCCGCCTTCGAATGAGCGAAAACGGATTTTGTAATCCCTGCGATACCACTCGTAACCGGGCACCGATTAGGATAAGCTATCTTTAAAAAAATGGTTTTGGGATTCCATGTTCAGCACACGGGGAAAGCCATGCCAACATGAAATCTCCCGGGTGACCGCTACTTGGTAAACTCACATGACCTTCGGTTGGCGCCGGGTTGAGCGCCGGAAGCCACGACTTAAGCAATTTCACGGGCCTCTGAGGAGAATATAAATATGCAAATCAGTGTAACTGGACATCATATCGATATCACCGATGCGTTAAAAAACTATGTCGAATCCAAATTCGAACGACTGGAACGGCATATTGACCACGTCACCGACGTTCATGTGATTTTGGGGGTGGAGAAAATAATCAAAAAAGCCGAAGCAACCGTCCAGATCAGCGGCGCAAAGCTTTTCGCCGAAGATCATCAGGAAGACATGTACGCCGCTATCGACAGCCTCGTCGACAAGCTCGACCGGCAGGTCCGTAAGCACAAAGAAAAAACCGCGAACCATCACCGTTAGGACGTTTTCAACAGTTTTCTCCATTGACCCCTGGCTTCGGCGATGGCCGGGGGATTACCCTTCCCAGATCGATAACTGCATTGGACACTGGGACCATTTTGAACCGAGTTGCGCCTTCCAAATCAATACCCGGATCGTCTAGCGCGTATTTCCCGAGCAACGACAAGTCTCCATAGATGCGGTCATGAAGCTTATTATTGTCAGCGGCCTTTCGGGATCGGGCAAAAGCATCGCCCTGGATACGCTGGAAGACTGCGGTTATTACTGTATCGACAACCTGCCGGTTGCCCTGGTTGAAAAGCTCATAGAACAGGTAATTAGGGCAAACGACCAAACCTACGATAAAACCGCAATCGGTATCGATTCGCGCACAAACAGCAAAAGCCTCGCGCTTTTTCCGGAAACGCTCGCGCTCATAAAGAACCTGAACATCGAAACCGAAATCTTGTTTCTGCAAGCGGATCAGAAAACACTGCTTAAACGTTTCAGCGAAACCAGACGCAGGCATCCGCTGACCAACGCCGATCTGTCACTCGCGGAAGCGATCGAGCTGGAACGGAAATTGCTCGAACCGGTGATTGATCACGCGGATCTGATCATCGATACTTCGCGCACCAATATCCATGAACTCAGAGAACTTATTCGCGTTCGGATCGGGCTCAAAAAAAACCAGGTTTTATCGATTTTCTTCCAATCCTTCGGGTACAAAAATGGTATCCCATTGGATACGGATTTTGTGTTCGATGCGCGCTGTCTTCCGAATCCTCATTGGGAACCGGCCCTGCGCGGTCTGACCGGCAAGGACCGGCCGGTCATCGAATTTCTCGACAACATCCCCATGGTTCGCGAATATCTTGCCGACATCAACCGTTTCCTGCATCGATGGATTCCGGATTTCGAAGCCGGGAACCGCTCGTATTTCAGCATTGCAATCGGCTGTACCGGTGGCCGGCATCGGTCGGTTTATCTGGCCGAGAACCTGGCCAATAACTTCCGATCGACGCGCTACCATATTCTGGTGGGACACCGGGAATTGCACTGAGACCTGTTCATCGAACCGGCGGCCGCGCCGGGTTCTCTTTTTCCGCCCGATCAGTGGTCGGGCGGAAAATTGCGGATCGAAGACGCGCCAATCTTTGATTCCGATCTCGTTCGCAAGAAATTAAGGTTTTCCAAATTTCCGGCCGGAAGGCCAGTTATCTTTTCGAATTCGTTTAAAATGGAAAAGATCTACCGTCCCCGCCAACCGGAAACAGGCTCCATGCTCGCGACCGCAAAAAGAAATCAATCCGAATACCACCTGGGGCGGGTCGCTAAATGGTTGGCGCAAGACAAACCGGAGCGGGTTGCGGCGATACTGAACGCGTTACATCCGTCAGAAATCGCGGATATCCTCGAATCGCTGCAACGGTCCGACCGGGAGACCGCGTGGCGGCGGATCGATTCCGGTCTGCGCGGAGGGGTGCTGGTCGAACTCAACGACGAAGTCCGCAGCGGACTGATCGAGACCACAACGACCGCGGAATTGGTCGATGCGGCTGGGAGTCTCGACACGGACGACCTCGCCGATCTGGTCGAGGGACTTTCGGAGGACACGCTCGAACAGGTTCTCAATTCGATGAACAATCAGGACCGGCAGCGTCTCGAGGCGGTGCTCTGCTTCGGCGAAAATACCGCGGGCGGCCTGATGAACATCGACACGCTCACGGTCCGGCAGGAAGTTTCTCTCGACGTCGTATTGCGCTATCTCCGGCTGCGCGGCGAAATTCCGGACTTGACCGACAGTCTCATGGTGGTCGACCGCGCCGACCATTTCCTGGGACTACTGCCCCTCTCGATCCTGCTGACCAAAGATGCCAAAGCGAAGGTGGCTGACCTGATGATCAAAGATGTCTATACCATTCCGGTGGAAATGCCCGAACGGGAAGTCGCAATCCTGTTCGAAAAACACGATCTGGTATCCGCGCCCGTGGTCGATGGTCTCGGACGGCTTCTGGGCAGAATTACGATCGACGACGTGGTCGACGTGATCCTACATGAAGCCGATCATTCACTCATGAGCATGGCGGGCCTGGACGAAGACCAGGATATGTTCGCTCCGGTCAGGCTCAGTGCGAGACGGCGTGCGCTGTGGCTCGGCGTGAACCTGTTAACCGCGGTGCTGGCTTCCTGGGTGATCGCGCTTTTTCAGCCCACGATCGAGAAAATGGTCGCTTTGGCCGTGCTCATGCCGGTCGTTGCAAGCATGGGCGGAATCGCGGGAACCCAGACCCTGACCCTGGTGACACGCGGACTCGCGCTTAAGCAAATCGGCCGCACCAACGCAAGGCTGATGATCAGCAAGGAACTTGCGGTCGGTACCCTGAACGGCATCGTCTGGGCGCTGGTGATCGCCCTGATTGCCGGGGTCTGGTTCGGCAACGTGGCGCTCGGCGGACTGATCGGCGGCGCGATTGTGATTACGCTCATCTGTGCGGCGCTGGCCGGGGCAACCATCCCGCTCCTGTTGGACAGTCTGGGAATCGACCCCGCGCTGGCCGGCGGCGTCATTCTGACAACCGTGACCGACGTGGTCGGCTTCCTGGCTTTTCTCGGTCTTGCAGCGCTTTATCTCGCCTGATGGCGATCCGTTAAAACGGCCTGTTTTAACCCGCCTCGGCGCCGGGGGGTGTATCGCGCGGACGCTGCACCGAACCTGTGTTCAGGGAAAAAATTCACTGACCTGCCGGCATTCAAGCTCGACATTCTTTTTCCGGCAATGGTGTCCTTCCGTTGTCTGCTCGCAGTTCATGACGCCTTCGTTCTTCACTTGATGCCGCGCCCAACCGTTCCCGATCGCGCGCCGGCATTCGTCCTTCACAAAAGCCTCGAACTCGGTCTGGACCAACTCCATCGCGAGGCTGCGGCTCTGTTTCCAATCCGAATACGGTGAATCGCCGGTAATGGTTCTGTATTGATAATCGGGCGAACCTCCGAAATCACAGGACACCAGACTGGCTGACAGTAAAAGGGTAATCCCAAAACGCTTCACTTGATTCTCCAAGACCCGATAATCACGGAAAAAATATGCATTTCAGTTCAGGAAGCCCGGATTAAATCAGAGCTTCCCGCGAGGCCCGGATGCTGCCAATATTCAAGGCTGAAAGCGTTTGATTTTGCAAGGCAACGCGGAATCGCGTTCGGTGTTGCCGACGGCAGAGAAATCCGGGACGGATTTATTCAGCATTTACTTATGGAACAGTCTCAAACGCGGGAATGATTGTACACCCGTAAGCGACCTGGTTCCGCTTTTTTCGATTTCCGGAAAGCTTGGCATGTCGCCTCGCGACCTCCCGTTTCCGGCCCGGTCTGATCAGCCTTGCAACCCCGGCAATTCTCATTTTGAACAGAAACCTGCGTCCAATCGTAGGTCGGGTCAGGCGCGCTCCGCATTAACCTTGTCCAAACTCTTGCACAAACCGCGCGGCGTAACCCGACACAGACTTTAAACCAACCCTCGTCGTGTCGGGTTATGGCGCGCGTCAAGCCCAGCGATAAAAAGTCCAGTTTATTGGATGCGCGCCTAACCCGATCTACCAATATCGCCAAAATGAGAATTGCTGTTGCAACCCCGGCAAGCTTGCGTAAACCTTTAATAGAGAGTAGGTTGCGATCGATATAAAGCGTCGGAATCCGATTCGGTATCCACCTTCAATTATAAGCGACATTCAAAATCACACTTGAAAACCCAAACTTTTGCTTCCAGATCCAGATGTAGGAGGTCGTTATGATACCTGTTTTATATTTGGTTATTTTCGTCGCAGCCACCGTGCTCGTGGTTTACGACAAAGATCTCGCAGTGGTAAAAAAACCGTGTGAAATCTGTCTGCCGCGTTATTTAATCCTTTTGGCTCTAGGACTCCTGTTTCTGGGCGCCGAAGCGTTTGCCCTGACCGCGACGCACAAGGTCTGGGTCATATCCGGCGTCATGGCGCTTTCGATATCCGGATTTCTGTTCGGCGTTTTTTTCATCTGGGAACGTAAGAAATGGGCGCTCGCCTTGTTGCAGATGTGTTATGTTGTGTTGATTACCGTACATTTTTATTCCTGGTGGTGACAAACAAGCGGCTACTTGACCGTAATAATCAACATTTGGAATCCCGACTCATGGACCGGAACGAACCCCGAAAATAATCAGCGTGGTCTTGCTTAAAGATCGTTCCAGTTCGACCGCCCTCATGTGGCGGCCGGATCATTCGAACCGCGCCACGGCCACTTGCCCGCAACCCGGTGCGAATGCACAGGCTTCCGGACTAATCCGGTCGTCAGAGCCGATTGTTCTTGACCTGTAATGCCCTTCCGCCCCTTTATTAAGCCGGGTACCGGACTTACCCGGATTTGGATTCACAAATTTTGAACTTCAGACTATGAATATACTGATACTCGGTGCTGGTCGCACCGGTTCCTCTGTGGCCACCGCTCTGGCTCATGAGGATAACGATATTGTCGTCGTGGATATGAGCCAGAATCTATTGCGGGAACTGAAAGAACGTCTCGACATCGCGACCGTCGCCGGGAACGCGGCCTTCCCTTCGATCCTGGAACAAGCCGGAGCCGGGAATGCGGATATCGTCATCGCAGTCACCGACAAAGACGAGATCAATATGCTTGCCTGCCAGATCGTCAACACTCTTTACCACACTCCGAAAACGATTGCGCGGGTAAGGGCTTCCGAATTCCTCAATAATTCCAAGTTGTTCCAGGCAGGGGGCATGCCGATTGATGTCGTAATAAGTCCGGAAATCATCATCATGGATTTCATCCGGAACCTGATCGAATTCCCTGGAGTCTTGTACGTGTCTGAATTCGCGGACGGTCTGGTGCGGCTGTTCTCGGTTCGCATTTCGAGAAACAGTATGTTGACCGGAAAAAGAATCCGCGTGCTCAAGGAACATCTGGCAAATTCGAAGATACGAATTGCCGCGATCTTTCGTGACGGAAAGGCCGTGGTGCCGAACGGTTCCGCAGTTATCGAGGAAAGAGACGAAATTTTTATCATGGCGCCGAAGGACGAAGTCCGTAAGGTACTCAGCGATCTGAAAAAATTGGAACCTCCGATGAAGCGGATTCTAATCGCGGGAGGAGGCCATATCGGAAAGCGATTGGCTTTGGCGCTTGAAAACGGTCACCAGGTCAAGATCATAGAACTAAACCCCGACCGGACCAGGAAAATAGCGAGTCAACTCGACAACACTCTGGTCCTCCACGGGGACTGCACGGACGAAGGATTGCTGATCAATGAGTCCATCGATAAGACTGATCTTTTCTGCGCGATCACCGACCATGACGGCAGCAATATCATTTCCGCTACGCTGGCCAAACGTTTGGGCGCCCGTAAATCGATTTGCCTGCTTAACCATGCGAGCTACGTTGACTTGCTCGATGGAACCGGGATCGACGTGTGGGTAGATCCTGAACAGACCGCTATCGGCAGTATTTTGAAACATGTGCGGCGCGGCGACGTCGTGCAGGTCAACTCCTTGTGCGGCGGGCGCGCGGAAGCGATCGAGGCGATCGCGCACGGGCCTGCCGGCTCGTCCAGCGTAATCGGCCGAAAAGTCAACGAAATCAATCTTCCCTATGGAATTATTCTTGGCGCCCTTGTGCGCAACAGCGAGATAATGCAGATCCACCACGACACGGTATTCGAGGAAGGAGACCACGTGATCATGTTCGTCATGGACAAGAAGCTGGTCAGGGAAGTAGAAAAAGTCTTCCAGCCGATTTAGAGCACAATTTGCCGCGAGCCCGATTCTCTACCAGCAGATCTTTCCGCTGGCCAAAGACGGGAGGTCCGGGCGGAGCCCCATTGCGTAGCGATTTAAAAAATTTTTGACTGGATCGCTTCGATTGATCATATTCATTCCCAGCGACCGCAAGGCAGCGAAACCGGGTGGGGACGGGCCAAAAGCACGGTTCAACAAATCCATTCCGATCAACATGGCCAGATTGTCGCCCTTCCTCCAGCGCTCATATCTGCGCAGTGTATTGAAACCGGCAAGCGGACGGTCCCGGTCACGCGCGGAAACCACCAATTCGGCCAGCGCGGCGGCATCGAGGATTCCCATGTTCGCGCCCTGCCCAGCCAGCGGATGCACGGAATGCGCGGCATCGCCGACGAGGACCACGTTACCGCGAAAATAGTTTCGCGCATACTGCAGCCGTAGCGGGAAAATGGCGCGCCCGCTGGCCAATGTCGTTTTGCCGAGAATCCCGCCGCTGGCCGCTTCCAATTCACGATTGAAAGTTGTTTCCGGCAGATCCAGATAGCCTTTGGTGGTCTGCGACCGTGATGTCCACACAATCGACGACATTCCGTTTCGAAGTGGCAGAAACGCCAATGGCCCTTCCGTAAGGAACTTTTGGCAGGCGGTTTGGTTGTGAGGGCCTTCGGTTTCAACCGCTGCGACCAGCGCGGACTGGCCATAGGACCAGCCCTTGACGTGAATTCCGGCCATCGATCGCAGCGCGGAATCCGCACCGTCCGCCGCGACCATCAATTGGGCGGAAACCGACCGCCCGTTGTCCAGAAACAATCTGGACCCAGCAGGAACCTGGACCATTCCGGTAACCTTTGCCGGACAGATCAGCGCAACATCGGAAAGCGTCTCTAGTATTTCCCACGTTGCCGCGACCGTAACCCGGTTTTCGACAATGTACCCGAGAATGTCATGGCCGACGTCCGCAGCATCGAAATACAATTCACCGCAACGAACCGAATCCCAGACCCGCATATACCGATACGGGCATGCGCCGAGCCGGTTGATCGGATCCCATACACCCAGCCTATCGAGGATGGTCCAGCTGGTCGTGGTCAATGCGGAAACCCGGGTATCAATCGAATCGTCCGGCCATTCGCGCAAGGGCAGACGCTCTTCGATCAGCGCCGTCCGAATCCCGGCCCGCGCGAGAATGCAGGCCAGCATGGCGCCCACCATGCCGCCGCCAACCACCGCCACCGCGAAATTTTCCGTTGCGGGGGTCACCGGACCAGACCGGTTTCGATTCTGGGCAGGCGCCCCCCGAGGCCCATTGCTTGCCGGGTCAGCAGATGTTTGGCCCAATAGCAGCGATCCAGCGCGAGGAGACCCAATCCGCGCGTACCCGCCAGCGGCGACCAGCCGTTGGAAAAAATCCGCACGAGGCTGTCGGTAAAGCGAACAAAAGTTTCATGATCACGGGTCCGGGCCGCGGCGTAGGCGTCGAGCAATGAATTCCGTCCGGGATCGCGTTCGTTTTCGAGATCGTTCATAATCATTTCGGCCAGCAGGGCAACATCCCGCATCCCGAGATTGAAGCCTTGACCCGCGACCGGATGCAACTGATGAACGGTATTGCCAACCAGCACGCTGCGATGAGCAATCATTTTTTCTGACCGGACCAACTGCAAAGGAAACTGTACGCGCTTCGATAGGGTGGTTAGCCGGCCCAGCCGAAAACCGAACGCGTTTTGCAGCCGCGCCGAAAATTCCCCGTCATTCAGCGTCATGAGTTGTTCCGCGGCCGCGGTCGGTTGGGTCCAGACTACTGAACAGCATCGGTCCAGCGTGGGTAGCATTGCCAGGGGACCGGTCGCCGTGAAGCGTTCAAACGCGATACCGGCAGGATCGATGTCCGGCCTGACTTGCGTCACGATCGCGGTTTGCTGATAGTCGCGGATCGTTTGCCCGATATTCAAAAAGCGCCGGACCGACGAATTCACGCCGTCGGCGCCGACCAGCAGCCGCGTCGAAAGACCGAGATCACGGGTTTCCTTCCGTAGCGTTAAAAGCACGGCATCGGGTCCGGATTTAAAGCCGGTCAATTTGGCCGGACTGATCCGATCGACGTTGGAATCTTCAAGAGCCGCGGCGAGTCGATCTTCCAGGATTGCGGCGCCAATCACGTACCCCAGCGCATCGACCGCTTCGGTTCGAGCGGACAGCCGGGTAGTTCCAAAATGTCCGCGATCGGAAACATGGATCTCCGTGATCGGCGCGCTTTGCGTTTCAAGTTCATCCCAAATTGCCAGGGACTTTAAAAGACACACCGTACCGTAAGCCAGGGCCAGGGCGCGATCTCCGGCCGGCGATACGAGGCGCTGGTCATCGCCAACCGCCTCAACAACGGCGATCCGGTATCCGCTACCCTGTAATGCCAGCGCGAGGCTTCCTCCGGACAATCCGCCGCCGATAATCACAACATCGTAGTCTACGGACATGGAATCAAGCCATCAGCTCTTCAATTTCACGAATCGCCTTCGGCACGCCCGAAGTCAGCACCGTGCATCCGTCTCGGGTCACCACGACATCGTCCTCGATCCGAATCCCGATTCCGCGCCATTTTTTATCGACCTCGGCGCATTCGGCCGGGACATATAGGCCGGGTTCAACCGTCAACACCATGCCCGGCTCAAGCAGCCGCCATTTTCCATCGACTTTGTAATTCCCGACGTCGTGCACATCCATTCCGAGCCAATGACCGGTTCTGTGCATATAAAATTTCTTATAGGTTTCCTGCTTGATCAGAGTCGAAACCCGGCCTTTCAACAAGCCGAGGTCAACGAGCCCGCGCGTCAGAACCTTGATTGCCGCCTCGTGAGGGTCGTTCCAGCCATTGCCGGGACGCACTCTATCGATCGCCGCAAGCTGCGCATCCAATACCAGTTGGTAGAGCAGTCGCTGAGCTTCGTTGAATCGTCCGGAAATCGGAAAAGTCCGGGTAAGATCGGACGCGTAATTCTGATTTTCCGCGCCCGCGTCAATCAACAGCAAATCACCGTCCTGCAGTCGATCGTTGTTCTGCGTGTAGTGCAAGACGCAGGCGTTGCGTCCGCCGGCGACAATCGAAGGATAAGCCGGAGAGCGCATCCCGTTCCGGGTGAATTCATGCAACAGTTCGGCCTCGATCTCGTGTTCGTACAAACCCACGCGCGCGGTGCGCATAGCGCGGATATGCGCTTTCGCCGACACCTTCGCGGCCTTGCGCATCAGTCTTAGTTCCGCCTCGCTCTTGTACAGCCTCATCTCGTGCAGCAGATTCTCCATCGCGACAAACTCCATCGGTGCCGAGACTCCCGATCGCACGCGTTCGCGTAATTGCTTCACCGATTCCAGCACCTGTTGATCCAGATCCGGGTTGCGTCCCATCGGATAGAACACGCGGCCTTTGTTTTCCATGAGCCCAGGCAGGATTTCATCGACGTCATCGATGGGGAATGCGTCGTCGGCGCCGTAGATTTCTTTGGCGCCCTCGATCCCCGCGTGATGGCCGGTCCAAAGCGCCATGGTTTCGTCGAATTCACGGCAAAACAGGATATACTCGGCGACGCGGCGTCCAGGAATGAAAACGGCCAGTGCATTCGGTTCTTCGAAGCCGGTGAGGTAAACGAAATCACTGTCCTGCCGGAAAGGATAATCGACATCATTGTTCCGTTGACGTACCGGAGCGCTTGCGATCAATCCGATATTGCCCGGACCCATCATGCGCATCAATTCCTTGCGCCGGCGCCGGATTTCACTTTTCGCGATAGTCAATTTGCTGATCCGGAGGAACGAAGTTTCAGGATAACGGCTCCGAGGCCGGAACCGTTTCAGTGAATCCTTTGTGCATCGCAGAGCTGCTGCAACTCGATCCGGATCAACGCGACACCCACCCGCACGTATTCGATCAGCTCCATCAGAGAGTCCTCATCATCGTCTTCGTCCGTTGCGGAATCGACCTCGGAAATCGCGATCAGATCACGGATGATCTCGTCGCACTGGCCGGGCCAGAATTTTTTTCCGCCGGCATGATCCAGGCCATGCAAAAAGCCCTGACACCATTCGCTCAAGGCCTGCGCGCGTGGGCCAAGCGGAATTTCATCGTCCGGTAGGCACAGCGAAAATTCAAATTCATCTTCGGCAAACTGCGCACGGGTAGTGTCAAACAAGGTGGTCATGCACCCCAATGCGGGGCCGTTCAGGTCAGCGGCAAATAGCGCCGTGATTGTCATTTCATCCTGCCACTGTGCAAATGGAACCCATTGATCAACGCACAACATTGCGGTCATGATGCCATGAGCCTCGGCGACCGAGCATTCGGCGCCGGCATCATCGATCATCATCTGGCAATCTTCGTAGTAGGCATGATCCATCATCGTCTGGCTGGACCTGACAGGGATAATCTCGTATTCTACCATTTGTCGGGTGTCCGCTGAAACCTGTCGGATACAAACTTTACAGTCCGCAATCGTGAAGTATGAATCAAGATATTGATCAGGAATTGAAAAATCTCGAGGATAAAGTCGAGAAATTGATGGAGCTTTGCGAACAACTCAAAACCGAGAATCGGGTGTTGATCGCCAGGCAGAATGATCTGATTCGAGACCGCACTCGATTGCTTGAAAAAACCGCGTTGGCCAGAAGCCGGGTCGAAGCAATGATTACGCGCCTTAAATCGATGGGACAGAGCTCATGACCGGATCAATCATGCCGGTGGACATCCGGGTACTCGGAAAAGAGTACCGGATCGCCTGTACGGAAGAGGAACGGAACGATTTGCTTGAATCGGCGCGCTACCTCGATCAAAAAATGCGCGAGATCAGAGACACCGGACGGGTGGTGGGGCTCGATCGGATCGCGGTCATGGCGGCGTTGAATATCGCGCATGAACTCAAGCAGGCCAATCGGACGTCCAATTCATCCGGTGATCTTGCCGGCAGGCTGGTCAAAATTCAGCAAAAAATCGACGCCGTGCTGGACATGATAAAAATAGAGTAGGGTGCGCCGTGCGCACGAGTAACGGCGCCGTGCGCGAGAATGTGGCCGCTCAGTTATTCCCGCGTGCACACGGCGCACCCTACAAAAAAAACCGCTATTCATAGTATACTATGTACCAGGCATCTCCTGCCGCGTTCGAAGTGCACTGGGTTTTTTCTTGAGCCTAATTCATAACCTGGGCGGCAATTGCTGGATGATGGTGCGCATGCCCGTTTCGAATGGGAAGCCTGATTCATCGGCAATGCTTCCACCTGAACCGACCGGTTCAAGGGCAAAAGTGCGCTTCGGCGCAGGTGGGAGATGCTGTCCTCACTCTTGGCTCCGGAATGCGGGAGGCCGCCTCCAATCGATCCGCAAAAGGAATTCCGATTAGCACCGGCTGAGATGAAATACTGGTTGATGAAATCCGAGCCCGGCGAATTCAGTATCGATGACCTGGAACTGAGGCCGGATCGAACCGTCTACTGGGACGGCGTGAGAAACTACCAGGCGCGTAATATGTTGCGCGACGAAATGAAAATCGGCGACCAGGCGTTTTTCTATCATTCCGCCTGCGCGGAACCCGGCGTTGCCGGGATCGTTGAAATCTGCCGCGAAGGCTATCCGGATTTTACCGCTTTTGACCCGCAGAACCAGCACTTCGATCCGAAAAGCAAAAAGGATAATCCGCAGTGGTTTATGGTGGACATCCGCTTTGTCCGTAAATTGAAAAGGGTCGTCTTGCTGCAGGAGCTTAAAGAATATCCGGAGTTGAACGACCTGGCCCTGATCCGGCGCGGAAACCGCTTATCCGTGATGCCCGTGACTGACAAGCAGTGGCATTTTATTGTCTCTGTACGCTAGTTCAAAACTATGCACTTTAGTGCAAGGCTTTAGCTGCTACACAGTTATGATAAGCTTCCCGGGTGAAAGAACAAAGGCTCGGAGGGCATACTGTAAGCATTCTCATGTAGAATATCCG
>JBGTCG010000084.1:0-4365 GCA_041748915.1 Methylococcales bacterium
CAAGCTCGGCCTTTTCACCCTCTGTCAACGGAACTCTGTATTTTGCTACCAACATCATGAGATTCAACTGTTACGTTCAAAATCTCTATACTACCTTAATTCATCACTGTAGTTAGTTGAAATTGCTGGTTGCTGTACTAGTATATCGTTTCATAGAAACATACCCATTATGCTTTAAGTGCATCGAACTTTGTCCAGCGATGTACGACTGGAGCGGCATTCATTTCGGCGATTCCCTTGAGAATGCGATCGCGCAATTCTTCCCAGGATTGCACGCGAAGGTGTCGGAGGAAGGTACGGGCCATTTTGCCGAACCAGGTTTCCACCAGATTGAGCCAAGACCCGTGGGTAGGGGTGTGAACATATTTGAAACGGTTGGGACGGGTGGCTAAGAACGCCCGAGTTTCTTTCGAAACATGGGCCGAATGATTGTCCAGAATGAGCCGGATGGTGCAATCGCCGGGATAATAGGCATCCAGGTCCTTCAGCAACTCGATAAACTCCCGGCTGGTGACGTCGTTCCACGCGGGCCGTCACGTGGCCGGTGTGCAGGTCGAGGGCGGCCAGAATCGAACCGGTACCCAAGCGTTTATATTCATAGTCGCGCGCCAGGGTGGAGTGGTGCCCGGGCACGGGGGGCAAATCGGGGCTGGTGGTCGCGATCGCCTGCAAGCCGGGCTTCTCGTCCACCGCAACGGTGATCACCGGTGGCAGGGGCGCCCCTTGGTCCAATTGTTGATTGTGCAGGCGCACCTCTTGATAGACCAGCAACACCTCGCGCATCTTACTTTCGAAAGCCGGATCACGACGTTCCAGGTAATAGGTCACTTTGTGGGGTTGTAGCGGCTGGGCGCGGCCAGGATCCGCTGCACAGTCGCCTTGGAGGCGCGCACCAGGCAGTCATGACCAGCCGCGATGGCGTGCTGACGCACATGTTGCGCAAGTGCCAGGCGGCTCCAGACTTCGGCGGCGTAACCGAGCTCCTTGGGCTGGGTGCAGGGTACATGCACGACCCACGCCTTGGCTTCCTCGGTGAGCGTCGGCTCACGCCCGTGCGGCGCATCTTTCAAGGCCGCCGCTACGCCCATACTCAGGGCTTTGGCAATCCATTTGGCTACGCTTTTGCGGGTCATGCCGACCCCCTTCATAATGGCGGCGATGGTTTCACCCCCCGTAATAGAGCCACAACACTTGGGCACGCTGCACTTCCCGCAACGGTGCCGTTCGTGACTGACGAAGCTGTTCCAATACCTTGACCTCTTCCGGGGTCAAAACCAATTTCGGACGCGTTGATCTTCTGGCCATTCCTTAGCATAACCTGAGCTAGGTCAGTATAGATATATTTCATTGAAACGATATACTAGCAAGCGCTGAGTGGTAGGCGGAGTGGTAGGCTGGAAGAAATCGGAGGTTGTATGTTAACGGCGAAAAGTATCGAAAAAATTATCAGCGAGGGTGATCCTGGAATGACTCGCGACGCGAACGGACTTTATCTGAAAATCGGGAATGGCGGATCCGCAAGCTGGATGTTCCAGAATCAACTTTCTGGTAAACGGTGTCAATGGGTTGCGGCCAATATCCCACGGTTAGTTTGAAAACCGCTCGGGCTCGTGCGGCCGATGCAAGGAAATTGCTCGATGAAGGGATTGACCCAATATCGGACCGGGCATCTCGCGAGAATGCGAAAAAAGCCGAAACGATTCTCTTTCGCGATTGCGCGCTGAATTATATTGCGGCGCATGAGGCAGGCTGGAAAAGCGTAAAGCACGCGAAGCAATGGTCGGCTACCCTCGCGGCGCATGCCTACCCTGTAATCGGCGACAAGCCGCCGGCGGCTGTCACCGTCGAAGATATTCTCGTAATTCTAAAACCGATCTGGCACGATCGACATGTAACGGCCAGTCGCGTTAGAAATCGCATTGAACTCGTGCTCGATTATGCTCGCGCTCTCAAACTCCGGTCAGGTGAAAATCCCGCGGCCTGGCGCGGCAACCTGGATGCACTGCTTAGCAAGCAAAAGCCGGCCACGCGCCACTTCCCGGCATTGGATTTCAAAAAACTGCCGGCATTCTTCGTATCGTTGCTGGACGACGACAGCATGGCCGCGAAACCACTGCGGCTCATCATCCTGTGCGCGACACGATCCAACGAAACATTAAATGCCACATGGTCCGAAATTGAAGAAATGTGTGGGTCATACCCGCTGAACGCATGAAAGGAAAACGGGAGCACAGAATACCGTTGTCTCGTGAATCACTGGCGCTATTAGATGAATTGCCGCGCATTAATGGAAGTCCCTCTCTGTTTCCCAGCAGTAAGAAGACCAACAGACCTTTATCAAACGCGTCGATGTTTCGGTTGCTGCAGCGACTCGGGCGGCGCTACGTCGCTGTTCACGGATTTAGGGCGAGTTTTTCGAGTTGGGCCTACGAACAAACGACCGCTTCCGGCGTGGCGATCGAAACCTCCTTGGCGCATCTTAGCGGACGCGTCACTGAACGGTCTTATCGTCGCGGTGATCTGCTTGAGCAGCGGCGGGAACTAATGACGAAATGGGCAAAATTTGTGTCAACACCGAAAGTGATCGTGATAAGGTTTGGCTTAACAAAATAAATCTATTGGGCTATCCATGTGAGTGCTGTAACCACTACCGGTTGGGTTCCCGCCAAGGGTATACAGCGGATTTTCCGGCGAATGAGGAGGAGTGCGCTTGATGATTGAAGGGCGGCATAGGTTTCGTGAGTTTTGGTGCTGGTTCTATGACAAGAGCCCGATACGCTACGGGTCGGTTCCACGCAGGAATGGGTTCCTGGTCAGCACTGGGATTTGATTGTGACCATGGACGATGCGACCAATGAGCATTACTCGATGTTTTTCGTCGAGGAAGAAGGCACGCAAAGCAGTTTTTGCGGCGTCCGGGACGTGATCGAAGCCCATGGACTGTTTAGTGCCTTGTACACCGACCGCGGCAGTCATACTGGACCACGCCTGAAGCCGGAGGCAAAGTCGATAAGGTGAATCTCACTCAGTTCGGGCGAGCGATGAAACACTTGCGGATTGACCGGATTGCCGCATATTCGCCCGCGGCGCGAGGGCGTTCCGAACGGGCTTTTGCGACGCACCAGGGCCGGCTGCCCAAGGAGTTGGCGCTGGCCGGCGTCACCGATATGAACAGGGCTAACCGCTACTTACAGGACGTCTACCGACCGCCGTTTAACGCCGAATTCGCCCAATCGCCAATGGAAGAAGGAACTGCGTTCGTGCCTTTTTTGGGTGGCAATTTGGATGACATCCTGTGCGAGCAATTCGAGCGCACAGTTGGAAAAGACAATCGTGTGCGGTTTGAGGGCCTGACATTGCAAATTCCCAACGACCGGCACCGATGTCACTATGTCAATGCCAAAGTGCGCGTACATCGCTATACGGACGGCACGCTGGCCGTTTTTCACGGCCCACGGCGGTTGGCAGAGTACGATGCCAGGGACCTACAATCCACCGGAAATTAAGGCTGCCGCGTAACTCCGCTTCGCGCCGGCCGTGCCGGGAAATGGCTTCGGGCTACCGCCCTCCGCCATTTCCCGGCGCATGAACAAGCGGACAATTCATTTGCTATAAAACCGGACAATTCTATTTGTTGCTAACACAAGGTTTTGGGCAGAAGGAGATCATTCATGATTAAAAAAGCTGCTCAAAAATCTATTAACGACCGCAAAAAATCCAGAGAACATAACATCAAACGGCCGCAAGCAGCGGCCGACTATTGCGGTCAGTCCTACACAACATTTTGGCGCCAATCCAAAATAGAGCCAACTTTTCCACCAAAAATTCATCTAAGTTCAATGGCTTGCGGTTTTTTAACCTCCGATCTCGACAGTTGGCTTGAATCCAAAAAAACCAAAGCCGGAGAATGAGATATGTCCGGCTGCAATCAAAGACCCGGCACGCACCGGACAGGACACCTACGCCCACGCGAAATTCTCGCTTTCGGCGCGAGCGCCTTCCAACTCCTGCCGAATATTATTCGACACAGGGACTTAAACTCACGGGCGGGGCGGCGAAGTCTCCGTGCTGAAATCGCTCACCGGCGGCGACCCAGTACGACACGAGCGCAAGAATCAGCAGCAATCGGGTTCCTTCGTTTTCGGTGGCGCGGTCATCATCTGCTCGAACGAAGCAATCCAGTCCACGGACTACACTAGCGGACTGGCGCGGCGGCGCCTGCCTAGCGGTGGTTGTCAAGGAAGATGTCGCATTTATTAGGCTATTTTCTGTTTGAGATCACCCTCCTTTTTCATCGGTTTGGCCGGATTTAAGTACACCATTTTTTCGGGTTCCCAATTACGCGACGGACCCGACCAACGCTCT
>JBGTCG010000085.1:0-16221 GCA_041748915.1 Methylococcales bacterium
TCCGCGGCAAGACCGAACGGGTCGCGGATTACCATCCGCCGCTCGCTTTCGCTGACGCGAAACCGAACAGCGAATGAAGCGTCAATTTCCGCTTACGTGCTCCGCACGACGCGGAAACCGACGCTTATCCGCGACCCGTTATATGCGTTTGGGTTTACTTGCGTCGAATTGGAGAAAATTTGCGGTTGCAACTATTCTCCCGGACACGGAGCAAAACCGCAAAAAGGCGGTATGCGACTTACATATGAACCGTCGGAACACAATCTGACATCTTGCGCGCAAACCACATCACCGGGACAACTTGCGACCGGGTTCACCGAATAAGCGGTGGTTTCCGGATTGGGGTGAATTGCACGCAATCGGCGTATTAGAGGATCAATGTTTTTTACCTGGCCATGAGGGGCTGCTGCTTCGGCACAAGCTGAGAATCCTCCTTCAATACCGTAAGCAGAGACGATAAATTTATCGACGATGCCTTTGGCAACCGCATACCCAAGGAGCTGACGCACGGTCTGGTAAGCCGCATTATCTACTCCTGGGCCCACGCCAGCAATGCTGACTTCGACCGCGCGATTGTCGGCAAAAACAGACAGGGGTATGGAAAACATCGCCAATAAAAAAAGTAAATAGCCCGACATTCTCATTTTGCCTCCGCAATAGGGTATCCACACCTTATATCATCCTACCTATTCAGGAGTCTCTGTCAATTATCGCTTTTTACGTCCCGGGGTGATCAGGAACGGTCCGGCTGTTTATGGGTCCTAAAATAACCGCAGCGGTGTTCTTATCATTCAGTGAACGGCAGCAATTCTCATTTTGGCGATATTGGTAGGTCGGGTTAGGCGCGCATCCAATAAACTGGACTTTTAATCGCTGGGCTTGACGCGCGCCGTAACGACGAGGGTTGATTTGAATTCTGTGTCGGGTTACGGCGCGCGGTTTGTGCAAGAGTTTGGGCAAGGTTAATATGGAGCGCGCCTAACCCGACCTACGATTGGACTCAATGATGAATCATGACTATGCAATGACAACGGTAGAAATCATCCAATGAATGCCAAACATTCTATTATTGTGCTGATTATATCGTTTTATTCCTGCGGCGTACCGGCAAATTGCTACGATCAAACGCGGTCCGCCGAAGACAATTATGCGAGCTGCAAACAGGCTGCGGAGCAAGGGGATTCGATGGCCCAATATTTTCTGGGACAGATGTACCGGAAGGGTAAGGGCGTTGCGAAAGATCCGGTAGCAGCGGTAAACTGGTATCGCCGAGCCGCGGAACAGAAAAACCGGCTGGCCCAGTTCAATCTGGGCTGGATGTACGACATCGGCGACGAGGTCGATCGGGATCTGGACGAGGCGATTTCGTGGTATGCGAGGGCGGCCCGGATGGGCGATCCGTATGCGCCGTTTAATATCGGCGCGCTGTATTTCAGCGGCCGGGATTTCCCCAGGGATCCCGAAAACGCGCTGTTCTGGTTTGAAGTGGCGCTCGCCAACGGTAACGAGAAGGCCCGGAAATGGCGCGACAAGATTGCCGGACACTTGTCATCCGACCAGCTGGAACGCGTTCAATCGCGGCTCCGGGCCTGGATCTCCGAAACGACCGGCGCCGACACGAATTGACAGAAGACGCTCGGAACGATCGCAAACTGTCGGGGAAACGCGATTAAATCCTACCTCGATTTCCCGACAAAGCAGAATCAGCCGGCCCAAATCAGCTTTCCTTTTTCCGGTACTCCGCGACGATGGTTGTATAAATCCCTCCCCGCACGTTGAAGTCGGCGCAGACCTTCATCGTTTTCGGCGCACACGCGGCCACCATATCGTCGAGTATTTTGTTCGTAACGGCTTCATGAAACGCGCCCTGATCGCGATAGGACCCTATATAAAGTTTGATCGATTTGAGTTCGATGCATAATCGATCCGGAATATATTCGACGGAAATCGTCGCGAAATCCGGTTGTCCGGTCATTGGACACAGGCAGGTAAACTCGGGAATCTTGATCTGGATCGTATAATCGCGCCCGGGCCTCGGGTTTTCGAATGTATCCAGATTTGTCGAGGGTTGAGTGGGCATCGGTCAGTTCGGATTTTGAATTTTGCGATAGAATTCGCGCCGCATCTGGTTAATAATACTGCGCTTGAATGAATCCGCCAGCGGCCCTTCGACCAGAAAACCTACGTGCGTCTGACCAAAATCAAGCTTTCCGGTTTCAAGTCGTTTGTCGATCCGGTGTCGATCCCGGTGAACGGCAATCTGGTCGGAATCGTCGGACCGAACGGTTGCGGAAAATCGAATATTATAGACGCAGTCCGGTGGGTAATGGGGGAAAGCTCCGCCAAACACCTCAGGGGCGGCACCATGGCCGATGTGATCTTCAACGGATCGTCCACCCGCAAGCCGGTCGGCATGGCCTCGGTCGAGCTGGCCTTTGATAACAGCGCTTCCGACCGCGGCGGACCGTATGCGGCTTATAATACCATCGCGATCAAGCGGCAGGTATCGAGAGACGGCCAATCAGTCTATATGCTGAACGGCGCGAAGTGCCGCAGAAGGGATATCACCGACATTTTTCTTGGGACCGGGCTCGGGAGCCGCAGCTATGCCATCATCGAACAGGGGACCATCTCCAAGCTGGTCGAGGCGAAACCGGAGGACCTCAGAAATCTGATCGAGGAGGCCGCCGGGATCTCGAAATACAAGGACCGGCGGCAGGAAACCGAGGTCCGTATCCGGCATACCCGCGAAAATCTGGATCGTCTGAACGATGTGCGCGAGGAAGTCGAACAACATATCCGTCATTTAAAGCAGCAGGCCAAAAAGGCCGAATCGTTCAAGAGCCTGAAAGCCGAGGAACGTCAATTACGGCGGGAATTGCTCGCGATCCGCTGGCAAACGTACCGTGAACAGGTCTCCCAAAACGACGAACGAGCGGCCTTGGCGAAGGACGAACTGGGCCAAGCGCAAACCTTGCAAAGCGAGATCGAGCAACAGATAGCCCGGTCGCGACAGGAGCAAAGCCGCGGGCAACAGTCGCTGAATACGATTCAGGGCGACTTGTATGCGACCGGCGCGGATATCGTTCGCCTTGAGCAGTCGATCAAACAGGCCGATCAGGCCCGCGAAGACATCGAAACCGAATTGAACCGTTTGGGTTCCGATCAAAAGCATGCGCTGAGCGAACTCGTCAACGATAAACACGAGCTGGATCGAATCAAGCAGGAAATTGCATGCTCGACGGATAGCGTGGTCCACGCCCGGCGGCTCCAACTTATCAGCGCGGCTTTGAAAACGTGCGCCGAGCGCACCGGGGCGCAACAACAGAGCGAGCCGGATTCGATCCGCGCTCAATTGGCTTCCGAGAATGAATGCATGAACGTGGAGGGTTCGAGAATCGATCAGTTCATCGCGCAAAATCGTCAATATTCGGAACGAAGGCAACGTTTAACTGCCGAAAAGAGCGGACTCGAACCAAACGATTTAACCGCGGAAATTGCCGAACTGTCGGCGACAATCGCGGGTCTCGAAAGCGAACAGGAATCAATACGCGCACAGCTCGCAGAGCTTAAACAGCGTTCCGATCGGCAGAAGCAGAATTCGCGGGAACTGAACAATGCGCTGAATGAAACGCGGTCGAAGCTGCAAAGCTGCGAAGGTAAAATTGCATCGCTCGAGCGCCTCCAACAACATGCGATGGGGAAGGACCGCGGCGGATTGAACACCTGGCTCAAGGCAAGGCGGCTCGAGGATTCGAAGCGGCTCGCCGAGGATATCGAAGTCGAAAGCGGATGGGAAAGCGCGGTCGAACTCGCGCTGGGCGCGCACCTCGAAGCGGTCTGTGTCGAAGATGCGAACGGCCTTCTGGATGACATTGCGGGACTTGCCGGGGAAACCCTAGCGGTAATCGAATCAGGGGAGTGCGCTGCGAGGGCGGCGCAGCCAGAAAAAGTCTGCCTCGCCGGAAAAATCCGTTCGTCGTGCAAGGTTCAGGCTTTGCTGTCCGGTATTTTTTGCGCCACCGACCTGGGCCACGCGCGCACGGTCGCGGCCTTGCTCGAAAGCGGAGAATCGGTGATTACCGCCGATGGGGTCTGGCTTGGCAAGGGGTGGATTTATACGAATCGGACCGGCGATCAGAAAACCGGGGTGCTGGCCAGGGGAAAAGAACTTCGTGCGCTAAACGATAACCTGACGCAATTCGATCGCGAAGCTCGCCGGATCGAACGCACCCTGGATGAACTGGAGCAGGAATTCCTGGCGACCGAACGTCTCTTCGAGGAGCAGCAAGTGCGGGAACGCAGGATTGTTTCGGAATTGTCCGGGTACAAGACGGCCATCAGCGCGAAATCAGCGCGTTACGAGCATATCTCCCGGCGGATTGCCCAAATCGAGGACGAGATTTCCGACACGAGCCAGGTCCTGCAGCGTAATGAACAGTCGATCGCGGACGCACGGGAGCACCGAAGCGAAGCCGAAACCGCCGTGGCGCGGCTTTCCGCTGAAATCGATAAGCGCTCCGGATTGAACCGGACTTTGCAGCAATGTCTGGCCGAGATCAATCAACTGGCCGCGGATGCGCGGGATGAAGTCCGACGGCTCGAAGCACGCGTGCAGACTCTGCGCTCTTCGGAACAGTTGACCGGTCGGCACCTGCACCGCCTGGAAAATCAGCATCAACAGGAAATTCAGCGCACCGTGCAGCTCAACCGGAAACTGGCCGAGGTCACGGCCCCGGTCAAGGCGAATCTCGATGAACGCGATCGTTTGATCGCACAACGCAAAGAACACGAAGAAAGCCTTAAAATGGCGAGAATCCGGCTCGCGGAATACGAGGAAGCCACCGCGAGCCTTTCGGAACAACAGGCCCGAAACCAGTTGGAACTTGAAAAGAAACGCGAAACGCTCGAGAAAGCGCGGCTCGACGGTCACGAAAGCCGGGTGCGCAGCGAATCGATCCTCGAACAATTGGCCGAATTGAATGTCGACAGCGAAGCAATTCCCGGCCTGCTTCCGGAACGCCCGGATGAAACTTTGTGGCTGGAAAACATCGAGCGCGTGAGCGAAAAGCTATCCCGGCTCGGTTCGATCAATCTGGCCGCTATCGAGGAATTCGAGGAACAGTCCAAAAGATTGGAATACCTGAACACTCAGCATGGGGATTTGAGCGAGTCATTGCGCACGCTCGAACAGGCAATCAAAAAAATCGATCTGGAGAGCAGGACCCGTTTCAAGACGACCTTCGATCAGATCAATGCGGGCTTGCAGAACAGTTTCCCGAAACTCTTCGGCGGCGGGCAGGCCCGTCTGGAGCTGACCGAGGACAATCTTCTCGAAAGCGGCGTCAATGTAATCGCGCGGCCGCCGGGAAAGCGCAACGCGTCGATCCATTTACTTTCCGGCGGCGAAAAGGCATTAACCGCGGTCGCGCTGGTATTTTCGATTTTCGAACTGAATCCCGCGCCTTTCTGCATGCTCGATGAAGTCGACGCGCCGCTGGACGACGCCAATGTCGGCCGCTTTTCCCGGCTGATCGAAGAAATGGCGGAACGAGTACAATTTATCTTTGTCACGCATAATAAGGTTACGATGGAGATTGCTCGGCATTTGACGGGCGTGACCATGAACGAGCCCGGCGTTTCTCGCTTGGTGGCAGTCGATATCGATGAAGCGGTTGAGTTGGCGGTGGGTTAATGAATATCGATTATCTACGCTGGATTCTGGCAGGTTGCGGCCTGATCCTGGTTATCGGAATTTATGTTCGGGAGCGCTTCAGGCGCAGATCGATTAAAAATCGGGAACGGTTACCGTCCGCCGGCGGGTTTTTCCGTCCGCAGGACGGTGATCTTTTCGACGAGGATCTGGATCTTCCGTCGATGCGCGCGGACTCCTTCGACCCGCTGATTGCCGAATTCGCATCTGTCAAGTCCCGGTCTGACCTCGAAGAATCGGCTCCGGTGGAGACGGTGCACCACGAAGCGGACGGTCCCTTGAATATCATTCAAATCAAGGTGACCGCGGTTGACGGAGACTATTTTCCCGGAATCCGGCTGATCAATGCGCTTCGCGCCGTTGGCCTGAAATTTGGTTCGATGGATATCTTTCACAGGCATCTCAATAGTACACAGACACCCTTGTTCAGCGTGGTCAATCTGATTGAACCGGGAACTTTTCCGGTGGACGATCCGAGTCATTTCGAGTCTCCGGGTGTCGTTTTTTTTCTGCAGGTCGCGGTGTCCGCCGAACCGCTTCTTGCATTCGATGAAATGATCCGCACCGTGCATGTTCTCGCGGCCTGTCTCGGCGGTGAAGTCCGCGACGAGGATAACGAACTGCTCACGGTTGAAAAAACCGAAACGATCAGGGAATCATTGCTATCGGTTGCAGGTTGGTCCGCGCCGGACGAGGTCAAATCACGGCCTTGACTGACCATCTTCGTGAACAAGCGGCACGCCGGATTGAACAGCTCCAGAACCAGATCAATCTCCATAATTCGCGTTATTATCAGTTTGATGATCCGATCATCAGCGATCAGGAATATGACCGCCTGCTCAGGGAACTTGAGGAACTCGAGCGGGAATATCCCGAGCTGAAGACCGCGGATTCGCCGACCGGCCGGGTCGGGGCGGAACCGCTGAAAGCTTTTGCTCCCGTCAGGCATGACGTACTCATGCTATCGCTCGACAATGCGCTTTCGGACAATGAATTACACGCCTTCGATAAGCGGGTTCGAGAACGTCTGGATCTCGAGGAGGTTGAATATGTCGCCGAACCCAAGCTCGACGGTCTGGCCGTAAGCGTGTTGTACGAGAGCGGCATTCTGGTCCGGGCCGCAACCCGCGGCGACGGGCAAACCGGTGAGAACGTAACGGCAAACGTACGTACGATTCGCTCGCTTCCCCTGCAAATTCGACATAAAAACATTCCGGAACGATTTGAAATCCGGGGTGAAGTGTTCATGCCAAAAGAAGGCTTTCTGGCCTTGAATGCGCGCTGTCAGAAAAAGGGTGAGAAGCAATTCGCCAATCCCCGCAACGCCGCGGCCGGGGGTCTCCGGCAACTGGATCCAAGAATCACGGCTTCCAGGCCCCTGAATTTTTATTGTTATGGTCACGGCTTTTTCCCCGCCGACGGACTGCCGGAATCGCAGCAGCAACTGTTGCAATTGCTGGCGTCCTGGGGACTTCCGATCTGTCCGGAGCTCGAAGTGGTCAGAGCTCTTCAGGGTTGCTTTGCGAACTTTATCCGGCTCCAGGAGAAACGGGATCAACTGGACTATGTGATCGACGGGGTTGTCTACAAGGTTGCCGATTTTAAACAGCAGGAACGCCTGGGTTTTGTAGCCAGGGCGCCGCGTTGGGCGATTGCACGAAAATTCCCGGCGGAAGAAGCGTTGACCGTCGTCGAGGCGATCTCGGTCCAGGTCGGCCGTACCGGCGCTTTAACCCCGGTGGCCCGGCTGCGGGCGGTCCAGGTCGGCGGCGTAATCGTGACTAATTCGACATTGCATAATGCGGGCGAAATCCGGCGCAAGGACGTGCGGAGCGGCGATACGGTCGTGGTTCGCAGGGCAGGGGATGTAATTCCGGAAATCGTCCGTGTGGTCGTGGACCGCCGACCGCCGCACAGCGAGCCTTTCGAAATGCCCGCGAAGTGTCCGGTGTGCGGATCGGATGCCGACGAGATTCCGGGGGAAGCCGTGATTCGCTGTAGCGGAGGTCTCGTTTGCCCGGCGCAACACAAAGAAACCATCAAGCATTTCGCATCCCGTAAAGCCATGGACATTGAGGGACTTGGAGATAAACTCGTCAGCCAGTTGATCGAACGCCAGTTCGCGCGCAACGTGGCGGATCTGTATTCCCTTGACGCGGACACCTTGGCCGGGTTAGACCGCATGGGACGCAAATCCGCGCAGAATCTGGTCGCGGCGCTGGAGACAAGCAAGGCGACTACACTCTCCCGCTTTGTTTATGCTCTGGGCATCCGCGACGTCGGTGAAGTCACGGCACAAAACCTGGCCGAGAATCTAGGCAGCCTCGACGCGATCATGAATGCCAGCGAAGAACGATTGATGGCGGTTCCGGACATCGGTCCGGTGGTCGCGCGGCACGTACGGCTGTTTTTTGAACAGGCATCGAATCGAACCGTGACGGACGAACTTCTGGCTGCCGGGATCCGGTGCCAAAACCCGCGATTGCGCCACGAAGGAACACCGCAACCGCTGCGCGGAAAAACCTTCGTGCTTACCGGAACCCTCCTGTCGATGACCCGCGACGAAGCCGCCCGGAAAATCAAAGCGGCGGGCGGTAAAATCAACAGTAGTCTGTCAAAGAAAACCGATTATCTTGTGATCGGCGCCGATCCGGGCTCGAAAACCGAAAAAGCGTTGTCGCTTGGGGTCAAGACTATCCACGAGGAAGAGTTTCTGAATCTGATCGGATCCAAAGGAGAAAATACGTTTTGAGCGAATCGGCGGATCAACTGAACACGGAATTATGGGTGTTAGAGAGTCGTATGGATGGAATGTTAAGCCGTGTCCGCCAGAACGACCGGAAATCACGCCGTTTTCAAACGCTGGACATGAATTTGTTGGGGCTGAACTCTCTGGCGGAACGGATTGAACATGTTCTCGACGATACCCTTCCAGGGTTTATATAAGCAGACGGGATACTGGTCGAACAGACTCTTGGATTGATATTACTGGAGAACGACCGTAGTCTGTGCGAACTTTTCGGACGTGTAATCGGACCGTACCTCGGGGATATCGGCAAGACAAATGCGGCCCCTTTTTTAGCCGTTATCCGGAACCCCCGGCTGGCCGGTGATCGCCGTGTTCGATGTCTCCCGAACCGATTGGGCTATTTGCTTTCGGTAGCCGCGGGCGTATCAGTATCGCCCATGATTTCTGGAGCAGGTGTTTCTTCCGCGGCCGGCAATTTGTCATTGGCCTGGGAGGTGGGCTCCGTCGCCGTGCTGGGCTCCGCGGGCTTCGGCGGGATCATTTCGATCTTGGCGCTGGTCCTCAAAGTTTCTAGATGGTTTTCAATCGCTTTACGCTGCAATTGAGCCTGGATATTGGCCTTCACAGAATCCAGCGGAGGAGGGGTTTTGGCCCTCGATTCTTCCCTGAGAATCACATGCCAGCCGAATTGCGTTTGCACCGGTTCCTGCGAGTAATCGCCGTTTTTCATTGCAACCACCGCCGCGGAAAACGGAGCGACCATCTGTTGAGCGCTGAACCAGCCCAGATCGCCGCCACTGGGTCCGGCGGGGTCGGTTGAATGTTCTTTGGCGAGCGCATTGAAATCACCGCCAACTTTTAGTTTTTGTATGACTTGCTTCGCTTCATCCTCGGTTTTTGTCAGGATATGCCGGGCCTTGAATTCTTCCTGGCCGGTCCCGCCGAATGTTTGTTCATACTCCTTCTGGATCTCCGCGTCGGATATCGGTGTGTTCAGGATGAAATCCTGCATGGCGGCCTGGGATAGAATTGATCGATGACCCAGCCGGAGCCGTTGAGCGACCTCCGCATTGCTTTCAAGATTTTTACGAACCGCCTCCTGATACAACAATTCGTGTTTAATTAAATCATCGATCAGCTTTTCGCGAGGAATGTTCGCACGCCGATTGGCTTCCGAGAGCATGGTCAGAGTTTCTTCGGTAATAGGCTCACCGTTTACCCTGGCAATGACTTCGCCGACTTCTGGTCCGGCGTCCGTTTCCGCCTTTCCACTACCGGATTGAGTCGATTCAGGTTGATTACATCCCGGGAGGGAGAGCGCAGAAACCGCAACGATCACTGTCAATAAGTTTTTGATCATTAGATTATTTTCCTTTTCTGATTTCGTTAGGGGTGTAGGCTTTGATGCTAAAGGCATGAATGTCCGACTGCATCAGGTCGCCAAGCGCCTGGTAAACCATTTGGTGTCGTTGAATCAGAGTCTTACCTTCGAACATGATGGAAACGATGGTCGCGAAGAAGTGCCCGCCGCCATGTTCGCGAACGCCGGCATGACCGGCATGGGACTGACTGTCGTCAATGATTTCAAGATGCTCCGGAGTCAGCGCGGCGTTGATTCGGGCCTGAATCTTTTCCACCCGGGTCATTGCGGGAATACTTTCTTGAACGGTTTGATGGTTACTTTGGTGTAAACTCCGGCGGCTCGGTAAGGGTCTTCGTCGGCCCAGGCGCAAGCCTGGTCGAAATTGTCGAACTCCGCGACAATTAAACTTCCGGAAAATCCTGATTCGCCGGGGTCTTCGGAATCAATGTTCGGATGCGGCCCGGCGAGCAGCAATCGTCCCGCTTCCTGAAGTTTCTGGAGCCGATCAAGGTGGGCAGGACGCGTCGCTTTTCGTGCATCCCGGCTTTGTTCAACGTCTTCGCAGATGATCGCGTAGTACACGGATTACTCCTCTGATTCCGTTTCAGGGTGCAGGGTAACATAACGGGACAAATACATTGCCTGTAACAGAACAAATAAAATCATGAGTCCCAACATTCCGAACAGTTTGAAATTGACCCAAGTGTTGGTATCAAAGCTATAGATTACAAACAGGTTGGCGCAACCGAGCGCAATAAAAAACAAGGCCCAAATCATATTTAAGCGGCGCCAGATTATCAAAGGCAGGTGCAACGTGCCTTCCATCATGCGTTCGACGATCGGCTTTTTGGTAAAAAATTGGCTGGCGAGGAATGCCAAACCGAAAATCCAATTAATTACGGTGGGTTTCCATTTAATAAATGTTTCGTCCTTTAGCAACAAGGTAGCGCCGCCGAAGATAAAAATCATCGCAAGCGTCACGATATGCATTTTTTCGATCTTGCGGGTTTTGAACCAGACCAAACCGACCTGAACGACGGTTGCAGCAATCGCAACGGCTGTGGCCACGTAGATTCCAAAGAATTTGTACGCGAAGAAAAATAATAGTATCGGGAAAAAATCAAAAAGAAGCTTCATGAATCTGTAACGGAATAATTTGCCTTGAGGATCTCAAACGAAATCAGACGTATAGGTCGACGCCGAGTAACCTTGAAACCGATTCCCGCTCTTCCGCTTCGCACTGATATTGCAAGGCTTCGTAAGTCTCGATCGCGATTTGGCTTCCATGGTCCAGTTTGGGATGCAGTTCAGATAGTTTCCCATGGTCAAGGCGACTCTTGTTCGACTGCGCGACATGAGCCAATTTTTCTTCGCTGTGCAAAACCGGAGTCGAATTGTCACTTGAAGAGCGCCGGTCACGAATCGATGCGAGCGGTTCGCTCCGAAGACTTTGTCGATCTGCGCCGGGCCGACTATTTCGGAGGAGGGCGCCGACTCCTGTCGGAAAGGCAGATGACTTTTGAATGTGCATGAATCAGCGAGTCATACCGAACGAGTTGTCGCTTATGAGAACCGTAATGGGTGTTGATAAGAGAGGGCGCGAAAAATATAAATTATAAAATAGAATGCCGAATTCTGTAAAAATTTCCTGTTCTTCTTTTATCCTTACCCAGGAACGCGGGTTTAGCGCCATTGTCTATCGATCATCGCGTTGACGGCAGACCAGCGCCACTTGTTTTTTGCGGCAGTGGTAACTTCCTGGGTTTCCTCGCAGGTCATCGAACCCGGATTTTCAATCTTGTCCAATGCCCAGCCATAGCCCATTTCACGACACGCGTCTTTGGCATTGTAATCCAGCTCCTGGTCGGATTTTTTTTCCGCGGCAGCCAGGTCGGTCTTAAATCGGTGTTCGGCAGATCGATCTGTTTACTCTGGTACCGGTATTTCTCTGGCGCGTCCGGCGACATGCAGGCTGTCGCGATCAGGAATGGCGCGCAAAGTACGATCACTTCTTCTTTCATCTCAATTCCCCAGTTGTTGTAGTATACGCCGCTATCCGATTCTAGCGCCGATCAGATTAGTGTCCATCCGGAAATACCCATAGCGTGTTTCCTTAACGGAATCGGAGCCCATCCTGACCAGGACCGGTTTATATCCTTTACCACGCTGGAAGTTGTCATGTCAATGTCAAGTGATTACGATAGACTTACCTATTTTTATCCATCCAACCCAATTTGAAATCCGAGTAATGTGCATGGACAAACCAACCGAAACCGAAATCGAAGCCGCCGTATTTCGCCGCTTGATCCACCATTTCCAAACACATCCTGATGTTCAGAACATCGATCTGATGATTCTTGCGGACTTCTGCAGAAACTGCCTGTCGAAATGGTACCTGGCTGCCGCGAAGGAGCATGGAATAAACATCGATTATGACAAAGCGCGCGAAATCGTCTATGGAATGCCTTATGACGAATGGAAAGAGAAATACCAGAAAGAGGCGGCGCCTGAACAAATGCAATCCTACGAAGCCGCCCAAAAAGCCAAAAAGAAAAAATAGTCCGTCCGGAAACCCGGTAAAACTATCCTCCGTACCCCATCATGGAAGCCGGACGCCGCGGCCGGATTACGGTGATCCTGCGGCACGAGAGCGGGGATTCGATCTTACTTTCGGTTTCCGACGATCGGATCCGCTGGTCACCGATTTCGGTATCAGGAACACGCTGACCACTAGGGATATCCCCTGTCCGTGTTTTAGCCCGACATTTCGGTGCCGTATTACAATATTTCGGCACAGAGGGCGCACCGAATTACGGTTCCGGGCCGGCTGATCTTGCGGGATCCATGGTTGTGGACAATGATGATGAACATAGTTCAATATAAACACAATAAAACCGCTGATTAGTAAGATGCTTCAGCTATGGCTCAAATTACGTTGTTGCGGCAGGGATTACCGGAACCCAGAAGCCAGGGACGGCCAGCAGTCATTACATCCATGTAGTCTGGATACCGGCAATCTGCCTGCCGGTATGACGTTGCTGCTGAAGCATCTTTATAATCGGGATAAAACCTATGGGCGAATCGTTCACTGGAGAGCGGCGGGACAGTATCCTCATTGTCGAGGACGAGGGTATTATAGCCTTACTCCTGGAACGCCAACTTCAGGACGCCGGTTACCACGTCGCGGGCACATGCATCAGCGGAGAGGAGGCGATCCGAAAAGTGGAGATCTTGCAGCCCGACTTGGTCTTGATGGACATCGATCTGGACGGACATCTTAATGGGATCGACGCAGCCAAAACCATTCGCGAGCATTGGCGGGTTCCGGTAGTTTTATTACCGGTTTCGCCGACGAGACGATGCTGGCGCGTGCAAAGACGGCATTGCCCTATGGTTATCTGGTCAAACCCTTCAAACCGCTCGAAATCAATGCCACGCTCACCATGGCCCTTGCGCGGCACAGGGCGGATCAGGCGCTCGCGGTAGCCGAGGCGCGGCACCGTGTCGCTCTCGAAGCCGGCGGACTGACCGATTGGGAGTATACAGGCGGTCGGCTGGTTTCCGGCGGACGGCTCGCCAAACTTTTCGGCGTCTCCCCCACCGTCCTGAATGAAGACTGGAACCAGTTCATCACACTCGTGCATTCGGATGATCGGCCCGCGCTCGTGGCCGCAGTTCAGGAATCGCTTGCGCATGGACGGCTTTTGCATATGGAGTTTCGCGGATTCCGTGGGGACGGCGTAATGGGCTGGTTTGAGGCGCACGCGCAGGTTTACGGGCCAGCGGCGAAACCATCCGTGATCGGCGTACTCTGCGATGTCACCACGCGACGTGCCCAGGAGACCCGCCTCAAGGAAGCCGCCGCAGTCTTTGCGGCCGCCGGCGAGGCGATAGTTGTGACCGATGACCTCGGGCGGTTCGTGTCGGTCAATCCGGCTTTCGAATCCCTGACCGGTTGCAGCGAAACCGAGATCGTGGGATCCGATTGGGATTTAGTCCATGCCCGGAGCGAGACCGATCCCACCTGGACAGAAATCCTTGAATCCCTGAAACGGGACGGCCGGTGGCAGGGTGAGACGCCACTCACTTTGAAGCACGGTGGCCAACTGACGGTCTGGCAATTTCTGACCCCGGTCCCGAATCCCTCGGGAATCCATCATTATGTCTCGATATTTACCGATCTCGGCGCGCTGCAGCGCGCCGAGATCGGCTCGCGTTTCTGGCTCACCACGATCCCCTCACTGGTTTGCCGAACCGTCTGTTGTTCCAGGAGCGGCTTGCGCGCGCCCTGACCCGGCGTGAGAACCAATGCGCCCTTATTTTTCGCGACCTCGACGGCTTCAAGCTCGTAAACGACACGCTCGGGCATTCTTCGGGTGACTTTCTGTTGCAGACCGTCGCAAGTCGCACATGCAGCGTATTGCGCAAGGAAGATACCGTCGCCCGTTTCGGTGGAGACGAGTTTGTGGTTTTGATCGAACATGCGGTAGAGCAGTCCGGCGTCATGCGCGTATGCGAGGCGATTCGCAAGGCTCTGCAGCCGCCAGTGGATCTTGCGGGTCAATGGGTCGAAATCGGCGCGAGCCTTGGGGTCGCCCTGTCCCCGCGCGATGGAGAAAATCCGCAACAACTGTTAAAGGCCGCCGACACGGCGCTCTACAGCGCGAAGGCGGCGGGTAAGGGCCGGGTGTGCTTTTATAAAGCCGAGATGACACGGCAACTCGACGAGCGGCATCGCCTCAAGAGTGGAATCCGGCATGCGCTCGACCGCGAAGAGTTTCAAGTTCTTTATCAACCCCAGATTGCGTTGGCCGATGACCGCATTTCCGGATTCGAGGCGTTATTGTGCTGGCGTCATCCGGAACTGGGAATTCTGAACCCCGGCGCCTTCCTCAATATTGCCGAGGACGACGATTTCATCCTGGCGCTCGGACGTTGGGTATTCGCACAGGCCGCCCGGCAGGCAGGCAGTTGGGTCGATGCCGGATTTCCGGTCCGCGTCGCGGTCAACTGTTCGGTGCGCGAGTTGGCCACGCCCGGCTATGTTTCGTCTTTGCGAACGGCATTGACAAACAGTTCCGTTGCGCCCGAATGGATGGAAATTGAAGTCACTGAGGGCAGCTTGCACAACCTTGCGGAGAGCGGTGCATTGCTCCGAAAGCTCAAAGACTTCGGAATTGGCATCGCGGTCGATGACTTCGGCGTCGGTTATTCATCGCTGGCCGCGCTCAAGCATTTACCGATCGACCGGCTCAAAGTCGACCAGACGTTCATGCACGGAATCCCCGACGATCCGGCCTGCACGCGCTTGTTCGGCGGAATCATCCGGCTGGGCCACAGTCTGAACCTCAGAGTTTGTGGTGAAGGCGTCGAGACTGCGACTCAACTCGATTTTCTGCGCCGCGAAGCGTGCTGCGAAGCGCAGGGGCAATAATATCGCGCGTCCCATGGATGCTACGGCGGCAACCACTTTTCTGTCGGAACGCGCGGCATAACCCCGGCGGTTCGAACCGGCGATGAAGGGCGAGCGCGCGTAAAGATCGGCAGCGGTTTTCGCCTGACCCTCCTCTGATATTATATTTAAATAGAATATACACAACGCGGCTTTGTAGACGTTCGGATCCGCGTAAGTCGCAGAAAGTAAAGCAAATAACCAGGCGGTGTCGGTGAGTCGCTGATAAAAATCTCTCCACCATTTTTTTCTTGCTGGATCTGTCTCCCGGTCCGCGTTCGCGGCCGTTATAACCTCGATTTCGGGAACGCCGAGTATTTTTTGCGACTCCGGCAACGAAATCCCGAGAGCGTGGTAGATTTCCAGCTGATGCGGTTCGGCCCGGGTGGCTTTGCGAAGATGAATGGTTTTACCGTCGTTCCGTTTGCAAAGGACGGTAACCCGTTGTTGATTTTCCATCTTGGTGCGCAGGGTTTGCCAACGGTCGTGGATACCGTTGGCCTTGAGTTGACTGCGCAAGGTTTGCACGAGGTGGTACGCGATCAGGGTGATGAAGAGGTGTCCATTGACCCGTTGTTCCTGGTGATCGTAAATAGGACGCAGCCCGAATGGCACTTACTTAAGCTTTTCAGGGTATCCATATATGCGAATCTATTCGCGCGCTTGGGCTCTTGGTGTCATTAATCTGGGGTAGGGCTTTGGTCGTCTTTTTACCGCTCGGGGATATAAAAACGGCGCTTGATGGCACGGTGTATACCCCAGGCCTTGACCCGGAAGCGAAGACGGCAGGACTAAGCGGGATCCTAGGAGGCTGTCGGAGAATAGCGTGATGGAAATTCGGTAGGTTCACGGGGAATCGTCATTAATGGCGCATTCAACGCATTGGCGAGGGGAAAAAGCAGGAATCATGCCATAAGTTCACCATAAAAGCGCTTGTTCCGCTT
>JBGTCG010000086.1:0-22515 GCA_041748915.1 Methylococcales bacterium
TTTCTGGTGTCTTCATCGTGTGTTTCCTCATCTATTGAACTCTAGGCGGTTCACAGGTGGGGAGACTCACGATGATTCCCGGATCTGTCAAACTTTGCGAGTCCCCCCGGCAAAGCCGGGGGTTTACCTTTTATTAATTATCTCATATCGAATTCATGTTCAAGGACAAGAAAAGATTTGCCTCGACCGGCGGCTGGGGATACGCACGCTGGGTGGGCATGCAACTCGAGCCGTACCAGAACGACGGTTCGATGCTTTTCTTGCCATACCAGGGTCCGGCGAAGCGATTATGTGTTTACCAGACCCGCGTCTTTACCTTGAAACCAACGTTTTGTTCAGCGCTTATTCAGACCGGTCCGATTATTCTGGGATCGGTTCGTTTTATCAATTTGATCCAAGCCTATAACGAATTCCGCCACCGGCGCGGGGACCCCTAAGGCGTATGGCGGCCGCTGCTGCAACATTGATTACATGTCATGCGTAGAAAAATGGCCAGGCGCCTACAACCAACCAGCGTCAGTATATAAAGCTTTTCTAAAAGCTTTCGCTCGTGACGGCAAAAACGAAAATCCAGACCTGACCGAAAACCAGTACCGCCTGTATATGGACTGACTATGAAAAAACTCATTCTGGCAATCTGTTGTTGTATTCTCGCTACGCAACAGGCACACGCGTTAAGGTGCGGAAACAAGATTGTCGAAATCGGGGATCGATCGCACAAAGTCCATCGGCTGTGCGGTGATCCTATGTTCGTAGACACCTACGACCGACCGCTTTTAATATACGGCTATCTGAATGGAGCCACTCACGTTGACATCTGGACGTACAATTTCGGCTCAAATCGTTTCATGCAGGAACTGATATTTGAGAACGGCGTACTTCGATATATTAACCAATTAGGTTACGGATACTAAAGTTTTCGTAACGTTGCTTCAGGTTAATCCTCCCTCCTTAGGTGCACTTCCGCGGGAAGCTCTGATTAAAGACTAATCAGAGCTTCCCGCGGTGCAGGGATGCGCTGCCAGAATCGAACGCTGTAAGCGTTTGAATTTCGAGGCAACACAAAATTGCCGGGCTGTGCTTCAAGGATTTTCTGGCTCAGCTTCTGCAGGCGCCTCTAACTTCTCGTTGGCCATCGGTTTCTCCGCCGGTTCCGTGCCTGGTAATTGCTCAGGCTCAGGCATGGAACCGCTACCTTCTGTGGTTTCGGGGACTGGCCGAGGTTCGGCCATTTCCGTACCTACGGCAGGCGCCGCTTCGCTGGGTGATTCGGCCATGGGCTGCGCATTGTCCGTTGGCTGCTCTATGGCTTGTGTGCTTCCGGATTTTTCACTCATCCCGGAATCCGGTTTCTCATTGCAACCGGTGATCAGAAATACGCCGGTCATCAATCCGATCGTTACGAAATTCGTTCTCATATTCACCCCACCCTCCTGTTAAGTTTTTTTAATCAGAAACAGCATACACCGCTACGTGACGATTCTAACGCCAATTCGAATAAACCGAAACAGCAAAAAGCCGGGCAAATGTACCATAAGGAGCCTTCAATTCGTTAACGCTTTTTGCATCGGTCCGTAAGCCCTGTGTTTAGCGGACGCGCCAACCATCGGTTAAGTGACAAGTATCTGCCGATTTTGATACAGTTCGGCCCGGAGTTAAACATTCGCGGCGTTCCCGCTTTCTTCTGCCATTGCCCATTAAATCAATGCACGTCTCCAACAGAACGTTACTCACAATCTTACTTTTATTGCTGATCCTGCCGGCCGGCTCTGCTTTTCCAGGTGAAATTTTACGAATCGGAGTATTGGCTTACGGCACCCTGGATTGGGAATTGGAAACCATCCAGAATCGGAAGTTGGATGAAAAGTATGGGTTTCTACTTCAACGGCGGCCGTTGGCCAACGCTGAGGCCGGTAAGATCGCACTTCAGGCGGACGCGGTTGATATAATCGTGTCGGATTGGGTTTGGGTTTCCAGGCAGAGAAACGACGGCATGAAATATACCTTCAGTCCATATTCAACCAGTTCCGGAGCGCTCGTCGTGCCTCCTGACTCCGATATCAAAAAGGTCGAACACCTGGCCGGGAAGCGAATCGGCATCGCCGGCGGCGAACTCGATAAAAACTGGCTGCTATTAATCGCTCTGGCCAAGAAAAACAATAACATCGATCTCGCCGGCGCGGTCGAAAAAGTTTACGGCGCGCCACCGCTTTTGAACCAGCAATTGGTGCAGAATAAACTCGACGCGGTACTGACGTATTGGCATTATGCGGCACGTCTCGAAGCGACGGGCTACCGGGAAATTCTGGATGGCCAATCGATCCTTTCGGGACTGGGCATCGATCTTCCGTTACCGACGCTCGGTTATGTATTCCGCGACGACTGGGCGCATATCCATCGGAATCTGATCAGGAATTTTCTCGCGGCGACGCTCGAAGCCAAAGCATTGCTCTGCGAATCGGATTCGGCTTGGACAGCAATTGGCGCTTTGATGAAATCGGATGATCCTAAAACGCGGAATCTGTTCAGGATGAAATATTGTGAAGGCCGGGTCAAACAGTGGACCGATCGACAAAAAACCGAGGCCGCCAGTGTCTTCGGCCTTCTTTACGAGATCGCAGGGCCCCGGCTCACAGGTCGATCCCCTCTGCTGGCCGAAGGTACGTTCTGGAATGAATGATGCTGCGATTCAACGACTTCTAATGTTGCAAAAGACTCATTTATTTTTGCTTTCGGTGCTTCCGTTTTCTCCTTTCCGTTAAATCCGATGACCTCACCACGTCTGCTGCCGATTCTTTCCCTGATCAGCCTGATCGGGCTCTGGCAGATTACGGCGGGGGTACTGCAATCGTCGGTACTTCCGACCCCGTGGCAGGTGGTCCAGGTTTTGATCGACGCAATCCGGACTGGCGATCTACCTTATAATCTGGGAGTCACGCTGGCTCGTTTGATGGTAAGCTTTTTTCTCGCGATGCTGCTTGGCGCGGCACTCGGAATTTTGCTCGGCCGCCACCCTAAACTGGATCAATTCTTCGACAGTTGGATTATCATCTTCCTGAATATACCGGCCCTGGTAACGATTATCTTGTGCTTTGTATGGTTTGGCCTCATTGAAAGCGCCGCAATTCTTGCTGTCGTCGTCAATAAGCTTCCGAATGTCATCGTTACGGTTCGCGAGGGAACCCGTGTACTGGACCGCAATCTTCTTGAAATGGCGCAAAGTTACAATGTTTCGCACTACAACACGCTCAGGCATGTCATTTGGCCGCAATTGTATCCCTTCGTGATCACCGCAGCCCGTACCGGATTGGCTCTAATCTGGAAAATCATACTGGTCGTGGAAATGCTCGGGCGCAGCGACGGCATGGGATACCAGTTGCATTTATATTTCCAGCTATTTGACGTCGCCAGTATCCTGGCTTATACGATCAGCTTTATCGTAATTATTCAATTGATCGAATTGTCGATCCTGAAGCCACTCGACAATCGCGCCCGACGATGGCGCCGATGAGATGACCGGTATCCGAATCGACATCCGGTCCAAGTTCTTTAAAGCCGTACACAAGGCGAATAAACATCTGGTCATCCAGGATCTCCAATTTTCATTGCGGCGCGATGAATTTTGTTGCCTCGTAGGCCCTTCGGGTTGCGGCAAGACCACGCTACTGAATATTATTGCGGGTCTGGATCATGATTTCGACGGTCAGATCACAATCGGCAATCACGGGCAGCAATCCTGGATCGGCTACGTTTTCCAGGAGCCCCGGCTGCTGCCCTGGCGAACCGTGCGGCAGAACGTGGAATTCGTGCTCCAGCCCGACCGGCGGCATGAAGTTGTTGACGAGTTGCTTTCTTCGCTGGGTCTCGAACATATTCAACACGTCTATCCCGAAAGACTTTCACTCGGAATGAGCCGGCGCGTCGCGCTCGCCCGTGCATTCGCGATCCGCCCGAATCTGCTGTTAATGGACGAGCCCTTTGTATCCCTGGACGCGCCGGCCGCTCGCCGGATGCGAAAACTACTCGTAAAAGTCTGGCGCGAACGCCCGCATACCGTTCTTTTTGTAACCCATGATATTCGCGAAGCGATTCTGCTGGCCGACCGGCTGATCTTTCTTTCCCATGTCCCGGCCCGAGTAGTCGGCGAAGTAACGGTCGGAATTGCTCGTTGGGACAGAAGTCACGAAACCGTGGTCGAATCCTTCCGCCAAAAATTACTTTCAGAGTACCCGGAAATCAGCCAATTGCTGTGAGGATTTGCGCTGGCAAAGCAATCCACGCGGCGATTCATTGATTGCTCAAAATGCTGATGGCGCCTCCCTGCGTTCAGTCCTATAATGCGGAAATTTTTGAACCTAAATTCCGCCTTGGACTCTACTATTGATGCCCATTCACAATGCCAGGCTCGACCGCCTGGTCAACAGTAATCAGCAGTACCTGATCGCCCATGGCTTGAAAGGCATTGAGAAAGAATGCCTGCGAATCAACCCGGACGGAAAAATATCGCAACGCCCGCATCCGCGAGCGCTGGGTTCGGCACTAACCCATCCCTACATTACAACCGATTATTCGGAAGCGCTACTGGAATTCATCACTCCGGCCTTTAAGGAAATCAGGGACACCCTTTTATTTCTGCGTGATATCCACCAGTTTGTTTACAACAAATTATCCGACGAATTATTGTCGGCCAGCAGCATGCCGTGTACGATCAACGGTGACGCCAGTATTCCAATCGCGAACTATGGCGCCTCCAATATTGGCATGATGAAACATATCTATCGACGCGGCCTGGATTACCGTTACGGACGGTCCATGCAAGCCATAGCCGGTGTTCATTTCAATTATTCGTTTCCGGACGCTTTTTGGCCGGTCTTCCAGGATCTGGAAAAAGATCGAGGTGCGCCGCAAGATTTCATCGCCGATTCATATTTTGCAACGATCCGTAATTTGCAGCGCTGGGGATGGATCGTACTGTATCTGTTCGGCGCTTCCCCCGCGATTTGTAAATCCTTTCTATGGGACCGGAAAACCCTTCATAAGGACTTCGACGAGTTCGACCCCTATACCTTTGTCAAACCTTATGCCACATCGTTGCGCATGAGCGATATCGGATATAAAAACAATACGCAGTCTCAACTGAATATTTCATACAACAACTTGCACGAATACGTCGAAAGTCTGACAGGCGCGATTGAAACTCCGCATCCGGACTACCAGAAAATAGGAATTCGGGTCGACGGTGAATATCGTCAACTGAATGACCGTATTCTGCAAATCGAAAACGAATATTACAGCTTTGCCCGCCCCAAACAAATCGCCAATTCCGGCGAGAAACCGACCCTGGCTCTGAAACGAAGAGGCGTCCGCTATGTCGAGGTCCGTTCGCTGGATATAGACTTGTTCAGCGACATCGGAGTCAGCGAGGAACGGCTGTTTTTCCTGGAAGCGTTATTATTGACCTGCCTACTGCTCGAAAGTCCGCGGCTGGATCCATCGAATTCGGCGGTAATCAACGATAATTTTCTTGCAGTAGCCTCTGCGGGTAGAAACCCTGCGCTCGTTCTGCGAAAAGAAAGCCGTTCTATTTCGCTGCAGGAGTGGGCGCTGGAAATCTGCGAATCCATGCGCGCTGTTTGTGAGATACTGGACGCGACCGAGGGGGATGGCCGCTATATAACGGCTCTCCAAAACCAGGTTAATGTCATTAACAATCCCGAACGCACCCCGTCTGCGAGGATACTTGACGAGATGCGCGGAACGGGCGAGTCTTTTTCCGACTACGCCTTACGCATTTCACGGGAATATCAAGACCAATTCAGCGCACAAACACTTTCGCCTGAAAAAATGGTGGCGTTTGAAAAAATCAGCCGTGAATCACTCGAAGAGCAGATTCGGATAGAAACCAAGCAAACCGAACCCTTTGAAATTTTTCTGGATCGCTATTTCAGCCAGCAATAGTACAACGTAACTGGACCCGATCATGGATCCCCAAGAAATTGCAGACAAGCTGGCTTCCGAACTCGATGGCAAAAATCCCGGGGTTATTCTGAAAACAGCGCTTGCGCGCTTTGATAATATCGGGCTTTCATTCAGCGGCGCTGAAGATGTTGTGCTGGTCGACATGGCAGTAAAAATCAAACCCGAGATAGATATCTTCGTACTCGACACCGGACGACTGCATCCCGAAACTTATCGATTTTTAGAACAAGTACGGACCCATTATGGCATTCAGCTCGGCGTCCAATACCCGGACCATTCCACCCTGGAAGCCTTTGTCCGAAAAAAAGGCCTATTCAGCTTCTATGAAGAAGGCCATGAGCCGTGCTGTAAAATCCGAAAAGTAGATCCTCTGAAACGGAAACTCGCGACTTTGGATGCCTGGATCACGGGTCAGCGCAGAGACCAAAGCAGTGCTACCCGGCAGAATCTTCCTGAAGTCCAGATTGATACCGCTTTTTCAACCCCGGCCCATACGATCATCAAGTTCAATCCGCTCGCCAATTGGAACTCTGCACAAGTCTGGGATTACATTGGGGCTTACCAAGTCCCTTTCAATGAACTGCATTCACGGGGATACCGAAGCATTGGTTGCGAACCCTGTACTCGGTCAATCCTGCCCAATCAGCCGGAGCGCGAGGGCCGCTGGTGGTGGGAGGACGAAAGTAAAAAGGAGTGCGGGCTGCACCAGGACAATCTGCAACGCCATACCGTCAAATAGATCGTAACTGAGCCAATTTTCGAACCAGTTGATCCCATTCCTGGAAGTTCCGGAGCTATTTCACTGGAATCTCGAAATGTTCAAAAAGTTTGGCTACGCCCTGTTTATCCTTCATGCCGAGCGCGCTGTTAACCACATCTCGAGTCAGGTGCTGCGCAAACAATTCTACGAAGTCATAGATATATCCCCGCAGAAACTTATCCTTTCTGATACCGATATGCGTCAGGCTTTCACCAAACAGATGGCTTGCATCGAGAGCAACCAGATCTTTGTCAGTCTCCGGATCATATGCCATTTTTGCAATGATGCCGATACCCAGGCCGGACCGTACATAGGTCTTGATTACGTCGGCGTCGACCGCCGTAAGCACCACCTTGGGTTTAAGCTTTGCCCGATCAAATGCCTCATCGAGCCGGGAACGTCCGGTAAATCCAAAAACATAGGTTACAATCGGAAAAGCTGCGATTTCCTCGAGTGTCAAATCCTGCTTTGTCGCCAGAGGATGATCTCGCTTGACCAGAATACAACGATTCCACCGGTAACACGGCAGCATCACGAGGTTTTCATACAATTCCAATGCTTCCGTTGCAATCGCAATATCCGCAACTCCGCGTGAAGCGAGCTCTGAAATCTGATTCGGTGTACCTTGATGAATGGTAAGAATAACCCCAGGGTACCGATTGATAAACGTTTCGACGATCGTGGGAAGCGCATAACGCGCCTGGGTATGAGTCGTGGCGATCGATAGGGTTCCCTTTCTGTTATCGCTATATTCCTCAGCAATTTTTTTTATTTTATCCACCTTGTCCAGGATCTGCCCGGCGACTTCGAGTATATGTTCGCCGGCTTTGGTCATCCCGGTCAGATGCTTTCCGCTTCTCGCGAATATCGGCAAACCCAATTCGTCTTCCAACAACCTGATCTGTTTACTGATTCCTGGTTGAGAAGTGAACAAACTTTCCGCGGTCACAGAGACATTCAAATCGTGCTGCGCCACTTCCCAGATATAACGGAGTTGCTGAAGTTTCATTATTCCGTATCTTAATACATTTAGAATTATTTATTTCTTTTAATTATATTTCATTGCGGCTACATTGCAATGTGGTAGAGATTTTCTAATTTCCATTTCCGGAACCATCCCGCTCATGCTGTCGGTATTTTCCCGAAAGGGACGTCCCTGAAACCGCTCTATGGAAGTAGGCGGCTTCGTTGTTTCCTTGTAAATGCCTGCTCGGACAACTCTGCTCTCTTTACCTCGGAGGTCTAATCGGTAAAAATATGCCGGGCGAGACTTTCCCTCGATACCGATAACTAATACTGAAAATCGTAGGTAAAAATCGGATAAGCGTACAAAGACAGCGCTGATCAAATCAGGGCTTTCCGCAATGAATGGTGCACTGTCAGATCGAACGGGTTTAAGCGTTTGAATTTGGAAGGCATCGATAAATGCGATTTGGCATTGCGTACCGCTGACGGATTTTGTCAGCGTTTCGCTAAAAGACCGGCCTAAACCAGACGCTGTCAATCAAATTGAAAGTTAAGTACAATTAAATCAGGAAATCAAATTATGACCTTCGTTGTTACCGAAAATTGTATAAAATGCAAATATACTGATTGCGTCGACGTGTGCCCCGTCGACTGCTTTCACGAAGGCCCTAATTTCCTGGTCATCGACCCTGACGAATGTATCGACTGCACGCTCTGTGAACCGGAATGTCCGGCGGAAGCAATTCATGCCGAAGATGAAGTTCCGGAAGGTCAGGAACAATTTCTGGAGATAAATAAAGAGCTTAGCAAAGTGTGGCCGTCCATCACAGAGGTCCAAAAGATCGAAGGAGAACGCCTGAAAGAAGCCGACGAATGGAACGGAAAGACAGATAAGATCAAATACCTGGAACGATAAGCATTAATAAGGCGGGATTTCCCGGCTTTACTTTACGTCAATCAATGACTTCCGGCCGAATTGTCCTCGCCCGGCGTTAATCTTTTTCAGTAAATTCCCCGCTTGGCCTATCGACGAGTTCGACGTAGGCCATAACGGCGGCATCGCCGGCTCTATGGCCGCACTTGAGTATGCGTAGATAGCCACCCGGACGCGTTTTGTATCTCGGTCCCAATTCATTAAACAGTTTGGTGACGGTCGCGCGATGCCGCAACCGGGAAAACGCTATCCGGCGTTTAGCGACGGAATCGTCCTTGGCCAAGGTTATGAGAGGTTCTGCATAACCTCTGAGTTCCTTAGCTTTTGGAAGCGTGGTTTTTATGATCTCATGAGTAAACAGCGAACTCGCCATGTTTTTGAAATCCGCTTTGCGATGGCTGCTTTTCCGATTTAACTGTCTACCTGATTTTCGATGACGCATTATGTTGATTGCCTTTTAATAAAAACTTAAAAATACCCGTCGTTATCCGTTAGCCTGCTTGGTTTCAGCCAAGTTGTCCGGCGGCCAGTTCTCTAGCCGCATTCCGAGTGAAAGACCCTTCGACGCGAGCACATCTTTGATCTCGGTCAGTGACTTTCGGCCAAGATTTGGTGTTTTGAGCAGTTCCACCTCGGTTCTTTGAATCAGGTCTCCGATGTAAAAGATGTTCTCGGCCTTCAAACAATTTGCGGAACGAACCGTAAGCTCGAGGTCATCCACCGGACGCAACAGAACCGGATCAAATTCCGGCTTCTTTTTATTATCCACTTCGGTTGGCACGGTTCCTTCCAGATCGACAAAAACGGCCAGGTGTTCATGAAGTATCCTTGCGGCATGTCTGACCGATTCCTCGGGATCGACTGTACCGTTTGTCTCCAGAAAGATTATCAACCGATCCAGGTTCGTACTTTGTTCTACCCGTGCACTCTCGACGTTATAGGCGACCTTCCGAATCGGGTTAAAACTGGCGTCGACATGCAGCACTCCGATCGGCTGATCCTCATCGATATGTTTTCTAGTGCTACTCGGTTGATATCCCCGCCCTTTCTCCAACTTGATGGACATGTTGAGCTCACCTGACTGAGTCAGGTGCGCAATTTCGGTATCGGGATTGACCACCTCGACATCGTGCGTCAATACGATGTCCTGCGCGGTAACGATGCCCGGCCCCTTTTTGGAGAGAGAAAGAACCGCTTCGTTATTCGCATGCAGTTTCACGGCAAGGTTCTTGAGATTCAACAGAATATCGATAACGTCTTCCTGCACGCCTTCAATCGTGGTGTATTCGTGTAGAACTCCTTCGATCTGTACTTCAGTCACCGCACATCCGGGAATCGCGGAAAGCAGCACCCTTCTCAGTGCATTGCCGAGTGTATGGCCGAAACCACGTTCCATCGGCTCGATGACGATTTTCGCTTGATTGCTCGAAATCGTTTGCACTTCAACAACGCGAGGCTTTAATAGATTGCTAGATAAGTTTTCCATCAATTACCTTTATGAAATGAGAATTACACTATTTCGAGTACAGCTCGACAACCAACTGTTCGTTGATTTCCGTTCCGAGATCCGCACGGTCCGGCAATACTTTAAAAATGCCTTTCTTTTCCTTGGAATTGACGTCCACCCATTCCGGCCAACCATATTGTTCAGCGACCGTAAGCGCATCCAGGATCCGGCTCTGATTCTTGGCTTTTTCCCTGACCGCTATTTCGTCCCCAGGGATAACCTGGTAGGAGGGAACATTCGTTACCGTACCATTGACTTGGATTGCTTTATGACTTACCAACTGACGCGCCTCTGCCCTTGTGGCCGCCATTCCCATTCGGTATACGATATTATCGAGTCTGGATTCAAGCAGGTTCAACAAGTTCTCGCCCGTAGAGCCTTTTTGTTTCGCGGCCGCTTTGTAGTAATTTCTGAATTGCTTTTCAAGAATGCCGTAAATACGACGCAGCCTTTGTTTAGCGCGAAGCTGGAGCGCATAGTCCGAATGCCTCGCGCGCCGCTGACCGTGCTGACCGGGGGGCTGCTCGAGCTTGCATTTTGAGTCCAGGGATTTCCCGCGACTCTTGAGGAATAAATCCGTCCCTTCCCGTCTGCTTAGTTTGCATTTTGGGCCTAGATAACGTGCCATTTCAGCGCTGCTCCTGGGTTAGACACGCCGCCTTTTCGGCGGGCGACATCCGTTATGGGGAATTGGTGTCGAATCGGTAATATTGGTGATCTTGAAACCGAGGTTGTTCAATGAACGAACGGCGGACTCCCTTCCCGGTCCCGGCCCTTTCACGTAAACATCCAAGTTTCTCATGCCGTATTCCTGGACGGCTTTGCCGGCCTTTTCGGCAGCAACCTGGGCTGCAAACGGTGTACTCTTCCTTGATCCTCTAAACCCGGAACCGCCCGCGGTTGCCCACGACAATGTATTTCCTTTTCGGTCGGTAATGGTGATTATTGTGTTATTGAAAGACGCGTGGATATGAGCAATTCCGTCCGATATGTCTTTCTTAATCCGCTTCCGGGTGCGATTGCTGATTGCCATTATTAATTTGACCTCATAACTGTCTATTATTTACGAATCGGCCGTCTCGGGCCCTTTCTGGTGCGTGCGTTCGTCCGGGTTCTTTGTCCACGAACCGGTAGTCCACGCCGATGACGTATTCCCCGAAAGCAACCAAGATCCATCAGACGCTTGATGTTCATGGAAACCTCCCTTCGCAGATCGCCTTCGAGCGTATGCTTTTCCAGGACATGTCTCAATGAATCAATTTGATCTTCAGTCAAATTTTTAATTTTCGCATCTGGGGAGATTCCGGTTTCTTCACAAACCTTCCTCGCGCGGCTTTTACCGACTCCGAAGATTGCTGTGAGCGCGATTACGGTATGCTTATGCTCAGGTATATTGATTCCGGCGATTCGAGCCATTCGGCGGTTCCTCTAATGAATTAATCCAACTGAAAAATAGATAAATAGAAAACAGTATCATTGTCCGTCGGACTGGACAAAAAAACTATCCCTGCCGCTGTTTATGGCGATTATCTTTACAGATCACCCGGATCACCCCTCTCCTTTTGATGACTTTACAATGTTGGCAGATTCTCTTTACCGACGCCCGTACTTTCATTTTTATTTACCTGTTCAAACTTAACGAACCAAACCAGTTCTGGTTCCCTTCCCCTTCAAGTTGGCTTTTTTCATTAAACCTTCGTATTGATGCGACATCAGGTGCGATTGAATCTGTGCCATGAAATCCATAACTACGACGACTATAATCAGTAACGAAGTCCCGCCAAAATAGAAGGGCACGTTCCAGTATAAGATCAGGAATTCCGGCAATAGACAGACTACTGTAATATAGACTGCCCCAACTAGAGTCAATCGGCTCATTACGGCATCAATGTAATCGGTGGTCTGTCTTCCCGGTCGGATCCCCGGAATGAATGCACCGGATTTTTTTAGATTTTCAGCGGTATCCTTTGCATTAAACACCAATGCCGAATAAAAAAAGCAGAAGAAAACAATCGCTGCCGCATAGAATATGACGTACACAGGCTGGCCCGGCGACAACGTTGTCGCGATATCCTGAAGCCACCGAAATCCTTCGGCGCTGGCAAACCATCCGGCAATCGTCGCAGGAAATAAAATAATGCTTTGAGCAAAGATTGGGGGAATAACGCCGGCCATATTCAATTTGAGCGGAAGAAAGCTGGTTTGTCCCGCATACATTTTCCGCCCCTGCTGACGTTTCGGGTAGTTGATTAACAGGCGCCTCTGTCCCCGCTCGACAAACACGACAAATGCCGTGACTGCGATCGTGATTAAAAACAGCGCGACAATGACCACCCCGTTCATCTCACCGGTGCGCGCAAGCTCCAGGGTACCGCCGATAGCGGACGGGAGCCCGGCAACGATTCCGGCAAAAATAATCATCGAAATCCCGTTGCCGACGCCGCGCTCGGTCACTTGTTCGCCGAGCCACATCAGAAAAATCGTTCCGCAAACCAGAGTAACCGTCGTGATCGCGACGAAATGCACACCGGGATTAATCACCACCGACAAACCCCCGGCGGTCTGATTTTGCAATGCTATGCTGACTCCTATCGCCTGGAAAGTCGCGAGAAAAACCGTTCCGTAACGTGTGTATTGTGTAATCTTCCGGCGACCGGATTCGCCCTCCTTTTTAATTTGTTCTAGGCTTGGAACCACAACGGTCAAAAGTTGCATGATGATCGATGACGAAATATAGGGCATAATTCCGAGTGCAAACAAACTCAGCCGTTTCAGCGCACCCCCGGAAAACATATTGAACATATCCAGAATAGACCCCGTCTGTTGTTCGAACATGAGTTCCAACGCTTTCGGGTCGATTCCCGGAACCGGTATGTGAGCACCAATGCGAAATACGAATAGCGCACCGAGCAAAAATAACACTCGGTTCCTAAGTTCGATTAATTTTCCGAACCGGCCTGCCATCATTGGATTCGATGTACTCACTTATTCCTCAATTTTTCCACCCAGGGCTTCGATTTTGGATCGCGCGCCTTTTGTCACCGCGAGCCCTTTAACCGTAACCGCCTTGTCGAGAACCCCGGAATCGATAATTTTCGCTTTTTTGACAAACGCAGGGACGATATTGGCCGATTTAAGGGTTTTCAAATCGATTTCAGCGTCCACCAGCTTCGCGAGTTCATGTAAGCGAACTTCGGCAGTAAGTTTCTTTGTTCTTGACGTAAAACCTACTTTGGGTAGTCTTCGTTGAAGGGGCATCTGGCCTCCTTCAAAACCGACTTTGTGAAATCCACCGCTACGTGATTTTTGACCCTTGTGGCCGCGTCCCCCGGTTTTTCCCAATGTCGAACCTATGCCGCGCCCCGCCCGTTTAGCCTTTTTTTTACTGCCCGCGCTGGGCAATATTGTGTTCAGATACATTTCAGGCTTCCTCTATTTTCAACAGGTATGAAACCTTATTAATCATCCCGAGATTGCATGGGGTATCGGCGATTCTTACCGTCTGATGCATGCGTTTCAAACCAAGTCCCCTCAGACATTCCTGATGGGCCTTTAGTCGCCCGAATTTGCTGCGTACCAAGGTTACATTCAGAAACTTCTGAGACATTTCATCCACCAAGTATTTCTTCAACAGATTTCCCGCGCTTCGCCGCCACGCGTTTCGCGTCGGTCATTCCGGAAAGCGCCTCTATTGTCGCCCGAACGACATTGATCGGGTTATTAGTGCCGACGCATTTCGCGAGTACATTATGTACTCCAACTACCTCAAAAACCGCGCGCATTGCTCCGCCCGCGATGATTCCAGTACCTTCGGATGCAGGTTGCATATAAACCTTGGCCGCTCCGGTCGAAGACATGATCGGATAATGAAGCGTATCTCCATTGAGGCTGACCGAGCGCATATTCCGGCGTGCTTGTTCCATAGATTTCTGAATAGCAATCGGAACCTCCCTGGCCTTGCTCAGACCATAGCCGACTTTCCCTTGTCCGTCACCTACCACCGTGAGGGCGGTAAAGCCGAACTGTCGCCCCCCTTTGACCACTTTTGCGACGCGGCGTACTGATACCAATTTTTCCTGAAAACCGCTCTCTGCAGTTGCTTGCATTGACCCGTTAGCCATAAAATCCCACCGTTAAAATTTCAAGCCAAATTCTCTAGCGGCATCGGCAAGCGCTTTAACCCGTCCGTGAAATTTAAAACCGCCCCTATCAAAAGCGACTTCCCGGATGCCGGCTTCAACCGCTTTTGCGGCAAGCGCTTTTCCGACCGCTTGCGCTGCGCCGATATTACCAGTGTTACCCACCGAATCGCGAATCGCGGCCTGGACCGTGGAAGCGCTAACTAAGGTTTTCGACCCGTCCTCACTATTAATCTGCGCATAGATATGCCGCGGAGTCCGATGTACCGTGAGCCGTTTAATCTCTGATTTTCTAATTCGAACCCGTGCCTTTGCGGCCCGCCTCAGACGCTTTACGTTAATCCCCATTGAATTGCACCGTATCTATTTCTTCTTCGCTTCTTTTCTAACGACTCGCTCGTCGCTGTAGCGTATGCCTTTCCCTTTGTAGGGTTCTGGAGGCCGGTATCCACGAATCTCCGCCGCCACCTGACCGACTTTCTGCTTGTTGATTCCCGCGACCACAATCTCGGTTTGACTAGGCGTTATCACGGTAATATCTTTGGGAATTTGATATTCGACCGGATGAGAAAAACCGAGACTCAAGTTCAGTACGCCATCCTTAACCTGAACGCGGTAGCCAACCCCAACCAAGGTCAATTTCTTTTCAAAACCTTTCGATACCCCGTTTATCATGTTAAAGATTAGCGAACGTGTGGTGCCGGCCATCGATTCCGCCTGTTTCTCCTTGCGCACGGCGGACACCCGGATCTCCTGGTTTCCGACTGCCAAAGAGACCATCTTGTTCACCGTTAGCCTCATCTCCCCCTTGCTACCTTTGACGCACAATGTCCCGTCATTTAGGTCTACATCGACCCCAGTTGGAAGCGGAATAGGACTGTTTGCGATTCTGGACATTAAAACCCCGACACCGTCAAGAAACAATACATAGAACTTCGCCGCCTATCCCGGCCGCTTTTGCGGCCTTTCCGGTCATCACGCCCTTTGAGGTGGAAATGATTGCGATACCAAGTCCTCCCAATACGCTGGGCAATTGTTCTTTCTTTCGATAAATTCGCAATCCGGGACGACTAACCCTCTTAATTTCGTCAATAACAGCGGCACCTTGATGATATTTAAGGGTAATATTAAGTTTTTCTTTTTGATTTTCGGCTTCCACGGAATAATCCTGAATGTAACCTTCACTTTTCAAAACGTCGGCAATTGCCTTCTTCAATTTTGAAGACGCCATCGACACTTCCATTTTTTCGCCGTTTTGACCATTTCGAATGCGAGTCAGCAGGTCCGCGACCGGATCGGTCATACTCATTTTATACTCCGGCTGTAATACGTTTGCGTTTCCATAAAACCCTACCAACTGGCCTTTACTATTCCGGGAACAAAGCCCTGCATTGCCGCTTCGCGAAGTTTGTTCCGTCCCAAACCGAATTTTCGGTAAACTCCGTGTGGACGGCCGGTGATACTGCACCGATTGCGTATTCGACTCGGACTGGAATCCCTCGGTAATTTTTGTAATTTAGTTTGAGCGTCTAACTTTTCATCGAACGAAGCATCCGCGTTGATGATAACCTTCTTCAGGGCTATTCTTTTTTTTCCGTGCTTCCTGACTTGTTGCGCACGCTTTTTTTCTCGCGCAATCATCGACTTTTTCGCCATCGAAATATTCCGAATTTTAAGTTCTGAAAGGAAACCGGAAGAGCTCTAACAACGCTCGAGCCTCTTCGTCGCTCTTCGCGGAAGTGGTAATCGTAATGTCTATACCCCGCAACGTATCGATCTTGTCATAGTCGATTTCCGGAAAAATAATTTGCTCTCGAATACCCATCGAATAGTTTCCGCGCCCATCGAATGACCTGGGATTCAATCCACGGAAATCCCGAATTCTTGGTATGGAAATATTGACCAATCGATCGAGAAACTCGTACATGCGCTCTCGTCTCAGTGTCACCTTGCATCCGATGGGCATCCCATCGCGGATTTTAAACCCTGCAATTGACTTTCTGGCATGAGTAACCACTGGCTTCTGACCAGAAATTTTGGTCATATCTTCAACCGCTGCCTGCAGAATTTTCTTGTCCGCGACTGCTTCACTCAGTCCCATATTCAAGGTAATTTTTGTGATCTTCGGAGCTGCCATGACTGACGAATAATTGAATCGTTCAACCAGTTTCGGAAGAATCTCATCTTTATAGAACGCGGCCAACCGGGTCATGATTAATACACGGGTATAAATTAAATATCGATGATTTCTTTTGTTGACTTGAAGAAGCGGACTTTACGACCATCCTCTAGGGTTCTGAAGCCAACACGATCACTCTTTTTGGTTTCCGGATTGAATATTCCAATATTTGAGATGTGAACCGGCATTTCTTTTTCTCCGATACCCCCTGGAACACCTAAATTCGGATTCGGTTTTTTATGTTTCTTAACTATATTCACACCCTGGACGATAACCTTCCCCTCTTTCAGCATTTTTTGAACGGCGCCCTTTTTCCCCTTGTCTTTCCCGGCCAAGACGATAACGTCGTCGCCTTTTTTGATTCGCTCCACCGTGAAACCTCCTATAAAACTTCGGGTGCAAGGGAGATTATTTTCATAAATCTCTCGGTACGGAGTTCACGCGTAACGGGCCCGAAAATGCGGGTTCCAATCGGCTGTAATTGGGAATTCAGGATGACCGCGGCATTGCCGTCAAACCGCAACAGCGACCCGTCTGGCCGCCGTACCCCTTTACGGGTACGGACGACTACAGCGCTGTATACTTCGCCTTTCTTCACCCGTCCTCTGGGTATGGCGTCTTTGATGCTGACTTTTATGATGTCGCCGATGCCCGCATATCGCCGGTGGGACCCGCCGAGTACCTTGATACACATCACCTTTCGCGCGCCACTATTATCGGCCACATCGAGGCTGGTTTGCATCTGTATCATTAGTATTGTACCAATTTTGTGTACTATTTCTCTGTACGGTGGAAATTGCGCCTAGCGTTCGTTCGCCGGCAAGACTTCGACCAACCGCCAAGTTTTGCGTTTTGAAAGCGGCCGGCAGGATGTCAATAACACCCAATCGCCCGGTTGACAGACATTTTCCTCATCATGGGCGAGCAATCGGGTAGAACGTCTGACGTATTTGCCATAAACAGGATGGGGAACAAGTCGTTCGACCAGCACGGCGATAGTCTTGTCCATTTTGTTGCTGACAACCTTGCCCTTGATGACGCTTTTCTTTTTCTCGGACTCTTCGTTCATGCCTATGATCTCATCGACTCATGAAGGATCGTTTTGATTCGAGCGATCTCTCGCCTGACCGATTTGATCCGATCTGATTTTGACGATTGTCCGCTGCCCTTCTGCATTCTAAAACTGAATTGTTCCTTGAGTAACTCCTTGAGCAGCGAATCCATCTCGTCTTTACCCTTTTTCCTAATTTCGTCCGCTTTCATTACAATACCGTTCTGATCGTAAACTTCGTTTTAACCGGCAATTTTGCGGCAGCCAGTTTAAACGCTTCCTTAGCAATTTCTTCCGTTACGCCCTGGATTTCGTAGAGCATCGAACCCGGCTTGATTTGCGCGATCCAGTACTCGACGCTTCCTTTACCTTTTCCCATTCGCACTTCCAAAGGCTTTTTCGAAATCGGTTGATCCGGAAATACGCGAATCCAAAGCTTTCCCGTCCTTTTCACATGCCGCGTAATCGCTCGTCTAGCGGACTCGATCTGTCTGGCCGTTAGCCGCCCGCGCGCTACCGCTTTCAAGCCGTATTCGCCGAAACTGACGCTGGACCCGCGATCGGCGAGGCCTCGGTTCCTGCCCTTATGTTGTTTTCGAAATTTTGTTCGCTTTGGTTGAAGCATTGCATTACTTCTCGGTTATGATACTGGCTTTTGCTTCTCGTCCAGATTGGATTGCACATCCCGATTCAAAACTTCTCCTTTAAATATCCAGACTTTTACTCCAATAACCCCGTATGTTGTTTTAGCCTCGGCCAAACCGTAATCGATATCCGCTCTGAGCGTGTGCAACGGAACGCGTCCTTCCCGGTACCATTCCCGCCGAGCGATTTCAGCTCCGTTCAAACGACCGCTAACGCTTATTTTTATCCCTTCCGCGCCGAGTCGCATTGTGTTCGTAACCGCGCGCTTCATCGCCCGCCTGAACATAATTCGCTTTTCCAATTGCTGGGCGACTCCTTCGGCAACCAGTTGCGCATCCAATTCCGGCTTTCGGATTTCCTCTACATTCAGATGAACCGGTATTCCCATCATCGCGGATACTTCGCGCCGTAACAAGTCGATATCTTCGCCCTTTTTGCCAATCACAATTCCAGGACGCGCCGTATGAACAGTGATGTGCGCGTTATTGGCAGGCCGGTTAATTTGAATGCGACTTACCGATGCATGGGCTAACTTCTTTTTGATAAACTCGCGAACCTTTAAATCCATATAAAGTAGTTCCGGATAATGTTTCGACTCCGCAAACCACCGCGACGACCAATCTTTAATATATCCCAGTCGAAGGCCAATCGGATGAACCTTTTGTCCCATAATAAGCTACCCTTGAAGAAACTCAGAAACTTTCACAGTGATGTGACAGGTTCTTTTAAATATCCGATTCGCACGCCCTTTCGCTCGTGTCATGATTCGTTTATGAATCGGGCCTTCATCTACATACACGGTACTGACTTTAAGTTGATCAATATCGGACGCTTCATTATGCTCCGCGTTCGCTATTGCCGATTCAAGGACCTTCTTGATAATTCCGGCAGCTTTTTTATCGCTGAACTGCAAAACGTTTAGCGCCTTCTCGACGGGCAAACCACGAATTTGATCCGCCAGTAGACGGCCTTTTTGCGCGGCGAATGGAGCATTCTTTAATCTAGCGGATGTTTCCATCTGATTACCCGAGATTATTTCGATTTCTTATCCGCCAAATGGCCTTTATAGGTTCTGGTCGGGGCAAATTCGCCAAGTTTGTGTCCAACCATGTTTTCGGACACCAGAATGGGTACATGTTGACGACCGTTGTGGACCGCAATCGTGAGGCCCAGCATATCCGGAATAATCATTGAGCGCCTTGACCAGGTCTTGATTGGCCTGCGGTCATTATTCTTAGCCGCCTCGATCGCTTTATTCAGGAGATGATGATCCACAAAGGGACCTTTTTTTACAGAACGTGGCACGATATTTCCCCTATTATTTTTGCTTACGCCGTCGGATTATCATCGGTTCCGTGCGCTTATTCGTCCGGGTTTTATGGCCCTTCGTCGGTTGTCCCCATGGCGATACCGGATGCCTGCCACCCGAAGTTCGCCCTTCGCCCCCCCCGTGCGGATGGTCTACAGGATTCATCGCAACGCCCCTAACCGTGGGGCGGACGCCCCGCCACCGCTTCGCGCCGGCTTTCCCGAGTGACGCCAGGTTATTTTCGTGGTTCCCGACCTCTCCAATCACCCCTTTACAGTCCGAGTGCACTTTTCTCATTTCCCCGGACCGTAGACGAAGTGTTGCGTAAGCGCCTTCTTTTGCGACCAATTGCGCAGATGCCCCGGCGCTTCTGGCAAGTTGCGCCCCTTTCCCGGGTTTTAATTCAATACAATGTACTTGCGTACCAACCGGAATATTCCTGATCGGCATACAGTTTCCGGGCTTTACTGGAGCCAAGTTGTTACTAATCAGTTCTGCGCCGATTTCCAGCCCTTTCGGAGCGATGATATAGCGCCGCTCGCCGTCTCTATATCGAACCAGTGCAATATGCGCGGTGCGATTGGGATCGTACTCCAGCCGTTCGACAATACCCTGTACACCCAGTTTGTCCCGCTTGAAGTCGATCATGCGATAGCGTTGCTTGTGCCCACCACCGATATGGCGCTGAGTAATCCTGCCCTGATTGTTTCGACCTCCATTTTTGATCTTTTTCTCGACCAGCGGCCGGTACGGTTGCCCTTTATACAGGTCATCTGTTCGCACTCGAACAACGAATCGGGAACCGGGTGAAGTCGGTTTCTGTTTAACCAATGCCATTTCAATCTACCATTTTTTGCGACGGGCTTCTACAAATCAGGTTCCAGTAAAATCAATGTCGTGGCCGGGCTTTAGTCGGACATAAGCCTTTTTCCAATCCGACCTTTTTCCAATCGTTTTGCCGAATCGTTTCGCTTTTCCCTTTACGTTAGCGACTTGAACCCGGTCTACCTCGACGTTGAACATAGTTTCGACGGCTCTTTTAATTTGTGGCTTCGTTGCGGTCGTTTGCACCTTGAACACAAATTGTTTCGACGACTCTGCCGCAGCCGTGCTTTTCTCGGAAATGATGGGTGATCTGATAACTGTCGCCAAATATTGTTGATTCATCCCAGCCACTCCTCAAGCACTTCCACTGCTTTTTTAGTTAGAATTGTCGTCTCCGAAGAGATCAGACTGACCGGATTAACATTCACGGCGCAACTAACATTTGTACCGGACAGATTCCGCGAGGATAGCTCGAGATTGCGGTCGACAGCGTCCGTCAGGATCAGGGCATTCGATATCTTGTACTCGTTCATTTTCGCCGCAAGCAGTTTCGTTTTCGGTTCATTTGGAATGATATCGCCGCTCACTACCAATCGTCCTTGTCTTAGTAGTTCCGACAGAATCGAGCGCATTCCGGTCTGATACATCTTTCGATTCAGTTTTTGCGAGTAATCACGGGGACGAGCGGCAAACGCAACACCGCCCTTCCGCCAGATCGGACTGCTGGACGAACCGGAACGGGCACGGCCGGTCCCTTTCTGGCGCCAAGGCTTACGTCCGCCACCTCTAACGTCAGCGCGGCTTTTCTGGGCCTTAGTCCCTTGTCGCGCCCCGGATAGGTAGGCCGTGACTAACTGGTGAATCAGGGCTTCCCTCAGCGGTTGCCCGAATACCGCGTCACTGACTTGTACGGCTTCAGCCGAGTCGCTTTCGCTTATTGATGGAATCTGTAGATTCATAAAATTTAGCGATTACTTTTTTTCACTGCCCGAGTGATAATGACATTAGACCCTTTGGAACCAGGCACCGCACCCACGATCAACATTAGCCGTCTGGTTTGGTCAATACGCAGTACAGTTAGATTCTGGATGGTTTTCCTTACCGCGCCCAGATGGCCCGCCATTTTTTTCCCTTTGAATACCCGACCAGGTGATTGGTTTTGCCCGATCGATCCAGGCGCACGGTGGGATAGCGAGTTTCCATGCGTGCTGTCCTGGGTCCGAAAATTGTGACGCTTGACCGCCCCTGCAAAGCCCTTTCCGATGCTAGTCCCGCGAACGTCCACATATTGCCCGGCTTCAAACAAATCCAGTCCGATGCTCGAACCGACCGCGATGTCCTCCGCCTCGCCGTCTTCCAGCCGGAACTCCCAAAGGCCACGGCCCGCCTCCACACCGGCTTTTGCGTAGTGCCCGGCAATTGGTTTGCTGATTCGCTGGGCTTTCTTGCTTCCGGTTGTGACCTGAATGGCCCGATAGCCGTCCGTTTCCAGTTTCTTAACTTGGGTAACCCGGTTGGGTTCGACCTCGACTACGGTTACGGGCACCGATGCACCCTCTTCCGTAAAGATACGGGTCATACCGAACTTTCGTCCCACAAGACCAATAGACATCCGTCATTTCCTCGTTATCAAAGTACAAGCGAAGGTGGATCACTAGTTAAGCTTGATCTGAACATCAACGCCCGCAGCTAAATCCAACTTCATCAAGGCGTCAACCGTTTTCTCGGTCGGATCAACGATATCCAGAAGCCGCTTGTGCGTTCTCAGTTCGTACTGGTCCCTGGCGTCTTTATTCACATGAGGTGAGATCAACACGGTAAACCGTTCTTTCTTAGTCGGTAGCGGTATCGGACCCACAACCTGGGCTCCCGTCCGGCGGGCAGTTTCGACGATCTCACTAGCAGATTGATCGATCAGTTTATGATCGAAAGCCTTCAGGCGGATTCGAATGTTTTGCTTGGCCATTGTAATTACTCGATAATCCTAGACACGACGCCCGCGCCCACGGTACGTCCTCCTTCCCGAACGGCAAACCGCAAACCATCTTCCATTGCAATCGGCGAAATCAGCTTCACCGTCACCTTCACGTTATCGCCCGGCATCACCATCTCGACCCCTTCCGGCAAATCCACAGCACCCGTCACATCCGTCGTCCGAAAGTAAAATTGCGGCCGATAGCCATTGAAAAACGGCGTGTGCCTGCCGCCTTCCTCTTTCGAC
>JBGTCG010000087.1:0-6938 GCA_041748915.1 Methylococcales bacterium
CTCCCACAAATGGCTGGACGGCGTTTCGGATGTAATTTTGGATCCCCTCTGGCGCTAGCGCACGACGGGTATCCAAAATTACCTACGCCTACCGGGGACTACCAGCCCTCGCGTTCGCTCTCCATGGCTGGCAGCGATCGAAATGCATGACCACCGTGCATGTCAACGAGCAGGGCCGCGAAAGCGCCTACACCAAGGGCGCCGTGGAGATCGTGCTCGGAATGTGCAATCGCTGGCTGACGGTGCACGGAGAAGAGACCCTGAGCGACGACGATCGCGCGCTTATTCAATCCGAGTCCGAAAGAATGGCGGCTCAGGCAATGCGTGTTCTCGCCGTTGCGAGAAAGGACCCGGCTGACTTGGAATCGGCGCGGCACGATCTCTGCTTTCTGGGTTTGGTGGGAATGATCGATCCGCCGCGGGCCGAATCCAAACCCGCGATCCACACCTGCGAACAGGCGGGTATCAAAGTAGTAATGATCACCGGCGATCATCCCGCGACCGCGCGCGCGGTGGCTCAGGAACTGGGCATCCACAACCAGGGCCGACTGGCGACTGGCTCCGATTTGAACGCGATGGACAACGAATCCTTCATGCGCGAGGTCGACTCCATCGACGTCTATGCACGGGTTTCTCCGGAACACAAACTGCGGGTAGTCTCCGCGCTGCAAAACCAGGGCCGGGTAGTGGCCATGACCGGGGACGGAGTCAACGATGCGCCGGCTTTGACACAGGCCGACATCGGCGTAGCCATGGGCCTTAGCGGCACCGATGTGTCCCGGGAGGCCGCGGCCATGATGCTGACCGACGACAATTTCGCATCCATCGTCGCCGCGGTGGAGGAAGGCCGTGGAATATTCAGCAACATCAAAAAGTACCTGATGTACCTTTTGTCCTCCAACATCGGCGAGGTGGGTCTGATGGCCGGGGCCACTCTTATAGGTTTGCCGTTGCCTTTGAGCGCGGTGCAGATCCTGTACGTGAATCTCGCCACCGATGGCCTTCCCGCTTTGGCGCTCGCGGTCGATCCGCTGGACGAAGCTTTGATGCGCCAGAAACCGCGCGATCCCAAACGCGGAATTTTTACGGCTCCGGTCGTATTCCTGATAGCCGTCGGGGGACTCTGGTCGACGGCGGTCAATCTTGGCCTGTTCACCTGGTTGTTGTGGCAAGGGCGGCCCTTGATGGAAGCGATGGCGATGAACTTCCTGGCCCTGACGATCATTCAGTTTTTTAAAGCCTATAACTTTCGTTCCGAGCGCGATTCGATGTTCCGCCGGACCTTCGCCAACCACTGGCTGAACCTGACCGTGATCTGGGAACTGGTCCTGCTGATGGTTATTATCGAGGTACCGCTATTGCGGGAGGTGTTCGGCGTCGCCATTTTGACCCCGCGGGACTGGTTGATCATCATCGGCACGGCGGTGACGATCATTCCGGTTCTGGAAATCGCGAAATCGGTGGCCAGGCGGATCTGGAAAACATAACCGGCGACCTGATTATCAAGATACTTCAGCCAACCCTAAAAAAGCCTCATTCCGGCAGGGAAGCCGGAATCCAGAGCCAGGGAAGGTAGCCACATTGCCCTCCATGGACGCTGGATACCGGCATCCATGCCAGTATGACGTTCTGCTTTAGCATTTTATAGTCAGGACCGGCGATGATTCCGGGCGCTGTCTTATGGATCATCGATTTCAGGCCCGCAGAATATCATCCAGTTTTTGTAAATTACGGGACCAGTTATGGTTCCGCAGAACAAATTCTCTATTCGCGCGGTCGTTATTTCTATCACCGCGGTTTAAGCTTTGAACCGCTTGCCCGGCCAGATCCCGGGGATCTTCGGCGACCAGGATATCGGCCGCATTGCTTTGCGGAATGCCTCCGATGGCCAGCGGTGTCGCGAGCACCGGCTTGTCCATCGCCATCGCTTCCAGCACTTTGTTCTGAACGCCCCGCGCGATCCTGAGCGGGGCAACCGGCAGGGCCGCATGCTGCAAAAATGGCCGGATATCTTTGACCCGGCCCGTCACGACCACACCCGCCGTTTTTTGAAGCGCTTGTACCGCCGTCGCCGGCCGGGACCCGACTATATAAAAGCGCGCGTTCGGAATCTCGGCCTGGACCAAAGGAAAAACGCGACGCGCAAAAAAGACAACGGCGTCGACATTGGGCCAATAATCCATGGCGCCCGTAAACACCAGCACCGGACCGCCTTGTCCATAGGGATTCGGATATTTCCGGTCCGGCGAAAAATATTCCGTATCCACGCCGTTACCAAAATAATCAACTTTATCGCGGCTTTCCGGAGCGAGATTTTTGAACAGACCGGCTTCCGCTTCGGATACAAAAAAACATCGATCAAATTGTTCCGCGATCGCCCGGTCATACCGCAGCAAATAACGCGATTCGCGTTCATAAATCCAGCTGAACGGCCAATTCTTTCCGCTCGCATACTGGCGCCATTTATCCGCATCGACATCGACAAAATCCATGACTTTGAGGCCTTCAATCGACGCAGGGACAAATTGCGCCATGGCCGACGAAAAAACCAGAACATTCTGGATTCGGTATTCCCGGATCACCTGCGCCACCCAATCGCGCATCGACCGGCTCCGGTAAACGCGAACGGATAACGGCTCCCCCGATAAAAGGCCGCACAGACACCTCAATTTTACATAAACAGTCCGCAATGGCAGGATGCGGCTGGAGGCGCACAGCGTGTTCACGTAGCCCGTATATTGCCAGTCATCGTCGTCGTCAATAAACGCGCCGAGGTGCACCCGGAACCGGTCGGAAAGGTATCGGAGCAGATGCCAGGAGCGGATCTTGTCTCCTTTATTCGGCGGAAAAGGCAACCGGTGGGCGAGAAAAAGCAGGTCTTTCATTGCGGAAACCAACCCGGGGATTTGCCGGCTCAACCGAGGCTTCGAGCTATCCAGGGGCCAAGCCATATGCTGACAGGCAAAGGAAGCCTGCGCCAGATCGCGATCAGTGTCCGGTATTTCGGATTTAATGGATTGTTATCCGGCAATTCGCTGGATCGCACGAGATCATATTCATAATGCAATGGCTCCGCCACGAAGCCCCAATGCGTTTTGAACCGATAGGAACCCGTTCCCTTCTTGCTCCGTCCAAAGTCGAAAACGCGGACACCGCGCAGAACGGCGCGGCGCATTAAATCCCAATACATGAAATCGTTGCCCTTCAATTTCCTGGCGGCGGTCGTTCCGCCTCCATAATACGGCAGGACTTCATCGCGAAAATAAAAGCTCATGACGCTGCTCACGGCAACACCCTTGCTTTCTATTGTTAGAATTTCACAGGATCGGCCAAAAATGTCACGAAGCGCGTTGAAGTACCGTTTCGGAAACACCGGGGTGCCGAGGTCGCGGACGTTTTCCGCATAAATTCGGTAAAACCGGTCCAGACCGGGATCAATCACGCCGCAGAGATCCGCCTGGATTCCTTTCCGAATCATCGCCCGCCGCTTGTACGGAATCGCCTTGAGATTCGCATCCGGATCGGCATCGAGCCGTTTGCGGAAGGTTACATACAAATCCTTCGTTGGACGATCCGGAACTTGCGCTTTTTGATTCCGCATTTCCAGATAATCGACCGGCAACTGTCGCGCGATTCTCGATGCTTCGCGGTCCAGCGCGTCGCGGACCTGCGGCGAGGTAGCCGCAATTCCGCCGTAGACGCAGAACGGCGCGGAAATCAGGGCGCTGCCGAACAACCGGCTGTTGATATGACCCAGCGGCAGCACGCCGTCGATTTTTCCGCCCGTTTCCGCATATAAATAGTAGGTCGCATGGCCGAATGATTGCTCAATGACCTCTTTCCAACCGGCCTTATGAAAAAAAGTGGCTTCGGGGCATTCCTCCACGAACGTATCCCAACGCTGCTTTTCGAAAGGATCATCGCCAAGTGATTTGATTATCGGCGCCTGCGTCAATCCGGCTTTCCTTCATTGTAAAGGTTGGGGCTTTAAAAAAAATCCGCTCCATGGTGGACCACCGGAAGTCGTGCAGCAGACTTTCGAGTCGCCGCTCCATCCGGTCGATATGCAAATAGTGCCTGAAATGAGTCTTCAGGCTGATGTTCCGTTGTCTGGGTTGTCCGGTATCAATTTCCCAGGGATGAAAATAGAATACCGCGGGCCGCAGATCCGTCCGGTTCACGCGATTGATCGCCCATTTCGACAGGGCATACGGAAATAATCTGAAATAGCCCCCGCCTCCACACGGAAAATTTCGCTGCCCAAGCCTGACCGTACTCACCGGAATTTCGAGCAGCTCCCTTTTTGCGGTCGGCCGGAATGAAAATCTCGGGGCACCCGGCATCCCATAGAGATCGTGTCTGACCGGATAGATGCTGGAACTGTATTGAAATCCGACCTGTTCCAATACGTCCAACGCCCACAGGTTTTTTTCACCGATCGAATAGCTTGCCGCACGGTAGCCCTTGACCTCGCGGCCGCCCAGATCTTCGAGAATCGCTCTCGCGTGCAGCGTATCCTGCCTGAATCGTGCGGGAGTCTGTTCGGTCGCGCGCACATGGTCGTAACCATGACAAGCCAGTTCATGGCCGCGGCCGACAATTTCCCTGATCAGCGCGGGATAGCGCTCGGCAATCCATCCCAGTGCAAAGAAAGTCGCGGAAACGTGATGCCGTTCGAAGAGATCGAGAATCCGCCGGGTATTGCCTTCGATCCTGCACGGCAAGCGGTCCCAGTCATCACGGGAAATTGCGTTCTCAAACACGGAGACCTGGAAGTAATCTTCGAGGTCCACGGTCATCGCATTCACGACCGTCATTCCGATTCAGCCGCCCGCATCATAAACGGACGTTCCGCGGTACAAGCGACGCCAAAGGCTGAAACGGGAAAGCCTGCTGGATTTCTCCTGATCGAGGTTGGTAATTTTGAATCTCCGGCGTGATTTGTGAGCGACTCAGGAATCAGCAATGACTTGCCCCGTCATTTCGTGAATCCTTTTCGTGCTTTTCCGATCCCGCAACGGAAGTATATGGGGTTAATGTATTTAGTGCAAAACCGCACCGGCGGCTATGTCTCCCGTCACGCTACGGGGGAGCTTTGAATAAATCAGAACTTCCGTAACGGAGCTGTTTTACAACAAACACTTTGCCGTCGGCTCTGATAAATTTTCCCGAATGATAGCCATTATCTTGAAATATGAAGCGATCGACGCCCCGGTCCGAATCTTCGGAGACGAAAACCGGTTCGCCGTTTGGAGTCGTATGATCGAAAAAGAACCGCATTGCCCCGTGACCCCGCGCCCATCTGATTTCGAAGGCCATTTTAATGGGTTTGACGGTACACGTGGTATTGCCGACCCGATAGCTGCCCTCGAATTCCGCAAATACTTTCCCGGCGTCGGCGAGGCGCAGCGATTTTGATTTTATGTCCGCTAAACGCAAGGCCGAAAGGCCTCGAGTAGGATTTCCCGAAATCGATGGTGAACAAACGACGAAAAACAGTAGCGTGAAGGCAGAAAATAAACGGATTGAAACGATTTTTTTTAGCATGATCCACATTCGATTGCCCAGAATGGACCGCGCCACTCTGACCGAACAAACTCAAGAGTTTTGACGGTCCCCGGCTTCAGCCTGATTCCTGAGAAAATTGGAAATCTATCGTACCATCGGCGCGGCTGCATTCAGCCGAGTAAAAGCCCAAGGGTGAATGACTCGTAAATCAGCGGGAACCGGGTCGGAAAAATGCCGACCCGCTTTAGATCCGCGCGAGATAATTCACCGCGCGCGCGGCAATTTCCTCGGCCTTGTCGAGCCCATTGATGCAGCGGCGCGCATTCACAAAGTCGGCTTTTTGAGCATCGACATAGTCCGATATCGTCCGGCCGGTGAATAATCCCGTCTTGAAGCCATGCACCAGGATGAACAGGGAAATTTCCGGTTCCAGCGCGAGCGAAGGATTTGCGACCAGATCCTTGCCCAGCATCCGGCCGTACTTTTCATAGTTTTTCTTCCAGGTCAACTGCACAAATCCGCGCCCGTAATAGGGATAATAATCGGGATGACGTTCTCTGAGATAGGCATCGGGATCGGTGAGCCAGTAGGCCTCGGTAACCGGTTTGAAGGTGTGGTTGGTCTCGTGGTCGGCGGTCGCGACGAGATAGGCGATCTGACTTTTTAAAACAATGCCCTGACGCAGGCATTCGCTGCGGATCGCCTCGATCGTTCCCGCCGGCGTGGAGAAGTCGTTGGCTATGGTTGGCTTCCGCTCGTCCAACAAACGCTGCAGTTTCGTTACCGCATCCGAATCGATGACGTCCCCGTCGCCCGGCGGGAAATCGGCGGCGAATTCGGCCCAGGCATTCCGTATTTTCGGTCCGTATAGGCCGTCGAGATCCCCGGCCGGATAACCGAGGATGGCAAGCGCGATTTGTAGTTCGGTCAGTTGATCGGCGGTCAATTCCTCGATCGAGAATGATCGATCCTTGGAGATTGCCGCCAGCTTCGAAAAGTCCATAGGGTTCATTCCTCCAGGTTACTCAGGGAAACGCTGAATAAATCCATCCTGGATTTCTCAGCGTTCGGCAACCCTGCCAATGTGATTTGGAGTTGCCTCACAAAATCGGACGCTTACAGCGTCTGATTTTGCAGTGCATCCCTACACTACGGGAAGCTCTGAATGAATCAGAGCTTCCCTAGACCGAGTGTAACGGCAACCTGTTTCTCTGCATAGGGAGCCGGATGCCGGGAGGGCGGTTTTTTAAAATGTCACGTTCCTCTTTTAAACGTGCGTTCTCCTTTCTTAATTAATAAAAGGTAAACCCCCCGGCTTTGCCGGGGGGACTCGCAAAGTTTGACAGATCCGGGAATCATCGTGAGTCTCCCCACCTGTGAACCGCCTAGAGTTCAATAGATGAGGAAACACACGATGAAGACACCAGAAA
>JBGTCG010000088.1:0-25409 GCA_041748915.1 Methylococcales bacterium
TCCAACTTGAACGGCAGAACCGTCTGTGACAACATACTCAAAAAAACCTCCTGGGTGATAAGAAAAGCGCATTGAACAACGCTATTTTACTCATTCAGCGAGGTTCTTTCTTGTTTAAAGTATACAGTCGCGGATCTTGGGAAGTCGGTTGCCAACGTCAGAAACAAGAACAGGTTAAACGTCCTCGGTTTTCCTCGAGGGCGTCCTGCCCTAATCCCGTTATAAAAAAAATCCACGATTCCCGATTTAATTCCGTTCAATTCTTATGCGCCAGCGTATTACCGAAGTGCTTGTGCAGGCGGTAATCCCGACTTGCCAAGAGCGTCTCGCAATTCAGTCGATCGCCGCGAGCGAAATGTTTATGCTCGTATATAATCACGCCCGGCCGAATTCCATCGAAATCGATCTGTTTGATTATTTCAAAATCATAGCCTTCGGCATCGATCATGATCAGATCAATCTTTTCGACACCGTGACGTTCCAGCAGCGATGTGAACGATAAACACTCAACCTGTTCCTGAACGATATATTGCTGGATGTTCGGAATAACCCATCGGTGCTTCATCAGTACGGCCTGGTCGAATGAACCCAATCCGTTGGTCCACTGTGGCAGAAAATCGAGGTCTTCTCGGATACGGAAGAAATCCCGATGGCCGTCAACATTGGAAATGGCGACATTTTCAAACCGCAATTGAGCGGCGCCCGCATAATTTTGCTTTAACAAATCAAAATAGTATTTGACAGGTTCGACCAGAATTCCTTTCCATTGGTTCTCCAAGACATAGCGATAGAGAGGATCGTGGACGATCCCGTCATTCGAACCGATTTGGATGAAGAAAAAATCATCGGCCTGCTGCAACTTGTTCAATACGTTGTCCAACTTTTTCCAGCGTTGGCCGCATACGAGAGGGTCAATCCACTTTACAAGAAGGGGAACAATTGGCTTTCTCATGGCTACCCCTAATCCATACGCCGTGCTCGCTCGTAACGACAGCAGCGACCACGCCTCAATCCCATGCTTTTACGATCCAGTCCATAGGTATCTCGGTCGGTGTTGATCCTATTCAATCTTTGCTGATGTCATACCGATTGCCAAGGCCGGAACACGGGTCTTGGCTCCCCGTGATTGACCCGCGAAGACCAATCCGCAGCCAATCGATGCAGGACTTCGGAACACAACAATCGAAAAACCATGGGCTCCGGTGCCGAGCGGCGGTTTCGTGTCGATCTTTCGAGACCAGCCATCTGCTTGAGAAATTTATTTGACCTTCGATTGGCGGGCAATTTATCGATTTGCTATTATCCGCCGCGGTTGACCGGGATCGTCATGGGCCCGAAAATCACAAAACTGCTTTTTGTGGCCGGCTCATATCTCCGGCACCCAATGATGTGTAAAACGAACTTACTGTAACGATTATACAAATTAAGCTTTCAAAAGACCAATAACGAAGCATGAGCCGAGAATCCATTGCAATCATCGGGACCGGCGCGGCCGGCATGGCTTGTGGCCATTTCCTCCATTCTGGTTACGCTTTAACGCTCTATGAGCAAAACGACTATGTGGGAGGCCACGCCAACACAGCGGTGATCGAAACCGGAGAAGAAATCGTTCGTACCGACACCGCATTTGTCATTTTCAATGATGAAAATTATCCGTTGTTCAACCGCCTGTTGAATGAACTGGACGTTGCGACCATCCAGTGTCCAATGGATTTCAGCATTAACGTTATCCCCTCCGGATGGGAATATAACACCCGGGGACTCAGCTACGTTCCGACGAATCTTAGAAACCTTTTCGATCCTAGATTTCGATCCATGATCAAGGCCACCGGCCGGTTTTACCAACAAGCCCCGGAAATCGTCAATGAACCGCGCTATCACGATTACAGTATCGCTGACTACGTGACGGAAAAAGGCTACAGCAATGATTTCCTGGATCATTATCTGATTCCCATACTCGCTGTTGTGTGGTCTGTCCCGCCCCGCAAAATGCTTGAATATCCCGCGTTGACCATGATTGAATTCTTGAAAAATCACGGCGCATTTCAAGGTATATTCGGAGCCAAGCGCTGGCGAACCGTCGCCCAGGGGAGCGGTTCCTACCGCGACAAAATAATCGTTCCATTCAAAAATCACGTCCGCATGCAATGCGCCGCAACCCGCGTGATACGAAATGGCGCCGGCATTGAAATCAGCGACAATCGTGGTGAAACCCTGCGTTATGATAAAGTGATTTTTGCCTGCCATGCGGATCAGGCGCTTCGGTGTCTTGGCGACCCGAATCCGATGGAACAGGAAATCCTTGGAGCATTCCAGTACACTCCGTCGAAAATCCTATTGCATACCGACGCATCGATCATGCCCCGCAACAGAAGGCTTTGGGCGGGGTGGAATTATTATGTCGACTATACGCGCGATGGAGAATTGCTCTCGTCCTTCAGTTATTATATGAATAAATTGCAAAAAGTATCTAAACGGCACAGCTATTTTGTGACCTTGAATCCCTGGGGGCGAATTGACGAACGGAAAATTCTAGGTGAATATGATTACGAGCATCCCCTGTTTGATCTCAATGCAATCCGCGCGCAGCCACGATTAGCGGAACTCAACCAAATTGGCCGTACTTATTTTTGTGGATCTTACTTCCGCTACGGGTTCCACGAGGATGCGTTCCGTTCTGGGATCGAGGTTTGCCGTGTGATCACGGGCGAACCGATCTGGGAATCCAATTAAATGTGCTTTTCCGCTGAAGCGAGTTTCCTATCCAGCGGAATTCTGGCGGTCGGAGGGATCGTTACCTTAAAACAGGTCCGCGACCCGCTGCAATGGCCGTTCGCATTTCTTCCGCTGATTTTTGCGGGTCACCAGTTCATCGAAGGATGTCTTTGGTTGACTCGCGCTTATGCCGCGCCGCCGGAACTGGTGGAATTTCTCAGCCACGCCTTTCCTTTCATTGCGTATGTCGTTTGGCCGAACCTGGTCCCATATGCAATCGATCGCTTGGAAGAGGATCCAGGCCGGAAAGGACTCCTGCTCGGTTGTCGTGCTGTGGGTTTCAGTTTAAGCATCTTCTATTTTTATTACATTGCAAAAGGGCCGGTAACTGCGATTTTCATCAATCAGAGTATTCAGTATGAATTTTATTTTTCATTCTGGATTTTAAGCCAATGGCTTTACGGCTTTTCGATTATCGGCGCGACATTTTTGTCCAGTCACAAAATCGTCACCGTATTTGGAATCGGTCTGGTGATTGCCTACAATATTGCCAAACAGGTCTATTTGGCAAGCTATCCCTCTGTATTCTGCCATCTCGCCGCCTGGCTCAGTTTGGTTATTTTTTTCGAAGTGCGCTATGGAGAATGGTTCCGCTACCGATCCAGACTACCCGGTTTCAACGAATCCGGCGCTCCGTCGAATGTTCATTGAATCCATCAGCGAAACTTCCGGTTCCATGATTGCGGATTTCCGGTTAGACTTGGCATAGCAAGGATCGAATCGCAGTTCCGCGTCGAAATCCATAGACGTTGCAATTGACGGGGCAAAAAATATGAGATATCCTTGCCCGACAGCTACCTTAAGTTGTACATTAACAGAGGTGGTTGCGGTTTAAGGACGATGAAAGCATTTCCGGATTTCAAAAGCGGCTTTCGCTTAAAGAAAGTCGCCACGGAAAAAGCCTTCTGGCCTAATAAAGGGAAATAATAGAAAACCAGGAATAATCTTGGCGTGGTTTTTACAGTTCGGTTCTTTCACTTGAGGAGGTGCAGCATGGACTATATGATTTTCTTCGCAATTTGGATTCTCGGTGGCCTCGCTTTCTTCGCGACCAACAGAGTCAAGAAATAAGTCGACGATTAAGTTTGGGGGATTCTCACTCGCAGACCGATTCAACGCTGCACAAAGAATTTCTCTTACTAAAGATAAAAGCGGGTTCTCAACGACCCGCTTTTTTCATTTCAGGCCCAACAAAACGGAACGAATGAACTCGGCGGTAGCCGCTAAAAGGTCTGAAACAATCAGAGATTCCCTCGGCGCAGGGCAATACCAAATCGCATTGGGTGTTGCCGGTCGCCGTGGGAAATTCAGAATTATGGATTCATCCAGCGTTTCCTAAGCAATCAAGAAGAAGCAGGGCCAGCGAATAACATTTCGGCCTGCTTTTCCAGAATCTCTAGACGATCGTTTAACTGCCGGATTATTGCGCGAATCTGTGCTCTGGATAAATCCCGATCGACCGGAATGGGTCCTCCGATCACCAGGCCGGTACGGGACAAAGGCTTCGGGACTTCCATACGATCCCACCGGGTCTCCATGATCCAACTGCGCTCGGCAAACACAGAAGCGGGCACCAGATGAAAGCCCAATTCCGATGCCAGACGAATGGCGCCCTGTTTAACGCGGCGATTCGGACCGAGCGGCCCGTCGACCGCGATCACCCCGGCGCGGTGCTGCGCCAGCGCGTTACGCATCAATTCATAGGAAAATAGGTGTCCCTGATCCGGAATCAGAATACAATCGAGTCCGAAATTACGACAAATTTCAGCGATCACCGCGCCGCGCACCGAAAGGCTCGCGAATACACAGGCATTTTCGGCCCGGCGTTCAATCCACAACCACCGGCACAACGCCATTATTGGAATATATTGGCCATGCCAGAAACAAAGCATGAGTTTTTGCCCTTGCTCCCTGGCGTTATCGATTGGCGCAAAGCCGTCGTAACGTTTTCGCCAGCTCCAGCAAAGCAGCCGTAGACTTGCAGCCCAAAGTGATCCAACAAAACGAGTTTTCAATCCGGGCTTGGACTGGCCGCCTGGCCAAGCTGGATTGACGGTTGGCCAGTCCACTGAATCGATCACTTATTTGTCCGAAAAAACCGACTGGATACCTAATTTCAACGAATCATCCTTGTAATCCCGCGGTGACAACAGAAAACTGCCCGCGGCTTTCGCGATGTTGCTCATGATCCGCCATTCGGATTGAAGGCCTTGATGGGTTCGCGTCAACAGGTTGCGGTTCCGGTGTTTATTTCGGGCGGCTTGCTCGATCATATTCCGATACACATCGAGAGCTTTATTGGCGGTACGACTGATATCAAATTCCCGAGAGGTGGCGGCAACGGAGTCCTGGACGACTCTTTTCTGCTCAGGCGCAAGCGCCGCGACCCAGTCGAGCGCCGCGGCGAAGTGATTTACATCCGCCCCCGAAAGCAGACGTCCGTTCACCCGGTCCCGAACGACTTCACGAACTCCGGAAGCGTCCAGCGCCACTACCGGCACACCGGCCGCCATCGCTTCAGCCAGCACCATTCCCTGAGTTTCGGTATGTGAAGAGAACGCAAAGGCGTCCATGGCCTTATACGCATCGGATAAATTTTGCTGCTCTAGTAGACCGGCCGGACGGAATCGATCCGAAACATTCATCTGGTCCATCACGCGGCTGATTTCGCTCGTCATTGGTCCTTCACCGACAAGCACAAAATAGGCCGTGCGGCGGCTTTGCAGAAACTTGCCGACGCCCCGGGCAAGGAATCCAAGATTCTTTTCCGTTGCCATGCGACCCACGTGACCGACGACGAATGCCTGATTCGGAATCGCGTATTGTTCGCGGAAGTGGGACCCGGCTCCGCCCCTGAAAAACGCCGTATCCACGCCCGTGGGGATCACCGTAATCGGTGTATTTACCCCGCGTTTGCGCAAAAGATCGGCAACGCTTTCACTGGGCGCGATTACCGCACCGCAAAAATTGCAATAACCGGATACCAGATTGACGACATAACGCTTCAAGCGCAGTGAATCACCCGGAATATAGTGGGTATATTTTTCATACATCGTGTGATGAGTGAATATCAGCGGTACTTCACGTGTCGCCGCGATACGCACCGCAGTCCCACCCAGCGCAAACGGATGATGGGAATGAACGATGTCCGGCTCGAATTGCTTCATTTCAATACTACCGCGCCCCGGCAGCGGCATGGGCAGCGAAAATTCGGTGCCGTTAAAATGCTGAATGGCCGGGAACCGCACCACGTCGACCTCTGTCTTCGGCGTGTTCTTATATAATGGGGCCGCGACCATGACCCGATGGCCTTGCCGACGATATTCGTCAACAAAACGCTGCACGCTTCTGGCAACACCACCGACATAGGGCATAAAGGTGTTGGTCAGCATCAAAATATTCATAGCGGGTATAGCCTTCTCAAATAAAATTTTTTTTGTTTTTTTGAGTCTATTGTTGTTATTTCGGAAGTCGCGTGTCCATTTATTATTGTCCGGACGTGTTCTGCGACTACCGATAAAAATCCTTGCTATCAGCTGGCTTGGAGTTTGTCCCCGCCGTCCAGCCTGGATAAATCGCTATAAAGATAATCAAACAAAGGTGCAAATGTACCCAAACTGTTTGTATTTTTCCATAACTAAAAAAACCTTCATTTGATTCCAGCCAAATGCCGATCGATGTCTGGCCCCTGCAAACGCGAATTTGGCCGAAGAAGGTATCCCCGTCGAATTCCGATGCATTCGGCTTAGCGCGTCGGATTATAACAGCATAAACAGAAAATGATGCGTTTCGACCGCGACAACGCACGAAACGTTTTCACTACATGTTCCGCGCCGGTACGAGATCAACACGGCAGCCGATCCTTTCGCCCCTGGAAGCCGCTGTCTCGGCCAATGATTACCCGGTTCACGCGATGATAGGAATGAAGCTGGCTGAACGACAAATGGATATCTGGGAATCTGAGCGAGTTGACCGATACCCCAACAGGCGACCCCGGCGACCGTTTCGGTTATAGTGCGATAGGCCGGATCAGGCGTGAATTAATAGCCGGATTATCTGAATGAGTTGGTCGTTTCTGTAGGTCCGGAAAGGCCGCGCGAATCGATCGATTGCGGTCCACCGCTCAATTTCGCGTGGAGAATCGGAATTTTTCGCAAATCCAATCGAGTAAACCTGGAATTATCAGCCACTTGATCTCTTTTTCGAGTAAGACCGCGAAAACAAAAGGTTCGGGCCCCAAGGACTTAAACGCATGTTCACTGCCGGCAGTGGAGATCAATAGATCGCCGGGTTGTAATAAATGGCCGCTGTTTTCCCTGGCGCCGCCCTGCAAAACCAGAACGCACTCCGTGTCCAGGTGACGATGGCGGGGAAAAATGGTATTCGGTTCTACGGAGACCAGACCGCAGATTGCAGTCGCCGCGCTCGGTCCTCCCTGAAACCATAGAATACTGACACCTGGCAGGAACAGCGATACCCAATCGTTCGCTTCCGCATGATCAATTTTGGTTAATAGCCGTCTCGCTTCTTTCTCCTCGAGGTCGAAGAGTTCGGCAAAGCGTTCGTTGAATTGCTCGAAGCGGGCTTCCGGCTCAATCGACGCCAGTACTTGTTCCCAGAGCCGCGGGCCGGGTTCTATGGGAATTTCGGCAAGCGCCACGGCATCGAGCGTTTCCTGAATTTCGTATAACCGGGCACGTAAATCCGCTGACGCAGCCAATGCCTGGTGGATTCCGACCGAATCCGGCGGGTCCAGGATATCCAACGCATATTGAATTAAAACGGTTTCGTCTAAGTCCATGGAGGGTTGTCCTCGGCGGCCCTGAGATCATCACGCAACGAATTCAAAGCCGAGGCGAGCCTCGATTTTACGGTTCCGAGCGGAATGGCACAGTGTTCGGCGATTTCCTGGCAGGTCATTCCATGAAAGTAACTGAGCTGGATCACAGTGCGCTGGTTCAGGGACAGGCGATCGACAGCGCGCCGGGCGTTCCAATGATCAACGCCGATCTCGGTTCGCTCTGCAGACTGCACAGTGGTTGAGCCGCTTTCAATTTCACCAGCCTCATTCTTGCGAATTAAATTTAGTGAACGGATTCGATCCAGAGCCCGACTGCGCGTGCGAATTGCGAGCCAACCGCGAACTGATCCCCTTTGTACATCATAACTCGCAGCCTTATTCCAGACCTCGATAAAAACGTCATGCAACAAATCTTCCGCATCGCGCCGGTTCTGAAGCACGCGGTAAGCTACCGCCAGCATCCACGCGGCATAGCGACCATACAAGCGCGCAAACGCGGTACGGTCTCCCGACTGGATCGCGGTTACGAGCCGAAAATCAATCTCTTGTGCAGATTCCCTCGTCTCCGAGTTTCCTGTCCTGCCAATTACCCGGTCTTGATTGATTATTGCGCCCCGGTTGGACGGATGCTCTAGTTGCAAATGGTCCGATTCCTCATTCATGAGCGGAGTATCTATAGGAGGATACGAACCGAATCCGGAACGGGATCACTTTGGATATTGACGGGAAAGGTGGATCGCCGCGGAACATCGAGTTTAGCCGTCCGATCACCCGCTGACGAATGTCTTCGGCGTGAATCCAATCAGTTCGTATTCGTTGGTGGGTGCTCGCCGTTCTCCAGAGGTCGGCGAGACCGGTCGACGGATCTGCATGCGCGGCTCGCAACCGCTTTCCATACCGGCGCCACGACAACGTTCAAGCAGGCGTGCGCTGCGCGCAGCGCCTGTTCCGCCTTCTCCGCGTCCGGCGCAACCGCGAATATAAATCCCAAATAGCTCGACCCTTCGGGTAACGGCACCAGTTCATAACCTTCCCGGACCTGGATCACAACTTCCCGGATATAGGGCAGGGCGGCCGCTGCCGCAGTGCCTTCCACCCGGCGCAATACGCCAGCTTCGCGGATCGGAATCATTAAAACGCCGGCCGCGTCGCACATTTCAGGGCGATTCAGCGATACACCCAACGCGTGGTACAGAACCAGTGCCTCGAGACTGTAGCCGACGCCGTAACGGAACAATCTGCCGCACAATCCGCCGATGGTCCGGGCCGCCAGCTCCAGCATCCAGACTCCTTCGGAGTTAATCCGGCATTCCGCGTGGATCGGCCCTTCGACCAGGCCATAGACTCTACACGCCGCTTCGACCTGGAGCCGTATCCGGTCGCGCACCGGCCGCTTGAGTTTGGTCGGACAGATATAATAGGTTTCCTCGAAAAAAGGACCGTTCAGCGGCTCCGGTTTATCGAAAATAGCGAGTACATCAAGCTTCCCCTGCCGCAACATTCCCTCCAGCGCGATCTCGCTGCCCGGAATGAATCCCTCGACCAGCAAATTCCGGCGTTCGGTTTCGTCCACCGCCTCGCTGATAATCAATCCGATTCGGCGCGCGGCGCTCAAAAGCTGATCGCGGTCGTTACAGCGTATCACTCCGCGACTGCCGGACATTGCGAGAGGTTTGGCCACGCAGGGAAAACGCACATTAGCAAATTGCGGAAGTAAAGGCCGATCCAAACAGATTCGTCTGAAGTCGGGAACCGGGACCGCAGCCTCGGCGAGGGCCGTCCGAGCCAGATCCTTGCGCCTGGCAATCCGGACCGCGTCTGGCCGGTTATGCGGCAAATGCAAATGCTGCGCAGCGAGGCTCGCTATTTCCGTAGTGGAATCGTCGGTCGCGATAACGCCTCGGAAAGGGCCGCTACGCGCCTCCTTTTCAATGCTTTCCAGGAACCGTCGCCGATCATTCAAATCAACTTGCAATCCGCGGGCAACGGCGCTGACCAGGGAATAGCGTCCTTCCGAAGCAATCAATAAATCGATGCCACATTCGAGCGCGGCGTCGATGTACGGCACGATACGATAACTGTTCCGCGGCGCAACCAGCAAGATTCGTGGCGTATCCACTGACGGCTTTGAGGTCGGCGGATCGGATCGCGCAGGGGTTTTCCGGACGCCGCAACCCGACACCATTACGGATTTCGTTCGGCCTAATAGCCGCTACCCCCGCAACCCGAGCATTTACCGCTGCCGCCGACGCTCTGGAAGGCGTTCCTGAATACGAACGTGGAATTCAGGCCTTCGGTCACATAATCAATTTCACATCCGTTGAGAAATCCCAAGGCGATCGGATCCACCATCAACTTGAATTTACCGCAGTCCAGCACGCTATCATGTTCAGTGATTTCTTCGGCAAATGTCATGCTGTAGGACATACCGCCGCACCCACCGCCCTGGACATAAATGCGAATCCCGTCAAATTCATCATCGGCGTCGTCAATCAGCCCGGCCAACACATCTTGCGCCGCCTGGGTCACATTAACATCGGCGTCGCTTAACATCGTGGAAAATTCCGGCGTTGCACTTTGCATAATTTCTGGTATTGTGGCTGGTTATAGTCAATGTAATAATACAACGGTAGCCAGAATTTATCATCCGAAATTGTCGCGGAGCCGATTCAACGAAAGGCGTCGGCGGGTAAGCGGATCCCTAGGGGAGCGCTAATTAGATCAGGGCTTCCCGCAGTGCAGGGATGCGCTGCCAAAATCGGACGCTGTAAGCGTCTGCTTTTGTGAGCCAACCCTGCCAATCGCATTGGCAGGGTTAACGACCGCTGAGAAATCCAGGATGGATTTATTCAGCGTTTCCCTGTGGAACCGCTAACCGAAACCGTATTGAATGGATTAATGCCCTGGTTCGCGAGCAACCGATTCCCCCGATAAAACCATGACCCGAACTGTCCAATGTCTCATCCTGAATCAGGAAGCCGAAGGCCTCGGCCGCCCCCCTTATCCGGGCAACCTAGGTACGCGTATCTATGAAAATATTTCCCGCGAAGGCTGGTCGCGGTGGCTGGAAAGACTGACCACGATCATCAATGAAAACGCCATCAGCACCGCGGACCCGCAATCGATCCGGGTAATCGAGCAGCATATGCTGGGTTTCCTGTTCGGAGAAGGCGAAATGGGCGGGCTGCCCCCAGGATTCGTGCCGCAGGGGCAGAAAAAATAAAGTTCTCCGATCGATTTCTGGACGGAAGACCAGCCCTCCGGACCGGTCTATTCTGCTTCAACGAATTGCGGCTCCGTCAAAGCCATTGCGCCGGACCGCAACAGTGTCAAAAGTTGAATAGGGAAGCACTCGGTCAGGATCTGATTTTGTGAGGCAGTCCCAAATGCGATTTGGGGCTGCCGACCGGCGAGAAATCCCGGACGGATTTATTCAGCGTTTTCATCACTAAGGCGTTGCGGGGTGCGACAATATGCCACATTCCTTGCTTGACAAAGCCTTGCTAGGATAAGTCCCAGCTCATTAGGACACTTACCACCTAATTAGTGTATGCATTTTTGCATATCTTCCTCTTGATGGACTGCGGGGCTTTCAGCGGCCTCCAGTCCATTCTTATTTCCATCTCCTTTCGGAACAGCCCGGATTTATTCGATGTATTCAGACACCGGAGGGCAGGTGCAGACCAGGCGGCGGTCGCCCGCAACGTTGTCTATCCGCGCAACCGGGGGCCAGTATTTGTCGCCCTCGAGATGACCGTTCGGAAAAAAGGCTTCTTCCTTGCTGTAAGGGAAATCCCATCGTTCGCGGATCAGCAGCGCCTGCGTATGCGGGGCGTTCCTGAGCAGATTGTTGCGCGGATCGGCAGATCCGTTCTCGATCACTTCGATTTCTTTCCGGATGGTGATCATGGCTTCGCAAAAGCGGTCGATTTCGCGTTTATTTTCGCTTTCGGTTGGTTCGATCATCAGCGTATCGGCGACTGGAAAGGACATGGTCGGCGCGTGAAAGCCATAATCGATCAACCTTTTGGCGACGTCGTCGACGCTGATGCCGCAGGCGGCCTTGATCTCTCGCAGATCGATAATGCATTCATGGGCGACCATGCCGTTCTTGCCGGTATAGAGCACCGGATAATACGGGGCAAGCCGGTGGGCTATATAGTTCGCGTTCAGGATCGCGACCAGCGTCGCACGTTTCAAACCGGTATTCCGCATCATCGCAATATAGGCCCAGGAGATGGTCAGGATGCTCGCCGAACCCCAAGGCGCAGCCGAGACGGTTCCGATCGTACCGGCCTCGCCCGCGGCAGGATTGACTCCCTGAACCACCGGGTGATCCGGCAGATAAGGCGCCAAGTGACTGCGGACACCGATCGGTCCCATTCCAGGACCGCCGCCGCCATGCGGAATGCTGAAGGTTTTATGCAGGTTGATATGCGCGACGTCGGCCCCGATATGGCCGGGACGGCATAAACCGACGAGTGCATTGAAGTTAGCCCCGTCCAGATAAACCTGTCCGCTATGCTCGTGAACAATGTTGCAAATCTTGCGGATCCCTTCCTCGAACACGCCATGCGTCGATGGATACGTGATCATCAACGCCGCTAGCCGGCCGGTATTTTCCCGAGCTTTCAATTCCAGGTCCTCGAGGCTCACATTCCCGGCTTCATCGCAGGCCACCACCAGAACCCGCAGGCCGGCCAGCACCGCGCTGGCGGGATTGGTACCGTGGGCGGAGGCCGGAATCAGGCAGATATCGCGTTCCGGTTCGCCCCGAACTTCATGATATTTCCGGATCACCATGAGCCCCGTATATTCGCCCTGCGATCCCGCGTTTGGCTGCAGCGAGAATGCGTCGAAACCGGTCAGGTCGCAAAGCATATCCTCGAGTTCCGCGAACAACTGCTGATACCCTTGAGCCTGATCCAGCGGCACGAACGGATGCATCGCGCTGAATTCGCGGTAGGACAGCGCCTGCATCTCGGTCGCCGCATTCAGTTTCATGGTGCAGGAACCAAGCGGAATCATGGACCGGTCCAGCGCGATATCCTTGCGTGCGAGCCGGCGCATATAGCGCATCATTTCAGTCTCGCAATGATAGCGATGGAACACCGGGTGGGTCAGGATCTTGCTGCTGCGCAACAGGGATGCGGGAATCCGTTCCGGCTCGCTTCGATCCAGATCCGAAATCTCGAAGGTCTGGTCCATCGATTTCGAAAATACGCGCCATAGACTCCGGATTTCGTGCTGAGTGATGGTTTCATCGAAGGCAATGCCGAGACGGTTCGCATCAAAAATCCTTAGATTGATCCCGGCCTCGCGGGCATGCGCAGCGATTCTGCGCGCCTGTCCCGGTACATTCAGCGTCAGGGTGTCGAAAAAGATTTTGTTCAGGACCTGGTGGCCCATCTTCGTCAACCCGGCCGCGAGGATCACCGCATAACGGTGTACCCGGCTCGCGACCTGACGGAGTCCCTCCGGACCATGATAGATCGCATAAAAGCTCGAGATAATCGCGAGCAGAACCTGCGAGGTACAGATATTGCTTGTCGCTTTCTCCCGGCGGATATGCTGTTCACGGGTTTGCAGAGCCATCCGCAGCGCCGGCTGGCCGGCCTGGTCGACCGAAACGCCGATCACGCGTCCCGGCATCTGCCGTTTGTATTCGTCGCGCGTCGCGAAAAAAGCCGCGTGAGGCCCGCCGTATCCCATCGGCACACCGAAGCGTTGGGCATTACCGATCACGATGTCGGCGCCGAATTCTCCGGGCGGTTTGAGTAAAACCAGACTCAACAGATCCGCGCCTACCGTGATCAGCGCCGATTTGGCATGGACTTGTTCGGCCACCTGAGTCCAATCGCGGACTTCTCCGCTTGAACCCGGATATTGCAGAAACAAACCGAAGATATCCAATTCTTCGAGATCGCTGTACGGATCGCCTACCGTAATTTCGAAACCAAGCCCCTTGGCCCGCGTCTTGAGAACTGCGAGGGTTTGTGGATGACAATCGCGATCAACGAAATACCGCTGGCTCGGGTTTTTGCTCGCAACGCGTTTCGACATCGCCATCGCTTCGGCGGCGGCGGTCGCCTCGTCGAGCAGTGACGCATTAGCCAATTCCATTCCGGTCAGATCGATGATCATTTGTTGGAAATTCAGCAAGGCTTCAAGGCGCCCCTGGCTTACTTCGGCCTGGTAAGGCGTATAGGCCGTATACCATCCGGGATTTTCCATCACGTTGCGTTTGATCACCGCGGGCATCATGGTGCCGTAGTAGCCCATACCGATCATGGAAACGAGGACTTTGTTACGGCCGCGCATTCTGCGCATATAGCTGGCCACGGCGCGTTCGCTGAAATTATGTTCGAGCGACAAGGGGCGGTCGGAGACGATATCCGCGGGGATCGCTTTGGCGACGATTTCTTCCAGGGACAGGAGGCCCAGCGCATCGAGCATCTCTTGAATCTGCGTGCGGTCGGGTCCGATATGGCGGCGGATAAAATCGCCCGGCATTTCCATTTCGTGTAGATTCCCGGTAGCGGACAAACCCATTACGATCTCCGGTTATTTCGAATAATAGCGGTGCTTCACAAATGGTAAGCGGGTTACGCGAACGGTGCACGGCTTATTTCTGAGCAGCACGCGCAAACACGCGCCTTCGGCGGCATACCGCGTTTCCAGATAGGCCATCGCCACCGGCGCCCCGACACTCGGGCCGAAGCCGCCGCTGGTCACACGCCCGACCAATTCGTTCTGGTCGTTCAGGATCTCAGCCCCCTCGCGGATCGGGGCCCGGCCTTCGGGTAACAGCCCGACTCTTTTCCGGGCGGCTCCATTCCGAAACTGTCCGAGAATACTTTCCGCTCCCGGAAAATCGGCGGGCGCCACGGGTGCCCGCAAGTAACGTTTCGCCACCACCCAGGAAAGGCCTGCCTCGACTGGCGTCGTGGTTTCGTCCAGTTCATGGCCGTAGAGGCAGAGGCCGGCCTCGAGCCGAAGCGAATCGCGGGCGCCCAAACCGACCGGCGCCACCTCGGGTTGATCAAGCAAGTACCGCGCCACCGACTCGGCCTGCGCAGCCGGAACCGAGATTTCGAAACCGTCTTCTCCGGTATAGCCGCAGCGGGTAATAAAACACTCGGCCGCATCCAGCACGAAACTTCCCGCGGCCATAAATTCCAGCCGGTCCGAACGCGGAACCAGCCTGCTCATGACTTCGGCGGCTCGGGGGCCCTGCAGCGCGAACAATGCCTGTGCGGAAAGCAGCTCGATCCGGCAGCTTCCCGGCACTCGGTCGAGAAGATAGTGCAGATCCGTCCGTTTTCGCGAGGCATTCACAACCAGGAAATAATGATCGCCGGCGTTGGTGATCATGAGGTCATCCAGAACTCCGCCCAACTCGGTAGTCAATACCGTATAGCGTTGTTTTAGCAACGGCAAGGTGGACAGGTCGCCGGGCGCCAGCTTTTCGAGCTCCGCGGCCACATCAGGACCGGATACCCGGATCTGGCCCATATGCGAAATATCGAATAATCCGGCACTATTTCGGGTATGCTTATGTTCCGAAATGATCCCGTCCGGATACTGAACCGGCATGAGGTAACCCGCAAACGGCGCTAATCGCGCGCCCAGCTCGCGATGCAAAGCTTCCAGGGGTAATGATTTCAATTCGGGGGTGGTCATTGGAAGGGCGCTTCAGGCCGGGCGCAACCGAGACATGATCCAGACAGACTGATCACGACCCCCCCTGGCCCAGCCGAAGATTCGACTTGCACTGCAAGCCATCCAATGAAATGTAGAACGATCCGATCACCGATATGTATCTAAAACAAAATTCCAATTTGGCTATCCGGACGTGACGAAAAATCCTTCCGCCGACAACAACTTTCCGGTCCGTTCGCCTCTCGAGCTGGATCCAGCGCTTGTCCGTGAAATGTCCGGCTATGTAACCGAAAAAATTATCGCTTACCTGGACACTCTGGCGCAACAACCGATTTCCGCGTTTGAAAACGCCGAACCCCTGGCCGCAAGTTTCCGCGAAAAACTGCCGGAAACCGGGGAAGGCTATCGAAATCCGGTGGACCGGGTTCTCGAGCAAGCAGTGAGCCAGGGTTACAACACCGCCGGCCCCGGTTATATGGCCTTTATACCGGGCGGCGGATTGATCCATTCGGCTTTTGCGGATTGGATCGCCGACGCCATTAATCGATACGTCGGTCTCTGGCTCGCGGCGCCGGGGTTGGTCCAGATCGAATCCACGGTCATCCGCTGGTTCTGCGAGATCGTCGGCTACCCCGAAGGGGCTGGCGGATTCCTGACGACCGGAGGTTCCCTGGCCAATTTTTCGGCCTTGTTTACCGCGCGAAGGACAAAATTAGGGGATGATTTTCTGTCCGGCGTGATCTACGGGTCCGAGCAGTGCCACCATTCCGTGCTCAAGGCGGCAATCCTGACCGGCCTGCCTGAATCGAATTTCCGCGCCATCCCCACGGATTCTTCATTCCGGATCGATCCCGGCCGGCTATCGGCGCAAATTCGAAACGACCGCCGACATGGATTGTCACCTTTTGCGATCGTCGCAAACGCCGGATCGACAAACACCGGCGCGATCGACGATTTGAATGCGATTGCCGATATCCGCGACAAGGAAAACCTCTGGCTGCATGTCGATGCCGCCTACGGCGGCTTTTTTATGCTCACCGAACGCGGCAGGCAGCGGTTGTGCGGTCTCGAACGCGCGGATTCGATTACGCTGGATCCGCACAAGGGTCTGTTCCTTCCTTACGGCACCGGGTGTTTGCTGGTCCGCGAAAACGAACACTTGAAAAAAGCCCACGCGATCAACGCCACTTATCTTCCGCCGATGCAAGATGATCCGCGGCGGGTCGACTTCTGCCAGATTTCACCGGAGCTATCGCGGGATTTTCGGGGACTTCGAATATGGCTGCCGGTCAAAATGCACGGAGTCCTTGCCTTTCGGGAAGCGCTGGACGAAAAACTCGATCTCGCGAACTGGATCGCCGAAAGGCTCGAGGCCCTCGGACCTGTCGAAGTGATCGCGTGGCCGCAGCTTAGCGTGGTGGCATTCAGGATTCAATCGGGTAAAAATAACCTGAACGAGGGCAGCGAGCTGACCCGCGCGGTGCTGGAGCGGATCAATTCCTACCGCCGGGTTCTACTCAGCGGAACCTTAATCGACGGCATCTTCGCGATCCGGGTTTGTATCCTGTCCTTCAGGACGCATAAGCAACAGGTGATTGACTGTTTCAACGATATCCAGCGCGCCTGCAAAGAACTGGATCTGGATACCGTCGAGACGGTCTGAATAAAGGTTCGCAACGGGTCGTTCGCGGCGATCCGGAAATCCCTTTAAAAAAAAATCTGCCAATGATCGGTCAATCCTGTTAAAGTGCGGACCATAGATCACATGATAGGTTTGGCCGAATGATTCTGGTTAGGAGGGAAATTACATGTCCAGGACGCCTGCCCTGACGTTCGCGCTGGTGTTCGCATCGCTGAACGCTGGCGCTGAAGAAATGATTAAGATCGACATGTTTGCATTGACACCTGAAGGTACCGGCGCGAAACTCGGGACCATTACCGCGAAGGACGCGCCCGAGGGCGTCGAGCTTATTCCGGACCTAAGGGGACTGGCTCCCGGCAAACATGGTTTCCATCTCCATCGGGAACCGAATTGCGATCCGGCCGAACAGGACGGGAAACCGGTGCCCGGACTCGCTGCCCAAGGCCATTTCGATCCCGGTAACACCGGCGTCCATGCGGGGCCTGCCGGAAATGGCCACCTCGGTGATCTCCCGGCGCTGATCGCGGACCAGGACGGCAGCGCCAATCAGTCTATGGTAGCCCCTCGTCTCAAGATCAGCGATCTAAAAGCCCATGCTTTAATCATTCATTCGGGTGGCGATAACTATGCGGATATCCCGCAAAAGCTCGGAGGCGGCGGTCCGCGGGTGGCCTGCGGGGTTATCCCGTAAGAGGTTCCGCGACGGCGTTGGGTTCGCCTGCAGAGCGTTTGATCAACCCGGATGCTCCAGATCTGGGAATGAAATCCGGTTGCGAATTACTGGTCAGTCCCCGGCGAAACCGAACAGCCCGGTAATCATCTGCCACAGCGTTCGGTTCCCTTCGCGCTTCGGTACAATCACCGTCGTGTCCTTGGGCGTGTCGTCCGGCGGCTCGTTGGAGGGACGGAAATCACCCTGCAAGCCCGCCAGCCGTTCGTCCTGGAATATCACCGAAAGTCTTTTCTGGTCACGAACGCCGCCGCCGGTCTGGAACGAATAAATATAATCCCAACGATCCTGATGAAAGACGTCCACTACCAGCGGGGTTCCCAATACGTAACGAACCTGTCTTTTGTTCATGTTGGGTTCGAGCAGGTCAACCATTTCCGGGGTAATAATGTTACCCTGCTCCACATCCATCTGGTACACGCATGAAGTCAAAATCAAACTTGCAATGGCAGTGATAAAAATGAGATGCTTAGGCACGAAGTTCAGATAAGGTTTCTTTAGGTATCGAAAGAAGCGTCGAATAATACCGCATCTTACCCGACAGCACACGTTTTGGAGTCAGCGCGTTGGAAAGCCAAGATATCAGGAACGCCGGATTGAAGGTGACCCTGCCTCGAGTCAAAATTCTGGAAATCCTTGAAAACATCCAACTTTCAGAACGGCATTTGACCGCGGAAAAAGTCTACAAGATCCTGCTCGATGAGGGCGAAGAAATCGGTCTCGCAACCGTCTACCGGGTGTTGACCCAGTTTGAAGCCGCGGGCCTGGTCAAGCGGCATCATTTCGAGGGGGGGAACTCGGTGTTCGAACTCAACCGGGGCGAGCATCACGATCACATGGTTTGTGTCAAGTGCGGCAAGGTCGACGAATTCAAGGACGAAGTCATCGAACTCAGGCAGACTGAAATCAGTGAACGCCTCGGCTATGAACTGACCGATCACTGTTTCTATTTGTATGGCCTGTGCCCGAACTGCCGCAAGCACTGAAGCGGATTTTATTCCCTCAAATATGAACAGCCTGTCGGACTTCGTTGTTGCGATTCCGGCAATCTCCGGGATCTTATGGAGTAATCCTTCGCTATGTTCAAACCCCTCGTTTTTTATATCGGGCTGCGCTACACGCGCGCCAAACGCCGCACCCGCTTCATTTCGTTTATTACACTGACCTCGATTCTGGGCATCGCGCTTGGAGTCACCGCTCTGATCACGGTTCTTTCGGTGATGAATGGTTTCGAAGCGGAATTGCGCGAACGCATTCTCGGCATGACTTCGCACGCGACCATCTCCGATTGGAACGGCCAGTTGGACGAATGGCATGCATTTGACGATCTGCTGAAACAGCAAGACCGGATAACCGGCTGGGCGCCCTATATCGAAGGACAGGTGATGCTTAACGCGGGCCGCCGGGTCAGCGGCTCCCTGCTGCGCGGAATATTACCCGAGCTCGAAGCGAGGGTATCCGAAGTCACCCAGAATCTGGTCGCTGGTGACATTCATTTACTGCGGAGCGGGGAGTACGGAATCGTGCTTGGAATAGAGCTCGCGAATCATCTCGGCGTCGCGCCCGGCGACAAAATTACCGTGATCACGCCGCAGGTCAATTCGACTCCGGCCGGGATCCTGCCGCGCCTGCGCCGGTTTACAGTCACCGGGATTTTTAAAGTCGGCATGTTCGAATACGACCGCAATCTCGCGCTCGTGCATTTGGCCGATGCCGGGAAACTCTATCGGCTCGGCGACGCCGTGTCCGGACTCAGGCTAAAACTCGCCGATCTGTTCGAAGCGCCGCGAATCACCGCGGAACTTTCCCAAATTCTTCCTCGCGGCCTGCGGATCAGTGACTGGACCCGCGCCCACAGCAATTTCTTCCGAGCGATTCAGACCGAAAAACGAGTGATGTTTATCATTCTGCTACTGATCGTCGCGGTCGCCGCGTTTAATATTGTATCCACGCTGGTCATGGTAGTCACCGACAAGAAGGGCGATATTGCGATTCTGATCACCCAGGGATTGACCCCGGCGTCCGTGATGGGGATTTTCATGGTGCTCGGAACCATTATCGGCGCCGTAGGGACCTTGCTGGGCACCGCCGGAGGCGTGGCGCTCGCATTGAATGTAACGATGATTGTTCCCGCGATTGAACGATTTTTCGGAGTTCATTTCCTGCCGGCCGACGTGTACTACATTAGTGAACTGCCGTCCAAGGTGATTTGGTCGGATGTTTATCAGATCACGTCCCTGGCGTTTCTACTCTCTCTGCTGGCCACGATCTATCCGGCCTGGCAGGCGTCACGGGTCAATCCGGCGGAAGTATTACGCTATGAATGACCCGGAGCTTGTGCTGCAATGTCGCGATTTATCCAAACGTTTTGTACAGGGCGACCTCGATGTTGAGGTTCTCACCCGGATTGACCTCGAAATCCGGGCCGGTCAGACCGTTGCGATCATGGGCGCATCGGGCTCCGGGAAAAGCACTTTGCTGCACCTTCTGGGTGGATTGGAGATTCCAAGCTCAGGACGAGTGGTGCTGGATCAGGTCGAACTCGGCCGCCTGAATGCAAAAAAGCTCGGCCAGCTCAGAAACCGTTCGCTGGGCTTCGTCTACCAGTTTCATCACCTGCTCGGTGAATTCACGGCACTCGAAAATGTCAGTATGCCGATGCTGATCGCGGGACGTTCGGTCAAGACCGCGCGCGAGATGGCCTCACGGATGCTGGATCGGGTCGGTCTCGGCAAACGCGTCGCGCATAAACCGGGTGAATTATCGGGCGGCGAACGGCAGCGGGCCGCAATTGCGAGAGCCTTGGTTAACCAACCCAAATGCGTATTGGCCGACGAGCCTACCGGCAACCTGGACAGCAAGACCGCGGAACAGATTTACCAACTCATGCTGGAGCTCAACCGTGAGCTCGGAACCAGCTTTTTAATCGTGACCCACGATGAATCACTCGCCAAGCGCATGGATACCGTCCTTCACCTCGAAGATGGACAATTCGTCGGCGGATTGAACCCGTTCTCCGCTTCAGTCGGCTTTCAATAGCCCGCGAACGATCCAAGGCTATACCGGCGCGATAAAAAACATCGATTCCGATACCGGTTAAAATCAGAGCGTCAGCCGTTTGCGGGTTAAACAGGGCTGGTTCCATTGATCGATTACCGAATGCCAACAGGAGCGCTGAAATCGGTAGATTGGCCCGGAACCAGATTGCACCGGCCGCGGCCATGAACAATAGACCCAGGCTCAGAATCCAGGTCGCAAACAATCCCGCCACAAAAGCTTTCGAGACCGGGCGGCGATTCAGGCGCCAATGCTTCGGGTCTTCCAGTAACTGCTTAATTCCACGCGGGTTCGGATGTTTTTTGAAACTCTCGTTATTGGGGAGATAGCAACGGGAGATCTTCCGCATGTTGGTCAATCCGGCCCAGGTTGGTAGCACTGAAAGCATTCATCACGCTCTAGTATCCCCCACCCAAAAAACGCCGAATCGTCGGCTCAACGTCCTCTAAGCCTTAGTCGGATGAAAAGCGGATGACAGGCTACGCTTTAGACAATGATATTCGTAACTTTCAGCTTCGTTGCAGGCGCGATCATGCTGCAACAAATGGCCCGGCTGCCCGAAGTGTACTGGTCTATTCCCGCTGTACTGGTTGCATCGATAGTGCTCCGCCAGCAGAAATGGCGTCCGTTCGTCTGGTTAGCGCTTGGCTGGACCTGGGCCTTGATCACCGCGAGTCTGGCAATGCAGGAACGGCTGAACCCCGAATTCGAGGGAAAGGATCTGGTGGTCGACGGTCGGGTAATCGGCATTCCGCAGACGTTTGGTCACGATATTCGCTTCGGATTCACAATTGACAGAATCGATGGTTTCGCGGACAGATCCATTCCCCGCAAAGTCCGGCTCAGTTGGTATTCCGCGCCCGTCGAGCTCAAAGCGGGCGATCGCTGGCATTTCCAGGTCAGGATGAAACAACCCCATGGGAATCTGAATCCCGGAGGATTCGATTATGAGGAATGGCTTTATCTGCATGGCTACCGGGCGACCGGATATGTACGACCGAGTTCTGCGAACCGGCGGCTCGACAACTTAGGCAGCGGTCTTTCGATCGACCGGATACGACAAACCATCGCCGCGCGGTTATCCGAGATTTTTCAAGCAAGCCCGGTCCGTGGAATCATTCAGGCACTGGTCATTGGCGAGCAGCATGGTATCACAATCGGGCAATGGGAGGTTTTCAGGACAACCGGCACTTCACATCTGGTCGCGATTTCTGGCCTGCATATCGGACTGGTTGCCGGCTTTGCACTGTGGATAACGCAATGGATCTGGCTCCGCATGGGGACCCCGCGCCTCTCGGCGCCGTCACTTGGAGCCGGCTGCGCGATTATCGGCGCGTTTATTTACGCGGCGTTTGCCGGATTTTCCCTGCCGACCCAGCGCGCACTGATCATGATCGGCCTGGTAATGGGCGGAATTCTCCTGCGCCGCAAGCTGAATCCCGGGCATACTCTCGCGGCCGCTCTGTTGTTAATCGTGCTGTCCGACCCAACCTCCGTCCTGTCTCCCGGACTTTGGTTGTCGTTCTCGGCTGTAGCGCTGATCGCCTATATATTGACCGGAACGATCGGCCAATGCGGTCAATGGGCGGCGACGCAAAAAATTCACCTGGTGAGCGCTATCGGCCTCGCGCCGTTATTGTTGTTGTACTTCCAGCAGTTTTCGCTGATCGCCCCGCTCGCAAACCTGATAGCCGTCCCTGTGATCAGCCTGCTGGTGGTTCCTGCCGGTCTCGTCGGCAGCGTCATGATGCTCGTTTTCCCAGCAGCCGGCATCGCCATACTCAAGTTTGGAGTTTTTGTTTTGGAAATCCTCTGGTATTTTCTCGAATGGCTTGCCGAATTTCCTTTCGCGCAGTGGACCGGTGCGCAGCCGTCAATCGCAATCTTTTGCACCGCGATCGCGGGACTGCTGCTGCTGTTTGCGCCGCGTGGAATTCCGGCGCGATGGCTCGCCGTTCCAATGATTCTGCCGATTATTTTTTCTCCGGCCGATCACCCGGATTCGGGTAACTTCCGTTTTACCTTGCTGGATGTCGGGCAAGGTTTGGCCGCGGTCGTCGAAACCGCGAACCATACGCTGGTTTTCGATACCGGCGCCCGTTTCAGCGAGCGGCTCGACATGGGATCAGCGGTCGTCGCGCCTTTTCTGAAAAGCAGGAGTATTCACGCGATCGACCGCCTGGTGGTCAGTCATGCCGACAACGATCACCTGGGCGGAGCGCGCTCCCTGAATGAATTGTTCCGGATCGACCGGGTCGATATCAGCACGAAACAATCGATCGACTGGCGCGACGTCAACGAATGCAAAGCCGGCCAGAGCTGGATCTGGGATGGAATCGAATTCCGGATGCTGGCTCCGTTGACCCGGTTCTCGAGGCGGGAAAACGACCACTCCTGTGTGCTCAAGATCAATTCCGGATCGCACAGTATCCTGTTGACCGGCGATATCGAGGAAGCGACCGAGAGGGCTTTGGTTAACCAGTATGGCCCCCGGCTTGCGAGCGACTATCTGGTGGTCGCCCACCATGGCAGCAATACTTCATCCACGTCCGGCTTTCTCGAGGTGGTCCGTCCAAAATTCGCGCTGGTGCCAGCCGGCTACCGGAACCGCTACGGCTTCCCCCGCCCGGAAGTGGTCGAAAGGCTCGAGCGGATCGGAACCAGGATCTACAATACTGCGGACTCCGGGGCGATTCTGATCGCGCCCGATCCCGAACAACCGCCCGCAATTCCGCGCCGCTATCGCTCGGAGGCCGGGAAATACTACAATTTTCAGGCGCCGGATGCGGATAGAGAAGCTCAGCGGAGTGGTTGGGAGACATTGTTCCAGGAGCCATCCGATGGCCGCTATTGGGAAAGAACATACCCTCACGGCGACTTGCGAGGAGGTCGTCCAGCTCGACTCCAATTGATACCCCGGGAGAAGGCTAAGAAGCTGTTTGGAAAATCCTATGTCAAGCCAAACGGCACAGCATGATCCGTGTCATAGCGATGTAAATCCAGGTTTCATCGGTACGGGTTAAACATTCATAGCTTTTACTGAGACGACGGCAATGATTTAACCAACCGGAGGTTCGTTCGACCACCCAACGGCGAGGTAACAATGTAAATCGACGTGTTTCCTTGGGGCGCAACACCACGGCCAGACAAAATTTGAAACGGTCGGCTACCCATTCGAGCAGACCGCCAGTACAGCCGCCATCCACCCAAATCTTGCGTAGTTTCTTGCAACGGCCTGGCAGATTTCGCAGCAGCAAGCGCGCTCCGTCACCATCTTGCACAGCGGCCACCGTTACCGTTACTGCCAGCAGCAAACCCAAGGTATCGACCAAGAGATGGCGTTTACGCCCGTTGATCTTTTTTCCGGCATCATCGCCCCGCACCCCCGGAATTGCCGTGCCTTTGACACTCTGGCTATCCAGGCAACCCGCCGTCGGATGCTTGTGGCGCCCTTGTTTTTGTCGTAACCGGGCGCGTAGCAAGCTGCCTGAATGTGGATCCAGGTACCCTCGCGGGACCAACCGTAAAAGTAGTAATATACCGCTGTCCACGCGGGGAACTCACGCGGTAGTTGCCGCCATTGACAGCCCGTTTTCAAAACCTATAGGATGGCATTCACCACCTGGCGAAGACTCAGCTGGCGGGGCCGCCCTACCCACGATACCGGCAAGTGCGGCCGTAAATAGCGCCATGCTCCATCACTCAAGTTGCTCGGATAACGTTTTCCGTTTTTTTGGGTACTCATGTCACAATATTTAAATAGAATTTAAATATAACGCTTGTATTCCTAATTTCCAAACAGTTTCTAAGTCACACGCGCGACTCTTCCATTCGCGATTTGGTCCCATAGTAGGCATGAATTTCACCCACCCAAGACGGGTCTGCCATGTCGGGCCAATCGTCCTTATCGAATCCCGGCGCCTTTTCGAGGCGATCCTTCTCCATGTCTAGCTCGAAGCGCTTGTTCAATGTATCGAGCCTCAACGCGTTCCAAGGCACCGCAAAAAGCTTTTCCCCCATTCCGAGGAAGCCGCCGAAGGACAACACCGCATAACACACATTGCCGTTGGACGTATCCAACATGATTTCTTTGATGTCGCCCAGAACTTCGCCCTTTCGGTTGCAGACGTCATTTCCAACGAGGGTGTCGGCGCCCATCAGGCGGGGTCCGGGTCCCTTCCCGGTCTTGCCTTTGTAAATACCGTAGGTATCGCGATCTTCGTAGTTCATATTCATCTCCTGTCAAAAACGCTATTAGTAGGGTTCTTACGGTCATCTTTACGATCGCCGGAGCCCGATGATCCGAGCGGAAACGATGTTTCGCATCGCTCATCAACAACCATACACGCGAAGGTGAACGCAGTCGGTGCGACAACGCACATAGATTTAATGGTTTTCTTAGGGAATGCTGATTTATTCGAAGCGCTTATGTGCGCAACGATTCGATACGGATTAGCGAATATACCCGCCAGATACTGGCGCAGGAGGGGCAGCGTCGGTGTGACTCATGACACCGCGGAATTCACGGTCGCGACTATTCGGCGCTGGTGGCTCAAGATGGGGCAATGGGTTAACAAGGACGGTCGCTTCGTGACTAGTAGATCGTTCCGCTAAAACGGCTACATATAAATTAAACATCAAGAGTTGTAGAAACTATGAAGGACCGCTATCGGATATCGTAACGTTTTTTACGCAAACAAAGAGGATAAACAAATGACAGCGGTCCTGGAGAGAAAAGATAG
>JBGTCG010000089.1:0-3160 GCA_041748915.1 Methylococcales bacterium
TGTCAGGGTAGATGTCGCCTCTTCTTGACAGTCTTTGTTTGAACCAGGGGGCATAAGTTGGAGGAAGGTTAATGTTTCGCTGGTGTCGCATAGGAAGGAGCCCGTAGGGCGACTGGATATGAGACACCAGCGGGGCGGCAACGCACCCCGGGCGGCCGTGAGCATGAGCCCGTCGAGCTCGAACTCACTGTCGGCGCCACCCTGAACGGCCAGTTCACCCGCTACGGGGAGCACGAGAGTGGGAAATGAACCGTCCGCCGCGCGCAACGCGATCCGCTGTCCGGCCGGAACCGTCACCGAGAGCGGTCCTTCGTAGCGTCCGCTCCCATTAATAATAACCGTGCCCGACCCGCCAAGGGCATTGATCGCGGCCTGCAGAGTCGCATGGTCCTGCGGAACCCGCACCGGATTAACCGGAACATCCGCCGACTCCCCGTTATATTCGCCGCCGCCGAGATCGGCGCTGAATCCCCGATGGAAGGTCACCTCAACCAGCCGCGGAACGGGTAGATCCGCCGCGAGTGCAATTCGGCCGAGCATCGGGTCGATCGCAATATGACCGGTCTTCGGTTCATGCAGCCAATTGGTTCCATCGTCCGACAGGTCACAGGACACAATCTGGGTCCGCGGCGCCTCGACTTCATCAATGTAGAGCACGATGCTTGGATCGATGTTGTCTTCCGGTTTGGCGGGTAAACGTCGTGTCCCATAATAGAGATCCGGATACGCATCGAGCATCCGGCGCGAAATCGGCTCAGAGACGTTTATCGGTTCGGCGAGGTGCGTGATTTCCTTTTCGGCGTGCGGGTGGTGAAACAATTGCAGTGGATGCCCGAGCGGACTGATAAACCAGCGTCGATCATCCAGCCGCACGGCGGGGCTTTGCGTCTGCCTGTAGTCATTCAAGCGCCACAGGAAGATGCCGACATTGGGAATATTGTATTTTCCTCGTCCGCTCTCGATACGCCGGACATCGACCGTATGCGCCACGCTGTCGAAGGCGTGACCGATGCGCGAGAGTGGCTCCCAATTACGCACGGGAGGGGCATAATGATTATTCAGACGGATGTGATTCATGTGCTGCGTCGTTGCGAGCAATTGAAAGAACTCGACAGCACGCGCGTTCCAGCCCGTGACATCCCGCGCGAGTTGCTCCAGAACCGCCGCCGTACCCTTGCGTCGCCTCAATGCAATCGTATGCGCGACTTCAGCGCGCGCCAAACCGCCTGGCCCGCCAAGCGGGTGCAGCGGCTGGTAGCCGATCAGGTCCCCGATATAGGGGATTGCCCAGTCAGCGCAGGTTTCGACGAAGAGATCATCGTAGAGCTGAGCCAGATTTTCCTCCAGCACGCCCACTTGTTCGGCGAGCACGTAGCACAGGGCCTTGAGTGGACCGCGCGTGGCCTTTTCAAGCAACGCTTCCCGGCGCGCCTGCTGTTCCGCCGTCGGGTTGGTAATCGCTTCCAGTGCCCTGAACTCGTTCGACTCTGCCGCCGTAAGCAGATCAGGCATGCCTGCGGCAAGCTCCGCATCGCGGATACGATGCACGGCCGGCAGCAACCGATAAAGCGTTTCGGCATCGAAGGTCATGCGAGTAACTCCAGCGTGAGCGGTTTGGGATCCAGCGTGAGCAGTTCCGCGGCGCGCGGTAATGCTGTGTGGGAAGCCATCGGAAGTTCTGCGGTCAGGCGCGGAATGACCCCTTCGGGCGCTCTGTCGCTGCGGGAAAGCTCGGTCAGATGCGCAGCCTCGATGCCAGTGACGTCCTGGATGACCGCGAGCACCTCGTCCACCGTCACTCCCTGGCCAAAGTCGCGCCGTTCGAAGCCGAACGCCTCACGCAACGTGGTTTCGACCCGCAGCAGCACAACAGCGGTGTCGGCATCGGCCGCAATTTTGACCCGTGTCCGCAGGCGGAATGTGGCTTTGCTGTAATTGACCACGCGCAGGGGTACCAGCGGATCGCCGTAATCACGCAGTGCCTTGACCAGATTGGCAAAGGTATGACTGGTTTCCGGCACGGGTACTCCGCCTTCGCCGGCCACGGTCAGAAACGCGCCGCGCGCGGGACCGCCGCCGATACATATCGCATGCGCTTTCACAAAACCGGCGAAGGCGCGCGCGAAATCGCGGTAATCCGTGACCGACACTGCACGGTCGAGAGTCACCACCGTTAGCGGTGCATTGCTGCGCGCGTCGGCGAGGCTCTTCGCGTCCGCGCCGCCGGCAGCCGCCTCGGGGTTGCTGACACCGGACACACCCAGAGGACGGATCAAGAGATTCGAAAGCTTCCCTGCTTGCATGTTGCCCGCGCGTCCAAGCCCTTTACGGTATTTGGCGCGGACATTGTGATCCCCCGATGGCAGGAGCGCTCCTTCGATCCCGTCACCGAACCGAACCGTGGTTCGTGCCTCGGCGTCCGCGAGGGTTGCGTACACCCGTTCGGCCGGCGTACGCCGGTAAAGGGTGGGCGCCTCGCTCCAGCGTAGGTCGTTCACGCGCACTTCGAGTGTTGATTGGCGACCGCTTGGTGTATTGGCGCTCACGTAGGTCAGCGGCGCCTGCTTCAGGGTAAAGTCGGCGTTGCGGACCCGCGCATCGCCGCTCCCCAGGATCTCATGAACCGTCTCGCCGTGCGTCGCGCTCGCGACATTGGCATTGATACGCACCGTCGCGCGCTCATAGCAGTTACTAAGTGCCACCCGTAACTTCAGTACGGAGTGATCGCGTTCGTGGTCGACGGAATTTGGCGCCGAGTCGATGAATACGATCTCCGCGATCTCCGGGTCATTTTTGCGGGAGGGCTCGAGCCGCAGGCGTCGGGCCGGAATCTCCGCAGTTCCAATCTTTCCGTCCCGATCCTGGACGCGAAGGTGCAGCACTTCATTTCTGCCGTTAGCCACGAGATCGCCGAATTGATCGGGCAATAACACACCCCCCGACATGCGTTCCGGTGCAGCCCATAATACGAGCGAATCGCCCTCCGCTAGATCGATATTACCGGTTCCATCCGTTTCAAGTTTTATTGTCTCTGTACGCTAGTTCAAAACTATGCACTTTAGTGCAAGGCTTTAGCTGCTACACAGTTATGATAAGCTTCCCGGGTGAAAGAACAAAGGCTCGGAGGGCATACTGTAAGCATTCTCATGTAGAATATCCG
>JBGTCG010000090.1:0-6776 GCA_041748915.1 Methylococcales bacterium
CATCATGCGGACGGTCCACAATTACATCTTGACCGGCAAGGATGGCAAGACGCCGGCCGAACGCCTTGGACTAGCTCAGGCACCCCTGAACTACGAAGACATTATTTATTTTTCATCAACAGATTAAGTCAACGGCTTGCAGTTTTCCCGCATCCGGTTCCGCGGTTGTACTCGCTTCCGCGCAGGCCAATGGCCTGATTGCTATCCCCTGCAGTGAGGTTGGCTTGTGTTGTTCCGATCCGGCGTGTTCGGCACAAGTTTCCTTTGCGGGTTGCGTACTTCCGTCAGGTCCTTCCCCGTGTGGCTGGCTTTCCCAACCGCTGAGTACTATGCCTGATAAGACACCCCGGGGGCATATAGCGTTCGGACCCGTAATTGAGTCCTTACCCCCACCTGGCTCGTGGTTCGCCCACAAAAGAGTAGGTTCCAGTCTAGGAGCCTGTCGGATAGGCTAGTTGATCTGAGTGTCATCCGGGAGGACCGATTTTTCCACCAGATCCCGAATAGATTATATGCGCCGATCAATTAACCTGGTCAGGCTGATTCGACAGGTCAATCTCGGTAATCTCCGTTTGATAAGGGCGATCTTTGATCCTTTTATCCCCTTCATGTCGCCGCCAGCACCTGCATTCTTTTTAAATTGAACGCCATCGTAACGAGTTTCAATTCTCCGGACACCGCCTGGAGCCCTCTCAGGGAGAACTGCCGAAATCCCATGACCTGTTTGATGATCCCGAACACCGGTTCCACCGTGCATTTGCGTCGGCCATACAGTGCTCGTCCCTTGCGGGTTTTCAGGTCATGAACTGCCTTTTGATGACCGGGTCGGCGGTTTCGGGCGGCGCTGGATCGACTGCCAGACGTTCTTCCAACGGCAGAGGCAATGACTTTCCCGGCCCGCTGCGATGAGCGGATTGATCTCTTGGGCGACACAAGCCTTGATGTTGGCCTGGCTGAAGTAGCCATTGTCAGCCAGCAGGACTTCCGGGTTGCCAAGGTCTTCCGGTAAAGCGCTCAGTTCCTCCAGCATCGGTTCAACCTGTTTGTTTGTCATTCGGTTCTTGGCTGACTGTAGCGGCAAACACCAACATGGTATCTACAGCCACAGCCGCTTGCGCGTTATAACCTTGCACAAAACCTTGCGCGCTTGGCATAATCCGTGACTCCGCGTCGGTCCGGTTGATCTGGTCCTTGGCTCGGGCGCCGGTTTGTGGCGCCTGCGGTTCCCGACCCTTGGGTTTTTTGGCCCACCGCACGCTGCGCTTCGCGACTAGTCACTTTCTCTTCGTATTCCTTTTGTGCCTGCTCGTGATACGTTGGCGAATTTTCGCAAGACCTTACAACGCCAGCATCATTGCCGGATGATACGCTGCCGAACCGCAACCGGAAAACCGCCGAATCAGTTTCGATAAATCCAGTGGTTCGACTACCTCAACAATGAAACGAGCCAGATGATTCTCGGGCAACCAATCGTTCATGGACGGCGGAAGTAAATACTGTTGTTGACGACTGAACGGAATAAAGCGATTCAAGAAACTTGACGGTTAAATGATCGAACATGCCGCTGTCTTACCACAAATGAGACTTATTATTAATTAAGTACGACAGACTCCTAGTCGAGCATCTTATGCAAGCGGTTCTTTTCTCCGGCCAGCGTTTGAGCGAGTTTCTGACGGTAACGGGAAACTGCCAGCGCAACTCGCGAAGGTCCTGAGACGGAATAAAACTCGGTTTGACCAGGCCGAACCGCCGCAATCGGGCGAGCCATTCGGAATCGGACCTGTCGGTCTCGCGTCCGGGGACGTTTCTGGCGTGACCGGCATTCACGACGGGCAAGCGGGAATGCCCGCCCTTTCCAGAGTGGCGTAACTGCTTTTCCAGTAGATACCGGTACTTTCCGGGCAACCACGAGTTGCACGCCGTGGTCGAGCAGCCAGGCTGCCCGAGGGCTCTCCGGTCGCGAAGCCGCCGCAGGCGTGTTGATGTTTTTCCACGGTTGCCGTCTGCCAACTCGATCAGAACCGTGATGACGTAAAGCATCCGATGCACATCCATTCCGCCGATACAGCGGTAAAGAGGTGTCATGAGTGTTCTCCCGAGAGTATATTGGTGAATCTGGGAGACGGCGGGCATGCTGGCCCGGAAGCCTGGCGCCGTCCAATGACGAGCGCTGGTCACTTTACCGTGAGTCCGTCCAATCGCAAACGGTTGCGTTCCGCAACCCTTCCAAGGGACAATCCGGGGTACGAAAAGGCCGGACAGGGTCGGGCTAGGCGTCGGGGTTAAAACGACCAAACGTACAACGACCTCTTATCCGCCGTCTTCCACCCCGAGCATGACAGAAATCCCACCGGCTTTCATGGTCGGGGGCGAGCGGAACTCCGCTCATGACTGGTTAGGCAAGAACTAAGTAGCTCAGTCCCACCTGTGTACGTGGTGCCGCCCAAGCCCGGCGATACTGACTCACGCTGCGGCTTGTACGGCATCTGAGGCATCCTCCTCTTTCGGCGTGATTGCCCGCTCGGGCTGGAACGTCCGTTGTCATAAGAGCAGCAATCCGGGTACCGGGTTGTTGCGCAGAGCGAGAGGGCCTATCGGCTCAGTGGAATAAGTGCGCGCAGCCGCTCATCGCGAAGGAATAGTCCACCCCAGGCCATCAGACCGAGATACACGCCAAAGAGCGTGTGCGTGAAGAGCGGGCTGCCAACGCGAAGGTGCGTGGCGATCGCGCCACCGAGTAAGCCGGTTAGCAGGATGGCGCCAAGGATCGAGGTGCGCGGAACCGCGTAAAGCAGGACGATGATGAAGGTGAGAACCCCGAGACCGAAGTTCAGGTGCGCCGGCAAGCCAAGCTGCGCTCCTGTCTCCTTGACGATTTCGAGTTCCATCACCTTCAGGCTCCCGTCGAAGAGCAGGAACAGGATGACGAGGGCGCTGAGGACGCGCCCCGTCCAGATGACCCAGTTGGATGCGGGTGCGGTTTGACTGATCGATTGCATGGTGTTTCCCCGGTTGGTTTGCGTTGAGGTTATGGCGGCGCCATCCTGCGTCAGCGTTACTCGACGAGGGCCGCGAGTTGTTCGGCGCACATCGCCCAGCCGCCATGGAAGCCCATCTTCTCGTGCTCCTCGCGATCGACCACTGTCCAGTGCCTAACAAGGGCGGTATACTTGGTCTTGCCGCCCTGATCCTAAAACGTGAGGATGACCGTCATGAACGGCTTGTCCGAGAGCTCCCACGCTTTCGTGAAGGCGTTGGTGAACACGACCCGCTCGGTCGGAACGACTTCGAGGTAAACACCCCTGTTCGGAAAGTCCTTCCCGTCGGGGCTGCGCATCACGATCAAATTCGAGCCGCCCACGCGGACATCGGTTTCCGCAACAGGTGTCGTCCAGGGTTTGGGCGCAAACCACTGCTTGATGAGCTCGGGATCGGTCCATGCCTTGAACACTTTCTCGCGCGGCGCATTGATGATGCGTGTCAGCACCAAGTCGCGCCCCGAGGTCGAGGTCGTGGTTTTGGGGGTGGTCATCGTGTCTCCTCCTTTGGGTTGAGTGAACAGCATCTCCAAGTAGCGGCGCAGGTGCGCAACGGCGATTGGAGAAGTGGGAGCCTGAATTCGGGTCTCTACCCCTTAGTCGAACGAGGCGTCGCAGAATCGACATGTCCAACAGACTTTTAGCGTCAGGCCTATCCACGCCGAAGCACTGAGCATGATGAATGCGGCACCAAGAACAGTTCGCCCATATGCTCCTATCCAAAGGCCCAACGAACCAAACTGAGGGGCGCGGCGCTGGTTGCCGCGTCCCTCTCCAGCGTAGTCGTCGACCAGCAAAATGACCTCGCCAGTCACCCCAGAACTCGCGCGCATGCCTGCCGCTCCAGCCCGGTTGGTAGTCGAAGACGAGGATCGGCGGGCCTGGTTCCAGGTCGTTGCTGCGGTAAGCCCACAGGTAGGACTTGCGGGTTTTGCCGTGACCGGGGTCGAGTTGCGGTACCGGGGTTTTGTCGGCATGCAGGGTGTTGCCTTGCAGCAGATGCCAGGTAAGCCGGTCGGCCAAGGGTTGTAGCGCGACGCCGACGCGGCCGGCCCATTCGGCCAAGGTAGACCGGGACAGGATGACCTGATCGCGGGCGGCGATCTGTTCCAAACGATACAGTGGCAGAGGCAATCCAGGTATTTGCTGATGATGATCCAAACCAAAAGTCCGACCGCCGCCAAGCCGCCGCCAATAACCGCCGGAGGTATCGGCGCGGCGCTGATGGTTGCGCAGGCTTTGCAGGCAGATTGCGGACGAATGTCTACCCATCGACCTGTTTGCACTGATGCACGAGTTCGAGCTAGTCCGCCATGCCCGGATTGATCAAACCAGATTGCAATTGTGGATCAGATATTCCTCGACGATCTCGTTGCCGATCAAATGGCGTTGTATGATGATTTCGAGGACTTCGGGCGTACAGGAGTGATACCAGACGCCTTCCGGATAAACCACGGCGATCGGTCCGTCCTGGCACACTTGTAAACAGTTCGCCTTGGTTCGATAAACGCCTCCCGAACGCAGGAGGCCCAATTCCCTGAGCCTGGTTTTCAGATACTCCCAGGCAATCAGGCCGGCTTCCCGTTCACAGCAATTCGGCTTCGTTTGATCGCAGCATAAAAAGATGTGCCGTTGAATCGAGGGGATCTCCATCTGCGCCGCGGTTTCGTGAACCTTTGCCATCGATTTAACACCGTTTAATATGAATTCCGGTCAATATCCGTCGTTGCATTTTCCCACAACCAGGCCGCTCCGCGAACACCGCTCGAATCGCCGAACTTCGGCGGCGCCAGCCGGGTGTCCACGCGGTCCGAAAAAACGTACTTCCCCCAAATCCGGGGAACATTATCATAGAGGGTTTCACCGTTCGACAAGCCGCCACCGAGCACGATTACATCGGGATCGAGAATATTGATCACCGCGGCCAGCGCGCGGGCCAGCTGGTGTTCGTACCGGCGCATGCTGGCCGCGCAGGCGGGCTCTCCGCGCGCCGAGCCGAGAACGATTTCGGCAGCCGTAAGCGCTTCACCCGCCCTGTGCGCGTGAGCGGCGGCAAGTCCTGGCCCCGACAAATAGGTCTCGATACAACCGGCGTTGCCGCAGTAGCATGGCGGCAAGGGATGGTCTTCTCCGTCCAACCACGGTAAGGGGTTATGGCCCCATTCTCCGGCGATTGCATTCGGTCCGGCAAGCAACCGCCCATTGGCGACCACTCCGCCGCCGACGCCGGTCCCGAGGATCACGCCGAACACGGTATTCGCCCCGGCGGCCGCTCCGTCAACCGCTTCCGAAAGAGTAAAACAATCCGCATCGTTTGCAATCCGGATTTCCCGCTGTAATACCGATTGCAGATCCGCAAGCACCGGCTTGCCGTTCAGCACCGCGGTATTCGAATTTTTCAAACAGCCCGACCCCTTTGCCAGGGATCCGGGAGTGCCGACTCCGACCGTGCCGCGAATACCCAAATCCGCTTCGACGGAGGTGACGAGATTCGCAACGGCCCTCAGAATCGTCCCGTATTCATCACGAGGCGTAGCGATGCGTTTACGCACCAATTCCCGGCCGCTGGTATCCAACGCGATGATTTCGATTTTGGTGCCGCCGAGATCGACGCCTATGCTGATCATTGGGTTAGAACTCGATGGTCTCGAACTCCGGATCGCTGAACGGTGTCACTCATAGTTTGGTTCACCCCATGTTCAGCATAATCCTATATATTGTCAATCGATCGAGACGCAGGACTGTTTCGAGATCCGCCGGTCCCGGATTACAGAAATTTTGCCTGATTTTTTCTTAAAGCAATTGAAAAACGAAAGCGAATTCCCTATCCTTTGCACGGTTTGAATTTTCGTCATTTTTTTTGCCTCCAACCGACCTGGCTTCCGGGAAGAAGGACGCGCGGGCCGACTTCAGTTCTTTAGATTTTTACGGAGAGGATATTATGAGAAAAAAAAACGGTAAATTTGTTCCCTTCGCCATTTTAGCCGGCGGGCTGGTCTTCGGAGCTTCACTGAGTCCGGCCATGGCGGCCGATGTGTGCAAGTCCGAAGGAACCAATGTCGACGAAACCACCTGGATCGGCAGCAAAATTTATGAACGTACCTTCGGCCGCGGATGCGGAACGTGCCATGATGTTTCGCCGAATCCGAATTTGCTGGAAAGCGTCAAAAAACTCAGCAAGGATGACTTTGCAACCGTTTTGAAAAACGGCAGGAACGCCATGCCGAAAGCGGTCGACGCCATCAAGGAGGTCGGACCGGTCAAAAAAGCCGGATTGACCGATGACCAGGCAATCGATGCGATCTGGGTTTACCTGAACTGCCGCGCCGAAGGCAAAGTTCCCGCGGACAAGGTCGATAAGAAATAATATTTCCGCGCTGCTCGGACTTGATCAAAAGCCGTTCCCGAAATCCGGAAGCGAATTTTTAGGGAAGCTCTGATTCATTCAGAGCTTCCCGCAGTGCAGGGATGCGTTGCCAAAAGCGGACGCTGTAAGCGTGTGATTTTGTGAGGCAACCCTGCCAATTGCATTGGCAGGGTTGGCGGCCGCTGATAAATCCGGGATGGATTGTTTCAGCGTTTCCCTAGGAGCCTGTCAGGGCAATCGCGCTTAAATTACTCCGATGACGCGGAGTAAATAATCATTGTCCCATCCGGCCTTTAAGCGCTTGATTGTTACTCCCACCTGAGAAGTTTTTTCAGCTTTGATCAGATTCAGGGCAATATGCCGGATAACAG
>JBGTCG010000091.1:0-34197 GCA_041748915.1 Methylococcales bacterium
CGTACCCGAAAGGCATCAAGGTCTCCAACGATGAGTTCGCATCCATTCGCTTGGCTCGTGATGATTTTCATGGCGAATGGAATTACACCATTACGCCACACACTACATAAAAGTATATGTTATTAATTTATGGTTACTAAGCACCGCGACCACCCAACGCTTGGCACGCAACGTCCGCTTGGTTTTCGACTATCTACATAGGACCCAAAACTCTTGCCGTAACTGCCCACAACCGCTCGCCTTCGCGAACTAGAACGCCTGCAATGAAAACCCGCAAGGGTTCTTCTACGCTCAAAGATACGGTATCATCCATGGGAAAGTTGTTCATTGAACTGCTTAGATACTCCGAGTAGCAGAGAATGATTGTGCCATCTTAATCTAATAAAAAACGTCCTGAATCAGGAGTCAACTATGTTCTCAGTAGCTACAGTAACCGCATTACTCTTCATCGTATTTCTGGCCGTATTGGGAGTCACGATCTGGATTGACAGCAAAAAGACCTATATTCTGCCACCCAAACTCAACTATCAGGACGGTGGTCAGGAAACCAGCGAAGAAAACGCCTCCGCCGAATTTAAGGCGAATACCAAAAACGGTGATCTGATCGCCAAGATTACCGCAAACGACACGGGAAAAGCGTCGGTTTGGTCCGCGCTCGGTTATGAATATGAAAACAAGGAAAGTGACGAAAAAAGCATCATTGTCGAGTTGACCTTCAAGTATCGTATTCACCTCGATACCGATAACGATCAATCTCCGGTCCGGGCAAAAATCGAATCCTTTTTGAACGCGAACCAGGTGACCATAATCGAACGCAGCCTGACCGCACCCGCCGCCGCGGATACCAAGCAAAACGATGGTTTCGTGAACGGCACGCAGCGCCATATCGCCTCACTGAAAGCCGGTGAAAACTTTAGGGCTTATCTTAAGATTTCGCTAGAGGCCGAACCCGGCGGCGGCGGTCATTGCCGCGGCGAGATTATCGCCAATCTGTCTGAAATCTATTATCGACCGGAACTGAAACCCATGTGAGTCCATGAATGCCGGAACGCGGGGCGGGGCTGAAACGAGGTGGCCATTGCGGTGTGCGAATTTATTCCCATTCATTTTCCGCGAATAAATTCCCTCCTACAAAAATATCTGAAACGCCCTCATCCGTGCTCGATTTCCGGGTTGTCTTACTGACCTTTAGAGCGGAATAAATGCCCTGCGCGGATAAGATTCATAAGCGCTATCAGCATCAACAGGAAGGCCATTGCAAACCATTGAATGGCGTATGATGTGCTGCGTTCCGGATTCATGTTCGGAACCGGCCAGTGTCGGTACAGGACGCCGGGCATCGTCTCATCCAGTCTGACCACGTACGGAAAAACCGCGGGCACGAAAAATCGGTCGATTTTTTCGATATTCAGATGATGCAGTCGCAATGGCCATACCCCATCCGGGACCGGTTCGTCCTCGAAAAAGGATCGGCCCGTCGGGACGTGAATCGCGCCGACCACATGCAGTTCTCCGCCGGGGGTGTCCAATTCCGGAAGTGCGTTTCGATCGGGACCGAGCACAGTCCAGCCCCGGCTCACGATAATAATTTGATCGGTCGATTTGAGCCTGAACGGGGTCAGCACTTCATAGCCCGGCTGCCCCAGGTAGAATCTATTGACCAAAAAAATCGAGCGCTCTGGCATGTAGCTTCCATGAAGGTAGACGCGTTGAAAATTATGGGAAGCCGAAGGGGATTCGAGCACTTCTTCAACGGCGACCGGTTTCGCGGAACGGCGCGCTTCGATCTCCTGCTGCTCGCGCTTTTTTTCGTCGGCCCGGTCGAGCTGCCAGAAACCAAGGGCCAATAGGATGCAGAACATTAACCCAACCGTGACTGCAGTTTTCATAAAACCATAACGCGCAAAATAGGCGCCCTGCCGGTCAAACGATGCGCCACGGCGGATTACCAAGCCTTTGGATGATGTCCTGATTAGGACGATGCTTCAGCGATGGCTCAAATTACGTCGTTGCGGCAGGGATTACCGGAACCCAGCAGTCATTACACCCATGTAGTCTGGATACCGGCAATCTGCCTGCCGGTATGACGTTGCCGCTAAAGCATCTTTATAATCAGGTTAGAGGTTGATTTTACCGGGTTCAACCGGCAGCCCTGAAATTCCCGAATCGATCGCCGGCGGAATGCGCGTACGTCAGCCCAACGCCGCCAGAGCACGTTCGTAATCCGGCTCGTTCGATAATTCGCCGACCAGTTCGTTATAAGCAACCCGATTGTTCGGATCAAGGATCACAATTGCCCTGGCCGTTAAGCCTCGCAACGGTCCGTCAACCAGCGCGACGCCGTAATCGTTTGCGAAATTAGATCGAAATGCCGAAAGAGGGATCACGTCCTTGATGCCTTCCGACCCGCAAAATCGCGCCTGGGCGAAGGGCAGATCGGCGGAAATCACAAGAACCACGGTGTTCTCCAGCGGACTGGCTTTCTCATTGAACTTGCGCGTGGAAAGCGCGCAGGTCGGAGTATCCAGGCTCGGCACAATACTCAATATCTTCCGCTTACCCGCGAATTCCTGCAATGACACATCCGCCAATTTTCCATTTACCAGATGGAAATCCGGCGCCTGGGTACCAATCTCGGGCAGATTTCCGGACGTGTTGACCGGACTGCCCCGTAAAGTAATTTTGGCCATAATCAGAGCGAAAAAAGGATTAAAGGGATTCCCTGTTCATCCGGAAACACTCGTCCCTGTGAGGATTCCCTGGCCAAACCGGAAATCGATTTCCCGGTTCATTGCATTTTCAATAACGGACACCATTGAAAACGCCGGCTCGTCCTGAGCCGCGCTATCCGAAAGAACGTTAACTATAACACCACCCGGCAGAAAAGCCGACCACGCTTGCAGAAATCCACCGGAGTCGTTAGGGTAACGCTGAATAAATCCAGCCTGGATTTCTCAGCGGTCGGCAACCTTGCCAATCCGATTGGCAGGGTTGCCTCACAAAATCACACGCTTACAGCGTTCGATTTTGGCAGCGCATCCCTGCATGCGGGAAGTTCTGATTTAATCAGAACTTCCTTTGCGGCTGAGGGGAGCCAGGACGGCAAAACGCGGATGGTCTTTGGAGACCCCACTCTGTTCAATTCAGCCGCGGAACCGAGTCCAGCAGTTTACGGGTATATTCGTGTTCCGGGGAATGCAGAACCCGGGCGGCTGGCCCCAGTTCGACGATTTTACCCTGATACATCACGGCCACCTCGTCCGCCATCTCCGCAACCACCGCGAGATTGTGACTGATAAACAGATAGCTCAGGTTTTCTGTTTCCTGCAGGTTCTTGAGCAGTGCGATAATCTGCGCTTGAATCGAAACATCGAGCGAACTGGTGGGTTCGTCGCAAATGATCAGTTTAGGCCGCACCGCGAGAGCCCTGGCGATGCAGATTCGCTGCCTCTGGCCACCGGAGAATTCATGCGGAAATCGATATCCGGCATCGGCCGGCAGCCCGACCTTGCCGAGTAGTTCCGTTACGCTGTTCCGGCGTTGTTTTTCGTTGACTTGCGGATGTAAGGCCAGGATCCCTTCGCCGATCACTTCACCGACGGGCATTCGGGGATTCATTGACGAAAACGGGTCCTGAAATACCAGTTGCATTTCCACCCTCTTTTGCCTGAGCCGAACCGCCGGCAAATCGGCGAGATTTTCTCCCCTGAACCATACTTCCCCGCCGGTCGCGGGAACCAGACGCAAAATCGCCTTGCCGAGCGTTGTCTTGCCGCATCCGGACTCCCCGACCAGCGCCAGGGTGCGCCCGACCCCGAGTTGAAAACTTACTCCGTCCACCGCTCTGACATGGTCCGCCACCCGCTTGAATAAACCCGTTCGAACCGGGTAATAAACCTTGAAGTCTCTGACGTCGAGGAGATTGCCATCTTCAGCGGGACGTGATTCACGCACATGATCAATCGACGGCAGTGCGGCGAACAGCTTTTTGGTATAGGGATGGCGCGCCCCGGAAAAAAATGCGTGTTGTGTGGACGATTCCAGAATGGCCCCATTCTGCATCACCGCAACCGTATCGGCCATTTCCCGGACCACCCCGAAATCGTGGGTGATCAGCCACAGCGACATACCCCGTTCAACCTGGATTTTTTTGAGTAATTTCAGGATCTGCGCTTGGATCGTCACGTCGAGCGCTGTGGTCGGCTCGTCCGCGATCAGCAAATCCGGTTTGTTGGCCAGCGCCATCGCAATGACCGCGCGCTGGCATTGGCCGCCCGACAATTGATGCGGATATTCACCATACCGCCGCGCGCTCGCCGGAATTTCGACCTGATTCATGAGATCAATGACTTCGGCTTTCAGTTCGCTGCGGCTCAGTCTGGAACCGCCCGCAATCGCCTCCGCAATCTGGTCGCCGATTCTCATGACCGGATTCAGGGACGTCATCGGATCCTGAAAAACGATCCCGATCCTACGGCCCCGGACTTTTCGCATTTCCAGTTCGGGCAAGCGCAGCAAATCCTGGCGTCCGAGCACTACGCTGCCGGCTTCGATTCTTGCTCCCGGCGGCAGCAATCTCAGCACCGACAGGGCTGCGATCGATTTTCCCGAACCGGATTCTCCGATCAACGCAAAGGTTTCATTGGCGCGGATTTCAAAATGGATGCTATTGACCGCGGCCAGCGCGGCCGCACCGGAGCCGAAGCAAGTCTTTAACGCTCTGACCGCCAACACGACCCGTTCCGTCGGTTCGACCGGCCGATCCCGGGCGGCGTCACTATAGGGCAATGGGCGGCTTTGTTTGGGCATCTGGATCTACGCTTCTCTTGGATCGTCGAAAAGATCGCAAACGGCCTCCAGTCCGCTTCGATTCAGCCGGATATCGGCCGCTTTCTGCACGGCGGGTTTAGCATGGTACGCGACGCTGAGCCCTGCCATTGACATCATTTCCAGGTCATTCGCGCCGTCCCCGATAGCAATCGCCTGCTCCGGATCAATCGACAGACGCTTACAAGTTTCGAGCAAAAATTCGGCCTTCCCGGAAGCATCCATGAGTTTTCCCTGTATCCGCCCGGTCAGCCTGCCGTCAACCACTTCAAGAAGATTGGCTCTGCTCGCATACAGCGCGAAACGCTTCTCGAGCCGGTCGGTGAAATAGGTGAACCCGCCCGAAACCAGCGCAAAAGGTATCCCGCGGATTCGCAGTTCCTCGAGTAAAATGTCCGCGCCGCGATTGAGGCGTAATCGTTGTTGGTAAACTTCTTCGAGCTTTTCCACGGGCAGCCCCTGCAACAGAGCCACGCGCTCGCGAAGCGCGCTTGGAAAATCGAGGTCTCCGCGCATCGCGGATTCGGTAATCGCGGCGACCTGGGGCTTGATCCCGAGCATATCCGCAATTTCGTCGATACATTCGATCGTTATAAAGGTCGAGTCCATATCGCTGACAACCAGCCTGATCCGGTCCGCGGCAAAGTGCTCGGGAATCACATTGATATCGAATCCCAAGCGGTTCCCGAGGGCTTCGATGGCCTCCCGACTAACCGTTTTTGCGTGAAAAATTTGCGCGCTGTTCCGGCGCCGGACCAATTTTCCGCCTGTGGCCGCAAGTATCCGGCAGGCGTCAGCGCCGCTCAACGGCCCGCCATGCAGACACAGGCGACAGGTCATAAATGCAGATAGTTCATGCGCGGATCAAACGCATCGCGTACCGCATCGGCGAACAGGTTGGCGGCAAGAACCAGCGTGAACATGAACACGAAGGCCGCCGCGAGCGACCACCAGACCACCGGCTCACGCGCCATTTCCAGCCGCGCGCTGTTAATCATGTTGCCCCAGCTGTTGGTGGTCGGATCGACGCCAATATTCACGTAAGAAAGCACCGCTTCGGCCAGCACCAGTCCGCTGAAATCGAGTACAACCGTGATCAACACAATATGAAAAACATTCGGAAGAATGTGCCGGATCAGGATCATGTGGTCTTTCACGCCCAGCGTCAGCGCGGCTTGAACATATTCCATTTCCCGCAGCTTCAGCGTTTCCGCCCGCAGCAGACGGCACAGGCCCGTCCAACTGGTAATCCCCAGAATCAGGCACAGGAACAGCAGCCGGGTGTCCGCGCGCACCGCGATGGTATTAAAGTTTTCTTCATGCTTCGCCATATACACCTGAACGACCAGGATCGACGCGGCAATCAGGAGCACGCCCGGAATTGAATTCAATGTCGTATACAGATATTGAATGATGTCATCGATCCAGCCCCGGTAATAACCGGCAAGAATTCCGAGCGATAACGCAAACGGCAGCATGATCAGCGTGGTCACGGTTCCGATTACGAGGCCGGTCCGAACGCTTTTCAGGCTCTGATAGAGGACATCCTGACCGACTTTATCGGTTCCGAATACGTGATACTTTAAACTCAGATCGGCGACAGCCCAGGAAACGCACAGCATCAGGGTGAGTGTCACCATCATCGCGCGCCACGGGACCTCGGTTTGAGCTTTGCTAATCTCGGTAATATTTTCCCGGATCCTATCAGTATTCAAACTTCGCGAACGGATCGCGCACAGGCCGATCCCGATCAGCGCGGCCGCCAACAGGCCCTTGACCGTTCCGAACGAAGCGGTGGTCAATAGATCGGCTACCCGCTCCTGTTCCGGATCGTCAAGATGCGCGCCGCCATGGCGCAAGCGCGGGTAGCCCCACGCTTTGGAGCTGTCCTCCTGGAGCATGAGTTCGCGGGCATAAAGTTGGACCGCAAACGGAGCGGAATAGGTTTTTTCGTCGCTCGCTCGAAGCGGGGCCGCCCACCAGTCAAAAAGGCTGAGCGGTTCGCTATCGAATTGCTGTTCCTGGCCGGTGCTTCCGCTGCCAGCGAATCGGAAATGGATCGTATCGAGCAGCCCGACCACAAAAAATCCAAGCAGAACCACCAGGGAAACCATTCCCGTCCGGCTGCGGGCGACCTTGCGCCAGGGCCGCCGCAGCAGTTCGTTGCCGGCGATCCTGAACCCGAGCAGAAGGCCGATCGCGATCAGCAGAAAGATCAGCATATCGGTCCAGAAGAAAACCGGAATCATGGGCGTTTCAGGACAATCGAATCCGCGGATCGACCAGCGTGTAGGAAATATCGGTCAGCAACAGACCGAGGATATAAAGCGCCGAACCGAGGAAAACCATTGACCTCACAATGGCGAAATCCTGCGCGCTGATCGCATCGATGGTATAACTGCCAAGCCCGGGAATGCTGAAAAACGATTCCGTGATCAGGCTTCCCATGAACAGGGTCGGTAAGACGACCACGACACCGGTCAAAATCGGAATCAGCGCATTCTGTAAAACATGCGTGAACAACACCCGCGGTTCGGACAATCCCTTTGCTCGGGCGGTCCGCACATAATCTTTCTCGACCTCCTCGAGAAACAAAATGCGGTACCATCGCGTGCCCGATCCGAGACCCGAAACGACGCCGGTAAGGACCGGCAGAACCATGAATTTGACGGCGTTCAGGCCCGTGTCATAGCCGGAAATCGGCACCAATTGAAGAAATTTACCGACCACGAACTGACCGAAAATAATATAAAAAAGCGTGGATACCGACATCATGATCACGCACAGAATCCCGCCCCAGGTTTCAAAATAGGTCGAGCGGAAGAATACCATCATGACCGCAAAGCTGATGTTTGCGATCAGCCCGAATAGCAGGGAAGGAACCGCGATTGCGAGGCTTGGCCACATGCGCTGATAAATATCGGAACCGATATTGCGCCCGCTGTCCGAACGGCCGAACCGGAAAAGAAACAACCCGATCGACTTGCTGTAAAAAATGGTTTCCGTGATTTTTCCGGAGCCGTGTGCCTCCTCGTTCCAGAGCAAGGGCAAATCGTAGCCATGCTGCTCTTTCCACTGCTGCACCGCTTCATCGGTTACACGTTTCTCGCCCAGTTGCATGCGCGCCATGTCGTCCGGCGTGTTGACCACAAAGAACAGCAGAAAGGTCAGAATATTCACACCGAGCAGCAGCGGAAACGCGTATAAAATACGGCGGATGATGTAATAAGTCACCGATCTAAAACGCGGTAGCGTGCAACTTGCGCCGGTATAACAACCACGCCGGCAAGGTGAGCGCGAGTACCGTTAGAACCAGAATCACGAGCGGCCATATTTTGGGCCGGTTCCATTCCTTGCGTATCGATTCGCGTTGCACGGTCTCGATCCTCTGATATTTGAGATTGTTGGTCGCCATCAAGTTCGGCTTCAGATTTTTATACCAGCCGTGGAACAGACTGAAGTTTTTTGGATGCATTCCAAATAACCACGGAGCGTCATGCCGGACGATCTCCTGGAGTTCCTGAATCAGTCTGAAGCGTTCACCCCCGTTGTCCATATTCCGCATCCGTTCGAACAGCTTGTCAAATCGGGGATTCTGGTAATTTACGGCATTTTCACCGCCGTTCTTGACTTTCGCGTTCGGCCCATAGAGCAGGAAAAAGAAATTTTCCGGATCCGGATAATCGGCATTCCATCCCCACATGAAAATCTGGGCATTGCCGGTCCGGATTTTCTGCTGAAAACGATTATAGTCGGTCGCCCGAATCACCAGTTGAATACCGAGCTTGGCGAATTGCTTTCTGAACCAGTTCAATCGCGCCTTGTCATCGGGCCCGGTCGCCACGGTGTCGAAATACAAGACCCAAGGTTGGCCGGTCGTTGGATTTCGCCCGCCCTGGTAGCCGGCCTCGTTCAATAACCTTTTTGCTTCATCGAGACTCTTGCGCCGCGGCTCCCCGTTCACCCATTCATAGACATAAGAATTGATTCCCTCGTTGCCCTCCTGATAGCCGAAGATGCCGGGAGGCAGCATCCCTTGCGCCGCAATTCCCCTTCCATTCATGAATATCGAGATAAATTCCTCGTAATCCACCGCAATGGCGATCGCCTGCCGCAATCTCCTGGCTTTTTTGGCGCCGCCGCCGACGACGGGATCGAGCATATTGAATCCAAGGTAAAAAATCGAGGTGGCGACGGTGGTCTCCAAATTGATCCCGTTGCGTTTAAGGTTCTCGGTCAATTCAACATCGCCCGCGCCGGAAAACTTAACCGCCTGGTCGAAGCTGTCCGACGAAATCGCGGATGCATCGTAGTAACCCTGAAGAAACTTGTTCCAATAAGGAATATCCTCCCTTTCCAGCATGAAGACGACCTGATCAATAAACGGCAACAGTTTCCCCCGATCCGTCAGAAGTCCGTTCGACGCATCGCTAGGCTCGCCTTCCCCGGGATAATTTTCACCGTGAAAATTCGGGTTTTTGACCAGTACCATCCTCCGGTTCGGATTGTTTTCCGCCAACATATAGGGCCCGGTTCCGACCGGATACCAATCCAGGATGATGTTCTTTTCAACCAGCCCAGGCTGATAATAAAAATCAACCGCCTCCCAGGGCATCGGAGCAAAAAACGGCATCGCGAGCCAATATTGGAATTGAGGATATTTGCCACGAAGGGTAATCCGATAACGGTATCGGTCTAGTATTTCCGCGCCTTGCACGGAGAATCGTTTAAGATCCAGGCCTTGGCCCTTATTTTTCGCTCCCTCGAGCTCCCCGGCCAATTCCGAAAGGCCCACAATATAGCCTTTCATGAATTCGGCGATCGGGGAATGACTCCTCGGATCCACGAGACGTTTGATCTGGTAGACATAATCCTCGGCAATCAACTCGCGGCTGTCCGTGTGGTCAAAATCCGCGATCGACTGGATTCCGCGCAACTCGTCGGGACTTAAATCGTGATACAGGAACTCACCCTGGCCGCTTCTGGCAAACGCCGGGTGCGGCTGATAGCGAATGCCGGCTTGAATGGTAATCACATAATCGCTGAAGGCGATTTTTTTTTCGTCACTTTCGACCGGAAGAATTTGACCTTCCCGGTCCCGGTAAATGACCGTCGGCACCGCGACTGCTGTCAAAGGCACCAGTGTATAAGGACGCAGAAGATAGTGATATTGCAGTGCCGGTTCGTAGATCTGGGAAATCAGCGCGTATTCGTTGGCGCTGTAGGATACCGCTGGATCCAGATGTTTAGGCCTTTCGGAAAACGACGTGTATAGAATCGGCTTGGAGGCCTCGACTTCCGGATACGGGTTGTTCCAGCCGGATTCATCACATCCGGAAAGAGGGGCAGCCATAACAAGCAGGAACCCGGCAATCTGTGCAACGCAGGGATACCACCCGCCAGCGTACCTTAGAGGACTCGCTAAAACTGCTGAGACCACGAGATTGATATTGGATCCAAGTCTACGCATCCATAAAGACTACGTTGCCTCTGTCAGTTCAAAAAATCAATTCGATTAATTATTAGCCATGCGCTGCGTTCAGGATCGTCGGAGATTGAATCGCCGCTTCCTGCGAATCGTTTAGGTCTTGCGCGGATCGAAGGCGGTTATCCGTCAACGCACCCTTTTTGCCTGGATCGCTTTTCCCGAAAGAATCGTAATGGGCAATTTCATCGAACGATTTGTCGAAATCCAGAACGACGCTGGTCAGGTTTTCTAAAATCACAGAACGCATATTCTCCGAATAACTTTCGTCGGATAAAACATTACAGGCGTCGAGTAAGGACTTCAATCCATCGGAATGGATTGAATACCGTTGCGAGGCCAGTTCGCTATTAACACTGGAAATCGATGTCTTTCCTTCCGCGATGATCTTTAAGGCGTCGGTTTTACCGTTGGCCCAGATCCGATAGGCTTCTGCCCTATCCTGCGCCGCCTGTTTCTCGGCGAGAGCTTTTTCCTTGATCAACAAGGTATCGTTATCCGCGCCGGCCTTCGCCTGAATAAGATGGATCCGATGCATCCTTTCCGCCCGTGCGAGTTCCCTTTCGGTCTCAATTTCTTCTTCGGCCCTGACGATTTCTGCCTTGGCCAGAGTTGCGTCGATGTAAACTTGGGTTTGACTCATGGCATTCTGCGCCAGTACGGCATCTCGATTCTGTTCAGACAGTTTGACCTTTTGATCTACAAGAATCCTCGATTGTTCTGTTTCATAGACGGCCCGTGCGTCCGCTTTCTGTTTTTCGATCCTGATCGCCGTCTGGTGGGCGATCATTTCCTGTTCGTCCGTAAATTGCTGATTCAGTTTTTCCTGGTTTAGCTTCTGGATGATTTGGTCGGCCTCCGTCTGTTTCCGGCAAACTTCGATTCTGGCACCCTGCTCCAAGTCATTCCGCATTTTCTTCTCCGCTTCGACAAGTTCCGTAATCTTTGTCAATCCCGGTGCATCGAGCGCATTATCCGGATCATAATAGCTTTTGCCGGTTTGTCCTAAAAAGGATACCGATATCGTTTCCAGCAACAGCCCATAGTTGAACAAAGGTTCGGCTGAAAGTTCACGAACCCTCGACACGAAGTTCTGCTCATTCGTTTGCAGTTCAGCAAGCGTAAATTCAATCGCCGCCTGGCGGATAGACGTAATTAACAGGCTGCTTAAAAAACGATTGAGCTGGGTCGTGTCCAAGGTACGATATCCAAGTGTCTGCGCCGCGATCATGATATCGAGGTCCACCGGATTCACTTTCAGGTAAAACACGACACAAACGTCCGCTCGCAGGCGATCCTTCGTAATGACCGAATTTTCTTTAATCCGGTCAATTTCGATCGGGTTCGAATTCAAACTGACCGGAATCGCCTTATGCAAAATCGGAAGGACAAAGTCACCGCCATTTAAAATCACCTTCTCACCACCGTAGCCGGTTCGTACATAAACCAGGCTTTTGGTGGCACGAACGAAGAGTTTCGACAGAATAAAGCCACCGCCCCCCAGGATGAAGATCAAAAAACCGATTAAAAAAATCAAAGAATGGATATTCATTGTATTCTTGGCCTCCAGTAGATATAGAAACGAACTTTCATTCAGTAGTGCCAGGTTTAACAGAAATTAAGTACGATCGACTGTACCCATGACACTTTCATCCAGGATCTTGTCGGTTGCCGAAATGCTGAACTGTTCCGTCATACTAAGTGACACACAGCTGCGATGGCAACCTTTGCATATAAACGCATCTCGCGTGCTGTCGAAATTGGCTGGTAATGTTTTGTCATTGCGTGATTATATATAAATCACGTGATTAGTCCATACTTCTAAACCAAACTATAAATTTTTTGATGTAGGTCGGAACTACCCGGGCAAAGTCTGGCAATTTGAAGACCTTATAACCTCTACCGGTGCACGAATTTCGGCTCCGTATCCTGTGTCGATTCAGCGATCGATTCGGATCGGTATAGCTAAGGTATTTGAGCTCCCTTTATAATGCGACTTCTGGAACCCGGAAGGTTCACGCGGCGGTAAGGATTTCTTGCAATATACTACGTGGAATTAAGGCTTCAATCCTCCAGCGGGTTGAATTCAATCAACAAGAAGGAGACTTGGCAAACCATGAATGATGGCGATAAATCGCAAATGACGATTTTCTTTGCCGATGTCGCCGGCAGTGTCGAATTGTACGATTCAATCGGCGATCGTTTAGCCCACGAAAAAATTGTCGGATGTCTGCAGCAGATGTCGCTGCTGATAGAAGATCGGGGCGGTCGAATCATTGAGATCATCGGCGATGAAATTATGGCGGCATTCGTACATCCTGACCAGGCCTTCGAAGCCGCCAGGCAGATTCAGCACGGGCTGAGCACCGAAACCGGAGCACAGATCGGAGTGCGGATCGGCTTTCACTGCGGATTGACCGCGGTAACCGAAGGGCATCCATACGGGGACACCGTGAATGTTGCCGCAAGGATGGTCAACCTTGCGAAATCCGGCCAGATCATCACCAATCATCAGTCCGTGGAGTTTCTGTCGGAACTAAATCGGGCCAGGCTGCGAATTGTCGGTAAGGTCTTCATCAAAGGCAAACCGGATCCCTATACCATTCATGAAGTGGTTTGGGATGAAAGCGAATGTACGGTGGTGTCGACCCTGCCTCGAACCGGTTTCGTTAACCGCCGACGTAACGAAGCGTCGGTTTTTTTGAAATATAAAGGCCGGCTACTGAACCTCCGCGAATCTTCGGGTGAGTTGGTAGTCGGGCGCGGACAGCGATGCGGATTGGTCGTCGATTCCGGTGCTGCGTCCAGGATGCATGCCGTGGTTAGTTGCCGGAACGGCATGATCGTGATCAAAGATCAAAGCACGAACGGAACTTTTATTCGAACGTTCGAGGGCAAGCGGGCGGCCGACGGCATCGAACTGATTATTCATGGCGACGAATGGATGGCGGATGCCGCCGGAATTTTCTCTCTCGGCGCCTCGATCGAAAAGGACGATCCGAATTTGATCTATTTTCGGATGAACTGAAATGCCGATGGTCTCGAAACAACCCTGACCTGCGCGAAAAATGAGAGTTTTCGACGTCAAATTGAATCGAATCCGGTCCAAGGTTCCATTTGACCTCGGAATCGTGGCAATGAGTTGGGGCACCGGACTACTGCGCACGATTTATGTTTGGATTCTGTTTGCATTTCCGTCCGCGACTCCGGCCTGTGGGCCGGTCGATCGGACCGCAGAGATCCAAATCAACGGTTACCGGATTACGGCTGAATTGGCCGTCGCCGAGCATGAAAAAAACTGCGGACTTTCCCTCAGGGATTCGTTACCTGAAGATCACGGAATGCTTTTTGTTTATTTCGAGGATCGGATGATGATTTTCTGGATGAAGGATACCCGCATTCCACTGTCCATCGCGTTTCTCGACGCTGGCGGCTATATTCTGAATATTCTCGAAATGAAACCGATGAACACCGATACATTCTACCGCTCCTCCGCTCCCGCGCGTTACGCCCTGGAAATGTCCGCGAAATGGTTTGCGGAACATTATGTTGAGGTGGGCGACCGGGTGGCGATCCATTGGTCCGAAAAATTCGAATGAGTATGGCTTCGGCAATGGAGGAATCGTTGCGCGCGGACCGGGCGAACCTTTATTACGTTCACGATCCGATGTGTAGCTGGTGTTTTGCATTTGAACCGGTCTGGGAATCTGTGTGCGCCAGACTGCCGGCTTCTGTGGAGGCCGTGCGTATACTGGGCGGCCTCGCGCCCGATACCGATCAGCCGATGGCGGCATCAATGCAGTCCAGAATCCAACAAATCTGGCATACCATCGAAATTGCAGTTCCCGGAACCAGCTTCAATTTTGATTTCTGGAGAGTCGCCACTCCGCGCCGGGCTACTTTCCCGGCCTGTCGTGCGGTAATCGCCGTCGCTCGACACGCCCCCGAGCTTGAAACGGAAATGATTCGTCTGATTCAGAACGCCTATTATCGCGAGGCAAGAAATCCGTCGGACCAACAGACCCTGATAAATCTTGCAGACTCGCTTGGTCTCGACCGGCAACAATTTGCCGCAGATCTCGATTCTCGGGAAACGGTTGCGGAACTGAATCATCAGATTGCTTTTTCGCGCCAGCTAGGTGTTGAGACCTTTCCTTCCTTAGTTTTCCATAATTCCGCCTTGGGCTGCCGACTGCTGGACATCGACTACCAAAATGCGGAATTCCTGTTGCAACAAATCATTCATTTGTCTGAAGCCAGTCATGACTACACCGGGTCTAATCGCTGAGCGATCAACCGGGCGGGATTAGGTTGGCTAGATTCTGGATGGCCTGCCCGCGAAAACGTCGGGAGGTAGAAAATTGCCGGTGCGGAGCTCCGCACCGGACCAGGGATGCCGTCCTTTGCATTGGGGGTTAACTGCACAGACTTAATGCCATTCGGAACAAAACCGGGACAATTCTTTTCCGGATGACGCCTAATAACTGGTACGAGTTTGTCAGAGCACTGGTATATCTTGGCGATCATCATAGTGGTCTGAACATTACGCCTGCCTTAACAAAACATTACGGTTTAGTAATGTTCGCGATCGGAACTTTAGGCCGGGCGTCGTTCCGCCGGATACAATTGTCCTGAAATTGTCCAAACTGCAAAATTGACGAACCAGGACAAAAAATGCAGCTTTTGATCATAGAAGACGACATGAAAACCGCAGCCTACCTCTGCAAGGGCTTGAAAGAGAGCGGACACAATGTCGATCATGCGGCGGACGGCAAAGACGGATTGTTCATGGCCATGGAAAACGAATATGACGCGATCGTGATTGACCGTATGTTGCCCGCGCTGGATGGCCTATCGGTAATTCGTACTTTACGGGCTGCGAATAAGAGCACGCCGGTGCTGGTCCTGAGTGCACTTGGCGAAGTGGATGACCGGGTAAAGGGGCTAAAGGCCGGTAGTGATGACTATCTGGTGAAACCCTTTGCCTTTTCCGAATTGATGGCCAGGCTGGAGGCGCTGACCCGCCGATCTGAAGGAGATAATTCGCAAACCGCTCTGAAGGTCGGCGACCTGGAGATGGACTTGCTCTCGCGCGAAGTGCGGCGGGCCGGCACTCCAATCGAATTGCAGCCCCGTGAGTTTCGCTTGCTCGAATACCTGATGCGTCATGCGGGGCAGGTCGTGACCCGGACCATGTTGCTCGAAAATGTCTGGGACTATCATTTCGATCCGCAAACTAATGTGATCGATGTTCATATCAGCCGCTTGCGTGGAAAAATCGATCGCGAGTTCGATCCACCCTTGCTGCACACCATCCGCGGTGCGGGCTACTCTCTCCGTGCGTAAAATCAGCCTGCTCCGTAGTTCGACGTTCTTTCTGACCATGAGCTATGTGTCGGTTTTCACGTTATCGACGCTGATGTTGATGGCCTTTATCTATCTCCATACTTCCAGTTACATGGTTCAACAGACTGACGCAATTATCGAATCGGAAATCAATGGACTTAGAGAAAGTTATCGTCATGACGGAATACCGGGCTTGACCCTGTTGATTGCCAGCCGGGTCAAGCCGGAGTCGGTCGGCTCGGTCATCCTGCTTTTGGTCGACCCCCGGCTCAACGTGGTAGTCGGAAATCTGAACCGTTGGCCGAATGTTCCTGGAACCCCGGATGGTTGGCTTAATTTCAAACTGGAAGACAGACCAACAGTCGATGAGACGGCGCGGTGGGCTCGCGCGCGAAGATACCGATTGGCCGAAGGTTTTCTTTTGTTGGTCGGACGCGATCTGCACGATCTCGAGATGAGCAGGAAAGCAATCGCGAGAACTTTGATCTGGGGACTGGTCATCGCAGCGATCATGGCTTTGGTGGGTGGACTTACCATGACGCGGAGGCTTTTAAGGCGGCTCGAATTGATTAACCAGACCAGTCACGAAATCATCAACGGGGACTTGTCGCGGCGAATTCCGACCGACAATACCGGAGATGATTTCGACCAATTATCCACCAACTTAAATCAGATGCTGGACTGGATTGGAGAGCTTATGGAAGGAGTGCGCCGGGTTTCAGATAATATTGCCCATGACCTCAGGACGCCACTGGCTCGATTGCGGAACCACCTGGACGAACTCAAAAGTGATTGCAAAGATGTCGACGATGCCGAACCGGTGGAACAGGCGATCCAGGAAGCCGACGGATTACTTGCGACCTTTAACGCGCTGCTCCGGATCGCACGAATAGAATCTGAAAAACAGCCGGATTATCTTGTCGACGTTGATTTGTCGACGGTAATTCGGGACGCAGTTGATCTTTACGAGCCCCTGGCCGAGGAAAAATCACAAAGCCTCGAGGTAAGCATTCCGGGAACACAGAACAATATCCGTGGCGATCGAGATTTATTATCGCAAGTGGTCGCGAATATTTTGGATAATGCCGTTAAGTACACCCAACCCGCGGGTACCATCCAAGTGAATTTATCGAATGGCCCGCTCTCCGTGAGCCTGATGATTGCGGATTCCGGAAGCGGAATTCCGGTCGGCGAACGGGAAAAGGTATTCCAGCGATTCTACCGCCTGGAGTCCAGCCGGAGTAGTCCAGGCAACGGGCTCGGGCTGAGCCTGGTAGCTGCTGTGGTCACTTTGCACAATGCCAAAATCCGGCTCGAAGGTAATCGGCCTGGACTCCGGGTGGTCATTGATTTCCCAAAACCCCGGCACTGATGCGCGTAATTCCGAGTACGAAGCCGGATTTTTTCCGAAACCGGAAATTCCGCGAATCGAACGTCGCTCGGGTAACGATTATCGTACGGCGCTCGGAGGCTCGAGTCTTTTCCGGACCAAGGTTTTCGCAATTCCGGTGTCATTAACTCTTCGCTTCTAGCACAAAATGACCAATACAATGAACGAAAAGATCTGGTTGAAATCCTATGAAACCGGCGTCCTGGCTTGCATCGGCGAGATCCAGTATGACTCGGTCGCAGCGTATATTGAGGACTGCTGCGATCGCTTCGCGGATCTGCCGGCAATCTCCAATTTCGGTGTTTCGCTAAGTTATGCGGAGTTCAAAAAGAAAGGCGCGTTGCTCGCCGGTTCTTTCCAGAATACGTTAGGGCTTGCTAAAGGCGATCGGCTCGCAATCATGTTACCGAATCTGCTGCAATACCCGGTCACTCTTCTGGCCGCATTAAGTGCGGGACTGATCGTTGTCAATATCAATCCGTCCTATACGCGGCGAGAACTGCTTTTGCAATTGGACGATTGCGGGGCCAAGGCGATCGTGATGTTCGCCGGATGCGCCCATCTGTTGCAGGATGTTTTGGACCAAACTCCACTCAAGCATGTGATCGTCACTGAAGTCGGCGATTTGTTCCCGCGCTTTAAAGCCGCTTTGATCAATTTTGTCGTCAAGTATTTCGGCAAAAAAATACCCGCCTGGAGACTTCCGAGCGCCATTCCGTTTTCCAAGGCGATCAAAGATGGCGGAAGTTTCATCCGGGTCGGATTGACCCACGAAGATCCGGCTTTCTTACAATATACCGGGGGCACGACCGGTCTTGCCAAGGGCGCGATTTTGAGCCATGGGAACATTCTGGCCAATATCGTGCAGACCGGTTATTGGGTCCGAGGTCACCTTCGGGAAGGAAAAGAGAGTGTGATTGTTGCGTTGCCGCTATATCATATATTCGGCTTGACAATCAATTTTTTGAGCCATCTTCAACTTGGCGGACTGCATGTTCTGATCACCGATCCGCGCAACACCAGGACGCTGATCAGGACCATCAAAAAAACCGGCGGTTCAATACTCCACGGAGTTAACGCGTTGTTTGCCAAATTGCTCAGCACACCAGGTTTCGGGGATCTGGATTTTCGTGCCTTGCGCGTCGTTATCGGAGGCGGCGCCGCGATTCAATCAAGCGTAGCGGATAAATGGCAGGCAATAACCGGGGTTCCGATTCGTCAGGCTTATGGGTTGACCGAGGCTTCACCGGGTGTTTGTTGTAACCCTTTAAATCTGTCTAGTTTTTCCGGCTCCGTCGGGCTGCCGGTTCCTTCTACGTTGGTCCGGATCTGCGACGAATCGGGGCAATCGGTTAGCAACGGAGAACCGGGGGAACTTTACGTTAAGGGACCGCAGGTCATGCAGGGTTACTGGCGGAAGCCGGAAGAAACCAGCACCGTTTTGTCGGCGGATGGCTGGTTGAAAACTGGCGATATCGCGAAAATGGACGAAAACGGCTATGTCTGGATTATCGACCGGAAAAAAGATCTGATCATTGTATCCGGGTTCAACGTGTATCCGAATGAAGTCGAGGATGTGCTGAATGCTCATCCTGGAATCGCGGACGCCGGGGTTATCGGTGAAACGAGCGAGACCGGCGGAGAAATTGTCGTTGCATTCGTGGTAAAAGCGATCGACTCCGTTTCGAAGTCTGATATCGAACGCCACTGCCGCGAGAATCTTGTTTCCTATAAGGTCCCCAGAGAAATCAAGTTCGTGCAGGAGATTCCGAAATCCAATATCGGAAAAGTTTTGCGAAGAAAATTACGAGATTCTTTGGCTTAGCGGCATTTCGGCTTCCGGTGCGGGGCGGCGGCGACGGAAGCCAAACCCTCGCCTGATACATTTTGCTGGCGCGCCACATTAGGCGGCCCCCAAATATCTGACTATATCCGGAGAAGTTCATGAAAAATTTTCCGGGAACTGCCGATTATAGATCCAGGTTCGTCTATTCTTTAAATTGATGACCAGGAGAAAGACATTCGGCGATCGTTCCGGCTTCCCGGTACCAAATTTCGTGATTTGAGCATTCTGTGGTATTTTTGGAACTATATTATTATTGTGTGTCAAATTTACTACAAATTTACTACAAGGATATAGAATCAGTTAACTTTCAATACCGACGGTATAGATCAAGTCATACATCACCCCAATCCGCATTTGGATCGATTCTTTGAACGCAAAATGTATCATTTTCGAAACACTACTTATTGAATTGTATTCAATGACCTGCTATATTATAAATCAATAGTGTTGGCAACGCGCAACTAAATTCAATAATATTGGGTCGTTACGGATAAGTTTTTTAAATATTAATCGTAAGTACTTGTTTTTTAATATCAAATCATATTTTGCGTATGCTGATTGAACGTTGCTATCATGCGTCAATTACTGGAGACTTACGGATGAACGAAGCAAAATCCACATCGAACGGCAACGCGCGTTTGATTAAAACCGCGCTAAAATTCCACGTTGCAGATGGATCCGGCAGAATGCATAACAAAGAAACAATTCCATCTGGAAATGTCAGAACCCTGAAGGAACAGGATCTTGACCTCGTTGTAGGTCGTTCGATTAATTAGGGAAACGCCGAGAACTCTCTGAATTTAATCAGAGATTCCTTGGCTGATTTCTGGGGGTACCGGTCTGAGCGGCTGGTATTTGGCGGCATAAATGCCCGGCTGGACGCGTGTTCAGCCGGGTGTTTTTGTTGGCCAGATCGAAGGACTATCGTGAGCCAATCCGCGATTGATGCGATATTCCGGTAATGTCGCTTTGCGGTAATTTTCACTGCCAAAGGCTCGCCCGACAATCCAGCCTTGCCGGATAATCCAGTACGGAATCAAGGTAAAGGCGCAGTTTCCTGGATCCGTTCAAGCACTCGAAGGCGAACCGGCGCGTTCTGGTTATCAGGAAATTTACGGGCAAAAAAATGAGGGGTATGCTCCAGCCGGTCTAAATCTTCGACACCTAAAACACGGGGACTCCAGCCTTCGTACGTACTCACGAACGTGTTGAGGGGGCCCAGGTGGAAATTCGAATTTCCCAACAAGGTCTGTATCGAAATTTCAGCGATGTCCCTAAAACGGCGATAATGGTCGTTAAGCGCAGGTTCCGTCAGACGGCGCGCGAGATATTCGCAAACTGGACGTGTAGCGCCGATCCAAGTGGTCCCAATCAATGGGTTCAGGCCTGGCTCTGGCAAATACCGGCCAAACAAGCCGATCCGAGCCAAGCGTATGATCAAGTAACCGATAACTGCCTCAGGATGCCGCCAGAGGTTTTGCGGGCCTCGTACAATCTGCACGCCGGCCATTTCTTCCTTACGGGGATTCGTGCCGACGTACCAGCGCCGGGCGCGTATCAATAGCGAATGGCGCAACGTCTTATCGGGCGCGTAACATCTTTGTCCGAATGACACCATTACATCTCGGTCCGTTGAAGGATCGAGAAATTCTGCATGGGCATCAACGGAACTCTGGGCAATGTATCTCTCGAACTCCGACAGTGGTTTGATCGGTAGACAGGCGGGACTCATCAACTGCAAATAATCAAACTCGACTTGCTCGACGCAATATTTGATCAGATGGATGACCCCTTCGGTAAATGCCCAAACGCCATACCCCGTGCGTTTGGGGTCAGGCACGTAGCACGTGTTAGCAGCCTTGATCGAGAAGTTCGGTTGCTGGCTGAAATCATGGTGAATCACCACCCTGTAAGGATACAGGGACAAAACCAGTTGCTCCACGATTGCAGGGCTGGCAACTGCGGACATCAACCCGAATATGATTCGGGGCGGTCGCCCGATAGAAGTTTTGGGAGATCCCGCGTTGTTACCGTCGTTCATTGACTTACGTCGTTAAGACACGCACGAGAACAGGTCACCCCGGCCAACTGACATTTAACGCGGTAAAAGTGGATAAAAATGTATACCGATGACATAAAGTCCCCTGCGGTGTTATTTTAGAGTTCATCAGAATCCACATTTTTGGCTGGTTTCAATGCAACTCAACGGCAATTCGTTGACCTGCGGTTAGCATGTTTGTAGAAGGTAGTTGCGACGAAAGGGATCTATCCGTCCAAAATTTCGACAATCCTTTGATCGTAAAAGCTGAAATGCCCAATCGAACTGACGTTGGTTGATTAGGAATCCGTCTTTTTTACTGCTTGATCCGTCTTACCGGAAGGAATCTCCCCAATATCTTCGGGCCCGACGGGACCCGCGGTCGCGCCGCCGCTTATGCGACTTGCCTTCCAGATTCCAGGACACGCATTCACCGCATCTTTCCAGTTGCCTTTCGCTGAATTGGTCTCCGCTGAAAATGTCCCGAACAGTTCAGCCGCATCGTAGCCGGAATAGATCAGCATGGCTTTAATCCTGCCCGTGCTGTCAATCGTTCCGTCGACTTTATATTCAAATCCCGATTTATTCGTAATCTTACCGGTTATCTTGGAATTTTCAATCGTCACGGTTCCCAAACCTGTTTCGTGACCGCAAACCGGTTCATTGGTACCATCTTCATTACCGGTTCGTCCGGTGACTTCCCATACTCCGTTGAACCGCTCGAGTTCTCCGGGCGCTACGGACTGGGCAATACCATCACCTTCGTGGCCACGGCCGGACAGCTCGGAACCGCTCGGATCGCATCCGGCGAGCAGCCAGGCAGAGGTCAACCCCATAACTAAAAACGTTCTTACGGTCATAGCCTTATGATCTTTTGATAGGAGCGATCGACTCGATAACGGATGCAATAACGTATCACAGGTCGACTTCGCACTCCACTCCTAAGAAGCGCTGAAATAAACCGGTCCTTGATTTCTCGGCGATCGGCAAACCCAAATGCGATTTTGGTTGCCTTACAAAATCAATCGCGGAAAGCATGGATTTTAGCAGCGCACCCCTGCACTACGGAAAGATCTGCTCTATTAGAGTTTCGCTGGCCAATAATTGTGCTTCATGCTCCAGGATTGAATATTGAAGGCTTCCAGATCACTCTCGGCTGTCCCGCTGCCGTTCTATTTTTTAATCAGATAGTCATGGATGATCAATACGTCAAGACCGCTGGTGTAAAAAACGCTCAGGGCGTCCTCGATGGAATGAATGATCGGTTTGCCCATTACGTTAAAGCTGGTATTCAATAGAATTGGGATACCCGTTAAATCATAGAAAGCCCTGATTAAAGAATAAAATTTTTGATTATACTCGGGTTTGACGGTTTGCAGACGTCCAGTCCCGTTCACATGCACCACCGCCGGGATTTTGCGCCTGACTCCCTCGCGGAACACGAGAGTTCGTTCCATGTACGGACTTTCCTGGTAATTTTCAAAATAATCCGGTCCGAACTCGTGCAAAATGGACGGCGCGAACGGGCGGAATTGTTCGCGAAACTTGACACGGGCATTAATTTTGTCCTTCATCGTCTCTGGTCGTGGATCGGCCAGAATCGATCGGTTCCCGAGCGATCTCGGGCCGAACTCAGCTTTCCCCTGCACCCATCCGATCAGCTTGCCTTCGCTGAGCATTTTTGCGGTTTCGATATGGATAGTACCCGGAAAGTGGAACACATCGGAGAGATTGGCAACCTTTAAAACCCGTTCCAATCGGCTTTCGGATATTTCCGATCCAAGATAAGGACTAGCGGCCTGGTTATTGATTTTTTGTTGCGCATGATCGGCGTGAACGGCCAGGAATGCCGCGCCCAGCGCGGTTCCATCGTCGGCCGGAGCCGAAGGTACAAACAGTTTCCTGAACGGGGTATTTCCCTCGATAAACCCCGCCGTCGAGGAATTCAACATGCACCCTCCGGCCATTGCGAGGTTATCCGATGAACAGATTCGATGAAAATTCCGGATAGCTTCGAGCAGGGTTTCGCTAAAAACCTGCTGCGCGGTAAAAGCCAGATCCGCGGATTGCAGACTGCCCGTAACCAACCGCTCTTGTAATCGCTTCAAAATTCGTTGATAGGCTTGGTTGGAACTGCCGCCTATCGTGGACTCACGAAACACGAAAACCGATTTCAGCATTTCATAGGCACTCGGGTCCAACGAGCCGTAGGGCGCAAAACCCATCACTTTCCATTCTTCCCCTTTATCGGGATTGAAGCCGCACAACCAGGTCATATCGGCATAAAAACGTCCGAGGCTCGCAAATCCTTTCTGTTCCTTAATGACCTTGATGGTCCCGTTTTTGTACTGGTAATAGGCGAATGAACCGAAATCCCCGGCTCCGTCGACGATCATGCACGACGCTTCGTTAAACGGGCTGGAATAGCAAGCCAATGCGGCATGGCATAGATGATGGGGAAAATACCGGATGGAATAGCGACTGTCCGGGAAGGCCAATTTCATGGCATAAGTAAAACCTACTCCGAGCCTGTCATACATGGACGCCGCAAAAGCATTGATCATTTTCGTACGCAACGAATAAGGCGTATTGAACCTGACGTCGCGGCTCCTGGCTTTAAATATCGCCGTTGCCGAAGTTATTCCGAGCAGGCTGAGCAGCCGCGAGCAGCCGGCGGTGAATTTTCTCCAGTTGACCGCCACAACGAATTCGGCTCCGGGATCGCAGTGGCGTTTCAGCAACGACGTCAGGCGGTCATTGTCCGGTTCGCAATTTGGCGCGCGTTTATATTGCAGATATCGTTCGGTGGCCTCCGCAAACAGGATTTGCCCCTCCCGATCGATGATCGCAAGGGCCGGATCATGAGTCGATACGGAAAGACCGATGTAATATCGCTTCATTTCAAAGTACAGTCGACACGAACAGAAACAGAGGCTCCGGCGCCAATCGGGAAAGCGGTCCGCTCCCTGTGACCCGAACCCGCATCGATTCAGGCTCGCATGAACGACCCGGTCCGTGCCTCAATTGCTTAATGGGTCAGCCGAGGCATTATGGCAGGGCAAGACTTAACCCTGAATGCGCAGCCAATGCGTGCGGGTCGTATGAAACCGGGAATCTTAATTCGTTGCTGACCGTGACCGGCTTTTTGCGCAAAGAAATTAGCCGTTCTCCAGTACCGGTTGCCGGGATTGGTTGGGCGCAATTTTTGCCACGTGCGAATCGTAGTGGCCAAGCGCCATGTGGTTTTCATAGATTTTACCCAGGTCGTAGATCCAGACACCAAAACCGAGTGCTGTATCAAAAACATGGGGATGATGCTTCAAAGTCCAGCCGAGCAATTTCCAGACTTGGCTGCGATGCGCGCCGCGAATGCCGAGATAATAAATGATCCTGGCCATGATCGCGAGGTAACGTGCGAGTACACTGAGCTTAATCTCGGTGATTTTAAGTGGAGCGGTACGCGGAGCGCTCCGGTAACACCTAAGAAAATTCTGCGTCCGCCGGTAAATATTTTCCGGCGAATAAATAGTCTCGAGTATTCGTTTATACCCGTTCCTGAGCACATCCGGATCCATCACCGGAATGATATTGGTTTCGCTTTCATGAAAATTGAATTCTTCGATCAGCCGACCCTCGCGTTTCATGCGGGCATACAACTCGGTTCCGGGGGGCGCTTTTAAGACGCTGACTCCGGCGATTACGATCCCGCTTTCCTGAATGAAATTGATTTGCCGCTCGAAAATGGACGGCGTATCGGTATCGAATCCGACGATAAAGCCCGCGGTGATAATAAAGCCCGCGCTGTGCAGCAGATTGACGTTTTCGAGCATGTCGCGACGTCGATTCTGCGATTTTTTGCACGCTTTGAGCCCTTCATCATCCGGAGTTTCAATCCCGATGAAAATATTCTGAAATCCGGCTTGAAGCATCAGGTCCATGAGTTCCGTGTCGTCCGCGAGGTTGATCGTGATCTGGGTTGCGAAAGTCACCGCAAGTTTTTTGCTTTTCCGCCACTCGATCAGTGCGGGCAGCAGTTCCGATTTCAGGATCTTTTTGTTGCCCATTAAATTGTCATCCGCGAAAACCACCATGCCGAAGCGACCAATATCGCCGAATGACTCGAGTTCGGCTATCATCTGCTCGGCCGTTTTGGTGCGCGGCTTGCGGCCGAACAGCGCGGTTACGTCGCAAAAATCACACATATAGGGGCAGCCTCGCGAATACTGCACGATGGCATAGGCGTACTTCTCGAGATCGGCAAGTTCCCACAACGGAATCGGCGTTTCATGGACATTCGCGAGGTCCGGCGAGCCGTAGACCTTTTTCGAGCAACCTTGCTCGAGATCCTTGAGAAACCTCGGCAGAGTCAGCTCGGCTTCGTTCAATACAAAATGATCGACGGTGGTGAATCTCGAAAATTCGTGAGTGAACAATGGGCCGCCCGCGATTACCCTGGTTCCGGCTTCGCGGCAGCGCGCAAAGATTTCATGACAGGACGGCTCCTGGACGTTCATTGCGCTGACCATCACGAAATCGGCCCATTCAAGGTCCGGGTCACTGATCTCATCCCCGATATTGAGATCGACCAGCTTTTTTCCCCATTCCGAAGGCAGCATCGCGGCGACGGTTAACAAACCCAGCGGCGGGTAACTGTATTTTTTTCCGTACATCTTCATCAAATGGTCCATGGACCAGAAGGAATACGGAAACTCGGGATAAACCAGCAGGATATTCATAAGCCGACTCCAATCCAGGCCGTTTTCGCAAACGGGATCGTATTGTTATTATCAGAGAGCGCATGTTAACACGAGAGCCGGCGCCGAGCGCTAGTGAAAAATGGGCGCTTACAATGACCTGCTGAACCGGTGGAACAAGCCGGAAAAAGGCAATACAAAACCTTTATCCAAAAAAAGTTGACAGTGCTAAAAAATCCTTGTATTTTGCATTGCAACATCGTTGTTGCGGTGCACAATACCTGAGATTCAAACCGGAGAGCTTAAATTATGAAAACTTTTGCAGAAACCATTACCGAAGCGAACGAATTCGTGACCGATTCATTCAAGAAGCTGAGCGATGTCAATTCGCGCGCCTATGAAAATATCGTCAAGGGACAAACCGAGATCGCCAATATTTATGTACGTACTGGTATCAAACAACTGGAATTGGTCCGCGATGTTAAAGACGTTCCGGCCTATCTGAAAGCCCAAAATGAATTGACTGTCGAATTCGCGGAAGAACTGATCAAATGCGCTCAATCCGCCATGGAAGCGGCCACCACCAGCCGGGACGATCTGTTCGGCTGGATTGAAACCAGCGTGCAGGATGCAACCAAGAAATATCCGTTGACTGAAGCCAAAGCTGCCTGATATTCCGATTTTTTCTTTTCCTCCTTAAAAGTAAGCCATTACTTTTGCCCTTATTCTGGATAAGGGCTTTTTTTTGCCCGCTGGTCATGACCCGGGTAGCCCGCTTGATACGTTCGGGAACGAATGGCGCTTCGACTGCTGGTTCTACTCCAAAGTCTGGCGGTGGATACTTTGACCGCATGGCCAGTCAATCGACCGCGAGAAGGACTTCCGAGGCTTTGATTAACACCCAAGCCTCCATCCCTTCCTTGAGGCCGAGGTCGTCGATCGCATCGAGCGTGACCGTTGAAGTGACGATGTTGCCTCCGCCAATGTCCACTGTCACTTGCGCGGTCACGGCGCCTTTCTTGATCCGACTGACCTTGCCTTTCAGTTTATTGCGCGCGCTTACTTTCATCACGGTCTCCTCAGCGATCGCTGCTTTCGGTAACAATGGTGTGACCTGAAAACCAGAATTCAATCAGATCACTTACGGCAATGTAGCATAAATATTCTAATCTCGTTACGCAATCAGCGTCTTTCCCCAAAATCCGCGATTAGATTTTGGAGAAGGTTGTCTATTGCCATTTTTGGACATTTTTTCAATATTGAATGAATTCCAGATTACCCGCCGCGGGGGCGGTTGCGGTTGCGAAACTCTTCCCCCACGATCAAACCATTCTCCGCCGGGCAGGTTCAGCAAGCTCTGTAACTGTTTATCGGCCCGCAACAGCCGCAAGACCTCCAGCGAACGTCCACTGCCCGGCAGCGTCAACACCAACGATACCATTAGCCAACGGCTGGTAGCCCATCCGATTGGCGGGCCCGGGCGATTCCCGCTCGAAATGACTCGGCGCACCCATGGCGCGCAGGTCCTCACCGAACAATACCAGCCCAGCCTGCGCCGTCAACGTGTCTTGGGTTCCGTGTGATGATTCGATTCGCGCAAGAACGTTTTCCTTGACTTGGCAAATTAAACCCCAGTTAATAATTTACGGTAGTCGCAGCTATAATTACCAATCCCCGGCTGAAACAAATTCATGGATCGGCGGTCAGTTGTTCGGAAACGAACTAAAACGGTTCCGGCTCGGGACGAACCGGCATGCAATGAATGAGTGCAATTGAAAATGCAACGAACCCGAAAATCGCATTTTCCGGTTCCGCCAAGGACACATTCTTGGGGATTGGCTGCATGGCGACCGTCGAACGGCCGGAAAGGCCAAATGTGAAAGCGTGATTGCGTAGTCATCGATCTGGCAACGTAAGCGATTTTGTTTGAGTGGAACTATGAGTTGTCTGAATGAATTTACTGCGCTGATATTCGATATGGACGGCGTCCTCTTTTTCTCCTCCGAGGCGCACGGCGAAGCTTACGACAGAACCTTCAAGGCCTATGGATACAATGGGCTACCGTATGCCGAGATCGCCGGCGTACGAACCGATGATGCGTTCCGGCAGGTACTCTTGAACGAGGACGTGATCGAGTCGGACGCCCTGATTCAGGAACTCACGGTTACCAAACGCAGATGGGCGGGCTTGTTTCTGCGAGAATCGCCGCCGGTCGTGCCCAATTGCCGTTTTATCCTGGAGCAACTCGAAGAACGCTTTGTCTTGGGGCTCGCAAGCTCGGCCAGTAAGGCTACGGTTGATCTTTTTCTTGACGCGAGCGGAACCCGGAATCTTTTTCGATACGTGCTGAATGGCCAGGATGTCAAACATTCAAAACCGGCTCCCGAAATTTTTTTGACGGTGATGGAAAAACTGAATGTCGATCCGAAATCGGTGGCGATCGTCGAAGATTCGGTCGCCGGGGTTATCGCGGGCCAGAAATCCGGCGCGACCGTGATCGGCGTCAGGGGGACCGTCGAGGACGCGGTTCTTTTTGCGAACGGCGCAAAGTACGTCATCTCCGGAATCCGCGATCTACTCGATCTGTGATGCCGCTCAGGGCACCGGCCGCGATCCATTAGGCAACCCTGCCAATCGCATTGGCGGGGTTGCCGAGCGCTGAGAAATCCAGGATGGATTTGTTCAGCGTTTCCTTGGCGAAGCGGCCGCGCCAGGAATTTCTGGACTGTCAACCAGGCCGCTGGGTACCGGTCCGCTCGGGAGCCTTGTGGTCTGAGATATAGTTCGCGATGCCCTCAGCGAGGTCGTAACTGAATTGATTCAAGCAATCGTTGATGCCCGACACCCTGTCGGTATAGCTGAGTCCCGAAATCCGGGTTTCGATTCTTGATCGAAAGCTCCGGCTCGACGCAGCGGATTTGACGTCCCGAATGGACCAATCGGCCCATAGAATGGCGCTCCGATCCTGGACGTCGAGCCGCTGGATCGAAATTTTGATCTGGTAGCGCACGCCCTCGGTATTTTTCCAGGGATACGATACCGTGTCATGACCTTCAAACAGCCGCGACAAATTTTCCTGCACCACCCGCACGAGATCGTGTTTTAACGGGCCGGCCCATTGATGCAAATCATTGATGCGGATTTTGTTGCGCCCAACCCTCGTAACCACCTGGGGACGGTCCAGATATTTAGGGATCGACACGGGTCCCACTCCGATTACGCCGGTATTTTCGGGTAAACGGATCGAGGCGGATGGGTTTGCATCGGGATTCAAGATATAAAACGTGGTCCGGACGGTAGTGCCGAGACATCCGGCCATCAGAAATGGCATCAATATCCATTGCAAATGGGTTCGAAAGCGCAGCGGTAAATAAGGGCACGGCATTGGTCTGGTCTTTAATAATTGTTCGAGGAATGGAACGGATTGCAAGGTTTGTGGGAACCGAACCGGTAATTTTCCCGGGTATGACGCGGACTGAACGGCGGGGTGGAAGTTTACCCTTCGGTCGCCGCGACAGGCCGTGATCCTCCGAGTCCGTGAAGGCAATTCCCATTCGACTTCCGCAATCGCCCGCGTAAATATCCCGTTGTGATTTTCTTCGAACAACGGCCAGTGTACTTTCGCGTTTTGGTCCACGGCTCCCGATCGAAGTCCACGTGTCGCGGTTCGATTCGCGAATCTTTCATGAACGTTGATCGATCCGGACTTTTATGAAGATGAATCGGCACAGTCTGGCGTGCAATAATACCTGCCCGCACCGGGCAATGATAGGGTTCCTTATCGCATTTCAACCCGGCCATGGGGTTGATCTATTTTCTTCTGTTGAACCCAGGCCAGGAACGACGGACGTTAAACAATCGATCGCAACGGCTCGCGTGGAGTGAACGTTATGAAGAAGCTGAAAAACGAAGCAGGATTGCTGAAAGAAGCGATTCGAGTCGGAATGATTTATGCCGAGAAACGCGGTGCGGTCAAGTTTAACGACACCGATTCGGCCGGCGGCAAGGTCGAATACCTGTATCGCCTGCTGATTCATGACAAACTGATTCAGCCATTGGCAAGGGATCAGGAAAATGAGCCGAATATGAAACACAAACTGGCCTTATGGATTTCGCGTCAATTAGCCCCCGATCACCCATTACTGAAGGATTGACCGCTTTGGTTCGAGAACGATGTCTGCGATCGATGTAAACGGAAAGCGCTACGAAATAACCGAGGCGGGATTTCTGGTTGAGCGTGAAGCCTGGACCGAACAGGTTGGAATCGCGCTGGCTGCTGCGGCCGGTATAGAGCCTACGGATGCGCACTGGGAAATCATCCATTTCATTCGGGATTATTATCAACGTTTCAATCACCTGCCCAACAACCGGGTGTTCGTCACGGCAGTCCGGAAAAAGTTCGGCGACGATAAGGGTAACAGCCGATACCTTTACGGCCTGTTTCCTGAAGGGCCCCTCAAGTTTGCGTGCCGGATCGGTGGTTTGCCGAAACCGACGAGTTGCATTTGAAATCCGTCTTTATTGCCTTTTGAACCGATGAATCAGCCGGCGTTGCTTTTTGTTCGGACGCGTTTCCGGCTGATTCGAGAATTCCTCTCCGGCTTTTCGCTGCTCAATCAGAGCCTGGCGTCGTGCATGGCTTTCAGGCGATTCCTCATACAACAAGCCGGCTTCGCTGGCCGGTTTGCGTTGTTGCGACAAGCCCGTGACGGTCAGCTCCCACCGGTACGGGCCTTTCGTAACGGAAACACAATTACCGATTTTGACGTCCTTTCCGGGTTTGCTTCGCTGGCCGTTCAAATGCACTTTTCCGCCGGAGATCGCTTCAGTCGCGAGCTTCCGGGTTTTAAAAAATCGCGCGGCCCAAAGCCATTTATCGAGTCTTTGGCTGCTCGAAGCTTCCATAAATGTTTTTTAAAAAGGAGTTCAATGTCGAATTCTGACCCGATTGCCGGACAATCGTATTATGATCCGTCACCTTTAGGGAAGATTTGTTAAATCACGGTTTCCCGCAGCGAACGGATTCGCCGTCAAAATCTACGCTTTCAGCATTTGATTTTATAAGGCAACGCCGAATCGCATTAGGGTGGCCTGCCGCTGAGAAATACGCGATGCATTTATTCAGTGTTTCCTTGGCGCGCGGCCAACGCAACGGAATACTTTTCAGGCGCGAATTTATTGGTCCCTCCAAAAAAAAAACGAATCCGCTGCCCGCGGCTTCCGAAAATAGACTTTGTTGAACCGGCAATCCGCATTAAACTATCTTTTCCAGTTGAATTGTAAAGAACTCACGGACAATGTGAATGAGTTTTAAAACCGCCGATTTATGTGATGCCTATGCGGGGAAGACGCAGGTCCAGATCGCCGAGCCGATTTTTCAGATCTATGGCGGAAACCCCGCGTTTTACGGGCAGATCACTACGCTCAAGGTATTCGAGGATAACACTATGGTCAAAACCGTCCTCGAAACCCGCGTCCAAAACCGTGTCCTGGTGATCGATGGCGGCGGCTCGCATCGTTGCGCCCTGTTCGGCGATAACCTCGCAAGGCTCGCGGTCGACAACGGATGGAACGGAGTGGTGGTTTATGGTTGTATCCGGGACTCCGCCGATATCAACGAAATGCCGATCGGCATCCGCGCCTTGCATACCCATCCGTTGAAAAGCCGGAAACGCGGAATCGGAGAACAGGATATCCTGGTGACTTTCGCGGGCGTCAATTTCAAGACCGATCATTCTATTTATGTCGATCAGGATGGAATCATTGTCGCGGCGGAACCCTTGACCTGATCCAATGGGCAAACGGCTATCCAGGATCTATACCCGTACCGGCGATGACGGAACGACCGGCTTGGGCGATGGAAGCCGCGTCGGCAAGGATCATATTCGGATCGAAACCTACGGAACGCTCGACGAACTCAACAGCCAACTGGGGCTGGTTCTCACCTTCGACCTTCCCGCGGAGATCAATTTGGTGTTGACCGAGGTTCAGCATCGGTTGTTTGATCTCGGCGGCGAGTTATGCATTCCCGGGACCCGGATGACCGAACAGGCGCACATCAACTGGCTGGAAAATTCACTCGACCGGCTCAATGCCAGCCTGCCTTCCCTGAAGGAATTCGTGCTTCCGGGCGGCAACGAATCCGCGGCCCACTGCCATATCGCGAGGACCGTATGCCGTCGCTGTGAACGAATTGCGGTTACTTTATCCAGGCAAAGCACCGTTAATCCGTTGAGCCTCATTTTTCTGAACCGGCTCTCGGACCTGTTGTTCGTGATCGCGCGGGTTCTGGCCAGAAACGACGGCGGCCAGGAAGTTCTCTGGAACAGAAACAAATCCCCTGTTTGATTGTTCGCGACACTCTCACCTCGCGAAGCAATTGCCCGTAATCGATCGCATCGACCGGCAGCACGCGGTTTGAACGCGGACGTCAATGCCACCGAAACATGAAGAACCACTTTGATCGCCTGGGACCTCTGAGGAGACCAGGGAGTTAAAGAGATGGCGGGCCTGCTGCCGGGGTTTTCAGGATTTCGGCGCGCCGCAATCGTCAATGCACTGCGGAGTTATTATTGGTTCGCCGTTTCAATCGCGATGGCAATCGCTGCGAAAATACTTCGCGTGGTAAGGCCATACGAAACTTCGAGACACAACGATTGCAGGAGACCCGCAACCGTCGAGGAAACCCGGTACTGGCTATGGAACATGCTAAAGAGGCATCATTTCTCCATCCGGGAAGTTTCCCTGGCGACCGGGTTTTCGGATTCCGAAGTCCGTTCGATGGCCGATGACCCGCACGCCTCCCGTGAATTCTGTTCAACTGCAGGGAACGATGCGGTGCTTTCCATACTCCCCTATCCCGGCGGCCGCCACCCGCGTAACGGATTCCGCGACGGCGCGCTGTTTCCGCAGCGCGAAACCAAGGTGAGTCTATTTGCGCCCCGGGATTCGAATGGTTATGTTGTGGCGGATATTCCGGAGGCGATTCTCTCCGGGCTCGGTCCGATCTATCTGGCCCACACCCACGTAGCGACGGTATGGGACGAACGAGGCATTTGTCTCGAACCATTGGAATGGCATCGGCAAACGCCGGATTCGTTATCAATCCGGCGCCAATTGCCGGATGGTATTGAATTCGGAGTCAGCGTAACCGCTTATTCGCGGTCGGCGGTATTCCGGTTCTGGCTGATAAACCAGGGGTCCAGACCTTTAACCCGCTTGAGGGTGCAAAATTGCCTGCTTTTGGGGCGCCTGCCCGGATTCGATGGCCAGACCAATCGCAACAAGATCTTTCGATCACCGTACGTTGCATGCCGGTCCAAACCAGGGGATCGATGGATAATCGCAGCCTCGCGGCCGTGCTGGCGGGTTTGGGCGAACCCGCTTTGTCCCTGTATTCATTCGGATGCCGGGCTTGCCGATTGCGGGCCGGGCGAGAGGCGTGAATTTGCGCTTCGCGTCGCATATTACTATGGCAAGGACATTTACGCCGAATTTCGAAGGCTCGACGCGGCTGATCGCGGATTGGGGGGAAATCTGCTTTAAGCCAATGCTTCGCCGGCAGCACCGGCGAAGCATTGAGTCTGTGAGTCAAACTTACCTATTCGCCAAGGCCGCAACGATCTGAATGATAATGATGTCGCTGAAACTCGAATTCACGGGGCCTCGTGCGTTTGAATTACAACTTTTTCAAGGCCGTTAAGCCTTTTTCGATCATCTCGGCGCCCGCTTCGTGGTCGCCTTTTTTGGCTTTCGTTCCGCCCACCCGGATTTTAGACGTTGCGCCTTCAATAGTCGGCCCCCAGGCTTCGCTATTAATTTCGACCAATTCCTTCACCGCCGCCTTCGCGTGTTCGTCAGCCGCCTTGCCATCGCCCGCTTTCGCAGCCGCGAGAGCCGCTTCCGTATGCTGCACTCCCGAGGCTAACAATTTTTGATTATCTTCAGGAGTAGGGGTCTTGTATTCTCCTTCCAGTGCTAACGCGCTGCCCCAAATTCCGAACAGCACTACCAGAATCGCAGTGAACAGACTTTTTTTAGGTGACATTTAAGGTTCTCCGTTTTCGTTTAAAGTTTATAATAAAGCTTCTCCGGGAGTCATTTCAAATCCTTCAACTTGTGTTCTCCGTTCTCGGCAGCGGACGTACTGCTGCTGCGTAATCCCGTGACGGGTGCCATTCTATAAGCAATCCAACGAGATTGGCAATACGGTTTATGCGTGCGGTTGGTTGATCCGTAATTGAGTTGCCTGAGTTCGAAGCGCCAACATTGCAGACAGACCCGTGGCCGTGGTGCGAACGAAAACAGTCGTTATTCTGGGTTCTGAAACGCAACCGGGCCTCTGGAAAGTATGTCCGCCAGACCTTTAAAAGGACATAAATAAGCTCCTTTTCATAAATTAAGCTCCTTTTCATAGATTTAACGATTCTTCACAGGGCAATCGGGCTTAAATTCCGCCAATCACCCGAAGCAAATAATCGTTGTTCCACCCGGCCTTCAAGCGTTTAGTCTTGACGCCGACTTTCGAGGATTTTTCCTTCTTGATCAGGTTGACAGCGATATGGCGGATTA
>JBGTCG010000092.1:0-10021 GCA_041748915.1 Methylococcales bacterium
TTTCTGGTGTCTTCATCGTGTGTTTCCTCATCTATTGAACTCTAGGCGGTTCACAGGTGGGGAGACTCACGATGATTCCCGGATCTGTCAAACTTTGCGAGTCCCCCCGGCAAAGCCGGGGGGTTTACCTTTTATTAATTAGGATCGGCGGCGACGGATGATGCCGTCGATGATGAGATCGCCAAGTGTATCAACCCGAATGCGCCGAAAAGCTTTTTTCTCTATGCTGGCGCGGGTTCGGGTAAAACCCGCTCGTTGGAGATGGGTCTAAAGGTGTTCCGCAAAGAGCATGGTTCTCAGTTCCGTAAGTCCGGCCAGAAAGTTGCCGTCATAACGTACACCAACGCGGCGTGCGACGAGATTTTGTCTCGTGTTGACGACGACCCGCTCTTTGCTATTTCAACAATCCATAGCTTTTGCTGGTCCCAGATCGGCTCTTTCCATGCTGACATTCAGGCATGGCTAAAATCCGAAATTCCAGGGGAGATTGCCGAACTCGAAGAAAAGCAAGCGAAAGGTCGCCTCGGCACGAAGGCCGCGCTTGATCGCCAGCGGGGAATCGCGTCGAAAACGAAACGACTGCAATGGCTTAGCGTTCCTCGCCGCTTCATTTACAATCCCAATGGGGACAATTTCGGCATGGCTTCACTTTCGCACCCGGCAGTTTTGAAGATCACTGCTCATTTCATCGAGACGAAACCGTCAATGCAGTCCGTGCTGGTAAACCGGTTTCCATTTCTGCTCATCGACGAGAGCCAAGACACGAGTAAACTTCTCATTGACGCTTTCTTCGCACTTGAGGATATGCACCACGATAGATTTGCCCTTGGCCTTTTCGGCGATACGATGCAGCGGATTTATGCCGACGGGAAACCGGACCTCGGGCAGGATATTCCAGACCGTTGGGCGAAGCCGGTCAAACAAATGAATCATCGCTCACCGCAGCGAATCGTTCAGCTTGGCAACGTGCTTCGTGCGCCAATCGACGGGCGGCGTCAGGTAGCCCGCGACGACAGCAAGAAAGGTGTCATTCGATTGTTCATTGCACCAGCCGGATCGACGGATAAACAAGCTTCTGAACAACAAGTCCGTAGAAAAATGTCGGACATCACGGGTGACGCCGATTGGATTGGAAACGGCCTTACGGTGAAGACCCTAACGCTCGAACACCACATGGCGGCGTCGCGGATGGGATTTGCTGACCTTTTTAATGCCCTCGATCAGGATTCCCGTCTGACCACAGGGTTAAGAAACGGCGATCTCGCTGGTGTTCGGCTATTTTCCAAGTCGGTTGCGCCGCTCATCGATGCGTCCATCCGGAATGATAAATTTGCAGTCATGGCCCTGCTTCGAAAAACATCGCCAGTCCTCAAACGCAGCGCCTTGAAAAACCCCAAGGACGCTGCAAACCCGCTCGCTGCAGTTTGTCAGGCGGTTGATGCTCTGCTGAGCATTGATGTGACTGATCCGGCAACAACTTTCATGGACGTTCTAAAATGCCTTGCGGACCACGAACTGTTCGATATCCCTGATAGCCTCAAGCCCTTTCTTGGCACGACTAACGCTGCCCAAGCCGAAGGCATTGAAGCTGAGGCGGAAGAAAACACAGACGCTGAAGAAGCGCCAGCGAGCCTTCAGGCATGGCGCGCCTTTCCTGAAACACCTTACTGTCAGATAAAACCATATGCCGACTATGTCGCCGACATTGGCGCTTTCGGAACTCATCAGGGCGTGAAAGGACTCGAGTTCGATCGCGTCCTTGTTATCATGGACGACAGCGAGGCGCGAGGTTTTTCATATTCATACGAAAAGCTTTTTGGCGCAAAGCCACTGACGGACGGCGATCGGCAAAAGATTGCTCAGGACGAAGAAATTGGCGTCGATCGAACCCGACGTCTTCTTTACGTAACCTGCACACGCGCGCAACAAAGCCTCGCACTTATCGCGTACAGTGACGCGCCAAGCCAGCTTGAAACCACTGTTATAAAACAAGGTTGGTTTGAACGGTCGGAAATAGAACGTATATAGGAACCGACAGCTAATCCCAGGTTTATCCCTTCACTGTAACTACCGCGCTCGCAGCTGCCGTGGGATGTTCCCTGCCCGAACAGAATTTCAACTCCAGCAATCCAGGGGCCGGGCCTTTGTAACACCGCCTCGAATTGCTCGAAACCCGACCATTCGTCCAATCGTGGCTCGAAGCCCTCAAGAGCGACAAGCGGGCGATCTTCCAGGCCGCCGCACACGCGCAGCGGGCCGTGGATTTCCTGCACGGCTTGCAAGAATGATCGACGGTCTTTCAGGCTACGTAGGTTCCGGATGCCGGGAACAATCCTGGCATCCAGCGTTCCGCCAGCCTTGCCGGGAAAGCAAGGCGCAGCGGCTCGCGGGCGGTGTTCGAGACCAGCACACCCTCTGCGAGCAGCGCCGAGGTGACGCGCCGTGCCTGGCGTTCACTTGCGCCAAGGATTCCCGCCACGTCGCCGCGGGGGAGGACGCCGCGATAGAGCACCGCTTCCAGGATAGCGCCGGACTTGAGCGGGAGCGCGCCGGACCGGATTTCCTCTTCGGCCCATATCGCCATTCGGTCGTGCAGCCGCGTCGGCTGGACGAGCGATTCCATGAACGTAATCTGGTCAATGCAGGTTGTCAGGAAAAAGCGGGTGAATTCGGCCAGCGCTTCTTCGCTCAGCGTCCCGCGTCCGTCCAGATCGTTGCGGCGGTCCTGGTCGCAGGCCATCAACTGCTTTTTATAGCCGCTTTCGTTGCGGGCAAGGCCGCGTGCGATTGACCAGATTCCGCCCGTCTCCAGCGTGTCCCGCAACATCGCGTAGGACATCAGCCGGGCCACACGTCCGTTGCCGTCAGGAAACGGATGAATCCAGTGAATCCAGAGAAACCGGTGGTGCGCCCCGGCGGCGGCGAGGATCATATCGGTTTTGCCGAGGTTGCGGTAGGCTTCTTCAAACCGGTCCAGAAAACGCGGCAGCGACCCCGGACTGACCGCGATATGGCGGCCTACCGTCACATGGCGGCGCCGTAATGCGCCCGGCGCAACCCGCAATCGCTCGCCGGTTTCCGGTTCTTCGATCCAGGTCAGGTCCTCGGGGAGCAACTCATAAAACCGGCGGTGAATCTCCTGCAACCCCGTCATTGTGGTTGCGCGGTCTTCAAGCCCACCTTCATCGATCCATTGCTGGACGGCGATATGCGCTTTGGCTTCGAGCTGGAGGTCCCGCTTTTTGGGATCATTGCTATAATCGCCCCTTAAGGCGCGTTCGATATCGACCGGATGGGTATTGTGGCCTTCGATCAGGTTGCTGTAGTAGCAGTTCATGGCCCGGACCAGATCAGCCAGCGCCGTGAGCACGCCGTCCGGGAGGCTCCTTCGAAATCCCGCCGAACGGGCGGCCAAGTCTACGGCGAGGTCAGTCAATGCCGTCCTATGCACGGAACTCGCGCCGACAAGCATCGGTTCCATCAATCGGGTTGTTTCGCCCTGGTCTGGCGCCGCTCGGATGTCCGCATGATTGGCCGTTTCAAAATCGTCCATAAATGTCATGATAATAGATAATTGAAGGATTTGCTGCAAAAAATTACCGCTTGAATGGCCGCTTTAATGGCCGGTTTGTGGAAGTGGTTTCGCGGGTGATCTTACACGGCTTGATACAGACTGTCCTCTGTCAACGGATCGCCGTCACCCGACCCTCTCCCGACGGGAGAGGGAATTTTGGAAACAGGGATGTGGCGTAGCCGGTTGGGTCTGTCACGTCTCGATTGCCGTTCATTGATACCGAATGGGCGCCGGGCGTAAAATTGCGCCTTTAAAAACGGATTTATTTCCGGTCCTCCGCACTCAAATACGCCGTGTCGCGACCTGCATCGCCGGGCCGGACAGTCGCCGAGGACATGAACTTCAGCAGGAGACAAAAATGACGATATCGGTAATGACGTGGAATGTTGAGAACCTGTTTCCCCCGGAATCGGGTGATATGCAGGAAGACATGGACCGGTATCAGGCGAAACTCGATTTTCTGGCCGGAACCGCGATGGTACTCGATCCGGACGTGATCGCGTTTCAGGAGCTCGGGGCCGGCGCACTGGCTGATTTGCGCGGACGCCTCCCGGCCTATACGGATTTGCATGAAGGCGTTCCGGACGGCCGGGGCATCCGGGTCGGCATTCTGTCGCGGCTCCCGTTTCAGGCCGGCGCCGCCGATATTACGGCCTTCACCGGGCCGCCACCGGTGGATGCCGTCGCCGGACTCGATAATCATGGCAATGTGATCCTGATCACGGAACTCGGACGCGGAGCGGTCAGGGTCACCGTGAACCGTAACGGAATTCAGGTGCACATCATTACCTGCCATCTGAAATCAAAGCTCCTGACTTTCCCTGGCGGGGCGTTCTCCACGAACGACGAGAATTTGCGCGCGCAGGTCGCGGCAGCCGCGCTGATCCGGCGGACCGCGGAGTCGGCTCAGGTCCGGCGCGAGGTAAACCGGCTTCTTGCCGATCATCCGGCCGACGGCGTAATCGTGCTCGGCGATTTCAATGATGGCCACGAAGCGGCCACGTCGCAGATTTTATTAGGGCCGCCCGGCAGCGAGATCGGCACATTGGGATTCGACCGGCCCGACCAGGGCGATGCCGCGCGGCTGTTTAACACCGCCGCATTGATTCACGAAGACCGGCGGTATTCTCGTATCCACAGCGGGGTCGGCGAGTTGCTCGACCAGATCCTTGCGTCCGAGGAACTCTTTCCCCGAACCGACGGCGTTCGTCGCGCGCTGCCGGTCGTGGACAGCCACGTCGATTTCGCGAATCAATTGCCGTCGGTTTCCAGCAACCCGAACGTGCGCGCGGCGGAAATAGAGCCGGATCACGCCCCTGTCACGGCAGTGTTCCGTATATAATATTACCGTTTAAATCAAAAATTCCGTCGGTGGTTAAAGTATCCCTGCGTGTCCTCCGTGTTGATCATGGATATCCGGCTATGCGCCGTTGATTGGCGCCGGCGATAAAAATTCGGGAAAGAACTTGAAACAAAAGGTGGAAGTCGCGAGTGCCGGACGCAATAACCCGCGTGTCGGATTTGTGAGTCTCGGTTGCCCGAAGGCGTTGGTTGACAGCGAAAATATTCTGACGCGGCTAAGAGCGGACGGGTATGAAATATCACCGAGCTACGGGGATGCCGATCTGGTCGTGGTCAATACCTGCGGGTTTATCGACGCGGCGGTCGAAGAATCGCTCGATTCGATCGGCGAAGCGCTCGCGGAAAACGGGAAAGTCATTGTCACGGGGTGCCTCGGCGCCCGTCGAGACGAGATTCAGGCCCGTCATCCGGGCGTGCTCGAAATAACGGGTCCCCATGCCTGTGACGAGGTCGTAAGGAGTGTCCACCGGCATTTGCCGCCTCCGCCTGACCGGTTTACGCATCTGATCCCGCCCCAGGGGATCAAACTGACCCCGCGGCATTATGCTTATCTCAAAATTTCCGAAGGCTGCAATCATCGCTGCACCTTCTGCATCATTCCGTCAATGCGCGGCGATCTGGTCAGCCGTCCGGTCGGCGATGTACTGCGCGAAGCCGAAACTCTCGCGGAATCGGGGGTCAAGGAATTGCTGATCATTTCCCAGGACACCAGCGCCTACGGCGCCGATATTAAATACCGGCCTGGCCGCTGGCGGGGACGCGAATGGGCGGCCAATCTGACCGATCTGGCCAGGGCGCTCGGCGAGCTCGGCATCTGGATCCGGTTGCATTATGTCTATCCCTATCCGCATGTCGATCAGGTGATTCCGATGATGGCGGACCGGAAAATCCTGCCTTATCTGGATATCCCGTTCCAGCATGCGAGCGGCCGGATTCTGAAACTCATGAAACGCCCGGCGGCCACCGTGAATACTTTGAATAGAATCCATAAATGGCGCGAGATCTGTCCTGAAATCACGATCAGAAGCACGTTTATCGTCGGCTTTCCGGGTGAAACTGAAGCCGAATTTCAGGAATTGCTTGCCTTTCTGGAGGAAGCCCGGCTCGACCGGGTCGGATGCTTCAAATATTCACCGGTACGAGGGGCCACGGCCAACCAGTTTCCCGATCCGGTGCCGGAATCGATCAAGGAAAAACGCCTCGAGACGCTGATGAACTTACAGGCGTCGATCAGCGCCCGGCGCCTGAAAAACAGGATCGGTACAACCGAAACGGTTCTGGTCGATGAAATCGCCGAGGAAGGAGCGGTCGCCCGCGGCCGCGGCGATGCGCCGGAAATCGACGGCCGGGTGTTCATCGATGGAGCGACTCATCTCGCGCCGGGCGATTGGGTTCAAATCGAAATCGAAGACAGCGATGATCACGATCTGTGGGGTGGCTTAGTGACACGCTGAATAAATCCTTCTGGATTATTCAGCGGCTGGCAACGCTGCCAATGCGATTTGAAGTTGCCTCACAAAATCAGACGCTTACAGCGTTTAATTTTGGCAGTGCACCCCTGCACTGCGGGAAGCTCCGATTAATCAGAGCTTCCTTGGTCAACGGCTATTAATTCGCGGTCAGCGATAATTTCGAGACGACCACCTGCTCCGAATCCGGGTCGCTTTTCTCGTTCGATTCCAGATTCACGTCGACGATGAAAATGCGGTCCTCGCTCAAGCCCTGCGCTATCAGAAATTGCCGGATGGTCCGGCTTCTGGCCTGAGCCAGTTCCCTGAGAACGGGGTCATCGGACAGCATGGTCCCGTAGACTTTGCTCCGGGCGCTTTCCAGAACCTCTTCGGAGTTCAACTGCTGGTCGATCATCGGCGCGGTCAGCAATAAATGCCGCATTCCGGTAATTTGCATATAGTAGGATTGGAGCAGGTGGCGGCGGAATTCTTCGTCGGTCAAGGCCGACCCGGTGTCCGCGGCCGCCTGCTGGTTCGGCTCTTCGGGCTGTTGCTGTTCAGGCGCCGATTTTTTGGGGTTCAGGATCTTGTTCCTGAAATGCTGCTCGGCATCCCTTTCGTTCGCGACCCCTTCAATTTCGATGTTCAAGGCCGGGCGCTCGGCCAGTGCTTTCGCGATTTCGGCGAGTTTTTCCTGATTCTCCGCCTGAATTTCCGATTGCCCCGGAGCAAAACCGACCTGGTTCAGGTCTTCATCGCCGCCGGTCAGACCGCCCAGCGCCGCGAACGGCGAGGTGACCACTTTTGTGATCAGATTCACGAAGACGTCGCCGATAAGTCCCCAGATACTGAATTCAGGGTCATCCAGGCTGCCGCTCAACGGCAGGTCGATATTGATGACGCCGTTTGCATCCTGAAGCAGCGCAATCGCAAGCGACAGAGGCAGGGATACGGCATCCGGACTTTCGACCTCGTCACCGAGTGTCAACTGCTTGATCACGATTTTATTCTCGGCGGTCAATTTTTTTTGCTTGATTTGATATTTCAGGTTGACCGCCATTTTCCCCTTCTTGATTTTGTAGCCCGCGAATTTACCGGAATACGGAGTCAGACTGGTCAGACTCAGATTCTTGAAGTCGAGACCGATGTCGGTATCAATACCGGGATCGAAGATCTGCACCGCCCCGTTGATGCGGACCGGCGCAGTCTCGTCCGCCTTGCCCTTCAGATTGATTTTGGCGCGCGATTTCTGGTCCGTGGAGAAGCCCTGAATAACGCCGTTCAAGCTTTCCATGCCGGTCGCGAATTTTGGCTTCAGAGACAGGTCCGCGAAATTGGCCGAGGCGTTTTTAATGGTTACGGTGTCAATCTGGACCTGAGCCTCCGGCGCATTGTCCGCGTTCTGACCGGCCGCCGCAGCGGGCTTTTTCGGGGCGCCTTGTGCGGGCTGATCGCCGCCGAAAACCTGTGATACATTGGTGGTCGCGTCGGGGTTGATGATGAAACGCGTATACGCCTGGTCCGCGATGACCTCCTTGATCAACACCTTCATCGGGTTCAGGTTGAAATCGATGCCGTTGAATTTGAGCGCTTTCCAGTCGAGCAGCTTTTCGTGCCTAATCGTATCCTGGCCTTCAAAGTCATCGATGCTGGCCAGGCCCTTGAACTGGATCTGGGGTTCGGAATTTTGATCCAGTTTGAAATCCACATCGCCTTTGACGATCGCGCTGCCGCGGCTGAATTGCAGCTTCGTTACCGGATCGATATAGGGTTGAAAGTCGGTCAGGTTCAGTTTTAGGTCCAGTTTCACGGCCGTCGATACCGGCTTTAATCCAAGACCGCCCGCGACGTCAAGGTAGCCGGTTTTGTTAATCGCCGCCTTGATCGTGAACGGCAGTGTTCCCGCGAGATCGGAGGAGAAATTCTCAACCGTGATGTCCAGCGGATTGAAATTCAATTTTGCGGCCGTCGCGAGCGAGCGGTCTTCAAACAGGAAACCGTAGCCGTTCAACGCAATTTTGTTTACCGTGATCAACCATTGTGAATCGTCCGGCGCCGCGGCCGCGGGAGCCGGCGAGGGCGCAACTGCCTGGCTGTCCGGCACGGGCGCGAACAAATCCACGAAATTTACCTCCTTGTCTGGACGCACCCATACATGAATAATGGCTTGTTCCGAAGCCAACGACGCGACGGAAACTTTTTTGCCGAGCAGGTCGAGCGCGATTCCGTCCAGCGCCAGGCGGGGAATTTCGACGACCGGTCCGGGTTCGCCTTTTTGAGTGATTTTCAGGTTTTCGAGTACGTAGGCACCCTCCGCAACCTCGATTTGCAGCGCGTCGTCTTTCGGATAGAGACGATATTGAGCATCGAGGCTGAACGCTCCGTCGGTGAATTCGAAATTGACCCGGTCCTGAATATATTTCCAAAGCAGGATCGGCTTGATCCCCGCAAGTTTAATCCGACCATTGGAGCGCAGCGGGGTGATATTGAAATCCCCCTGCCAGTCCACGCTTCCTCCACTCTCGATTTCCGCTTTGAATTGATATTGGGAACCGCTATCCAGGTACGTTTGGAAATCGGCAACCGATAAGGTGATCGGTGAAATTTCGGCATTGAAGGGGCTGTTTCGGGATTGATCCGCATACACTATTTTTCCGTTCTGTAGTTCTAGCTTCGTGACCCAGACCGGAAACGGGGCTGAATCTTCTTCCGGTTCGGGTTTTTTCTGGTCCCGGGCAAGCAACAGATCGTCGAAATTGAAACTCCCGTCCTTGAACTTGTCGATCTCGACGAACAGGCCGGCTAGACGAATCTGGTCGAAAGCGACAGCCTGTTTGATCACGGAAGATAGCTCGAAATCGATAAACAATTCGTCAAAACCGACAAAGCGTCCACCGCCGGTCTTTTGGAGAATTTCGAAACCTTTTAGACCCACTTTGAATAGCAATGGATTGATCGAAACTTCCTGGATCGAACCGGTCCGATTCAGTTTTTGTTTGAGAATTTCGGGCAGCTTGCTTTTGATCAGATGGGGAAGGATCCAGAACCCGGAAACCGTGTACAGCGCAACGAGTCCAGCGAGAATCCAGGCCGGTATTTTTAGTTTTTTAATCCAAGCCGGTAGTGCGGGTGACGCCATGTTTAAACTCCTGAACGGATCATTTTGCCGCGAAAATGCGCGATCATTTGCGTAATCAGCGCTTCCCTAATACTACTTTGTCAGATTATCCCGCAAGCTCGTCAGACCCGCCGGGAAGCAGGGTTCCAGCACCCGTGGATGGCATGCCCGAAGCCATCCGTGGAGCCTGGATTCCGGAAATCCGCCTGCCGGGATGACCATCTTAAAAATTTTGGTAATGTAATTTGACAAAGTAGAATTAACGATTCTTTTAGTTCCGATTCCAGTTTATCAGAGGACTAAATATCAATGAATAAAAGATTTCGCTTCAGGAGTATCTCGAAAGCTCTGTTTGGATGAATTGAAATAATCAAAATCCTGAATCCGTGATTTAAGATCCGCGATAATACGGCTAACCTGCTGAAATAGCGAGTGAAGTCTGGTAAAATATCCCCTGCTTCGGACTCACCCGGCAGGTGAAAGATGAAACGTTTTATTTTGGACCAATCGAATACC
>JBGTCG010000093.1:0-19156 GCA_041748915.1 Methylococcales bacterium
ATCCGGGCTGTCTTGTATATGAGCACCTTATCGGCGGCACAGCATAATCCAGTCATCCGAGCCTTTTATCAACGACTGATGGGCGCCGGAAAAGCTCATAAGGTCGCCATGACGGCCTGCATGCGTAAATTATTAACCATACTCAATGTGATGATCAAAAACCAGACTCCTTGGTCCTACGAATCAACTTGTGAGGCTTGACAATGAACACAGTTGCTTCGGGCTGACCACGGCCTGCCCACACTCACAGACCTCTCGCCCACAGGGTACACAGGCACAACCAGCAAATTGTATTTACAGCTTAAATTCGTAAAAAATTGTCTCGACAATGGGGTCCACTTCAGTTTTTTTTTTGCAAATGGCGGTTTACGGGCGAGAAAGGTTTCCATCGTTATTCGATCGCAGGCCGCCGTCCGGTAAATCCGCACGTCTTCCTGTTCCGCCGCTTCGATAACTTCCTTGACGCGACCGAAAAATACAGGAACTTGCAATTGTCCAGGTTAACTTCCGTGCACTCCCGGATTTCGCCGAGCAACGTCCGGCCGATCCATATTTCGCACAGGCGGGAAGGCTGTTTGGTCGCGGTGCATAATAATCCATTTTTGCCACAGGTCGGTCCAACCCGTCAACATCAACATGATTCAGTTGTCCGGTCCGGAAAACGCTAACATCGGCTTGCGAGGTCGCCAGGCGTTCCGGCAGCCGATCGAACCCAGATCAGGGTACGGTTGTTGGCAGGCATTGCGTAGTCCTTGACGAAATTCAGTCCCGCCGATGCCGAGAGCCGGTCCAGGTCCTCGAAATTGCGGATACCGCTGCAAGGATCGCGATCCTTGAGCCAGAGATCGAAACGGGCGTTGCTTTCGCTGGTATAGCGTCCGCCGTAATTGAATGGTCCATACAGCGCGAAGAGACCTTGGGACTTCAGACTTCGTTCAATTCCAGAGAAAAATGCCTCGACCATTTCCCACGACATGATATGCACAGTATTGGCCGAAAAAACATAATCCGCTTGCAACGCATTCCAGTCCGATCGGGTCACATCCAACTCCGCCGGCGGTTTGAGGTTCGGCAACCGCATGGAATTACACCAGGCGCGAATCCCAGCAAGATTTTCGGCCAGGTCGGTCGGCTGCCATTCGAGGTATGGCAAGTGCCCGGCAAAATAGGCCGCGTGCTGGCCGGTTCCGCTGCCGATTTCGAGAACCCGGCCGGGACCGGTAAATTGTTCCCGGAGAACGTTCAGGATCGGGATCTTGTTGTTTTCGCAGGCCGCTGAAAAGGGCTTGTCGATCTCGATCACGGTCAGCCCGGATGCCGTCAATCCCGGAAATTATTGTATTGCAGCGGCAATTCCAGTTTGGCGTCCTTGAGCATGCCGATCACCTGCTGCAGGTCATCGCGTTTCTTTCCATTCACGCGGACTTTGTCGCCTTGAACCGAAGCCTGGACCTTGAGCTTGCTGTCTTTGATCATTTTGACGATTTTTTTGGCAAGCACGGTATCCAGCCCCTGCCTCAGCGTGACTTGCTGGTGCGCGCGTTTTCCGGTTACCTGAGGCTCTCCGACCTCCAGGCATCCGATATCCACACCGCGTTTGATCAATTTGGTCTGCAGAATGTCGATCATTTGTTGAAGTTGAAATTCGACTTCGGCCGTCAGCATAATTTCACTTCCATTAACCTCGAATTTGGCATCGCTTCCCTTGAAATCGAAACGGGTGGAGACTTCGCGATTGGCTTGATCGACCGCATTGGCGGCCTCATGCATGTCCACTTCTGATACGACATCGAATGATGGCATGGATTGACTCGAATTGGCTGTCGAAATTAATTCGTTTTGGAAGCTCTGATTAAATCGGTGCTTCCCCTAGTGAAAGGATGTCCTGCCAAAATAAACATCATATTGTTAACGATTGATTGGGTAAGGCAAGCCAAATCGCATTTTGGGGTTGCCGAACGCTGAACAATCCAGGATGGATTATTCAGCGTTTCCTTACGCAAGGTGATTGATGCTATCACAAAGCAATCGATCGCCGCGGCGCTAATTCATGCCGCGTTTTTCCCGGATCAGATCGTAAGCCTTGCGGATATTCCGGGTTTTCTCGGTGGCGATCTTGATCATTTCTTCGGGTAATCCTTTGGAAACCAATTTATCCGGATGGTGCTGACCCATCAGACGGCGGTACGCCTTTTTGATTTCGCTGTCACTGGCCGAAGGCTGCAAACCGAGAACCGCATAGGCGTCATTGATTATCGGAGGCCGGGACCGAACGGTCTTTTTCTGCTGGTGTCCGCCGCGGTTTCCGGAAAAACGCTGCTGCGCCTGGAAAATGGTTTTCAGTCGCTGATATCTCAGCTTTGAAAACTGCAATCGATTACAAACGTGCTGCAGCAGGCGATCCTCGATCGAATTCAGATCCCCATCGGCGATGGCAGCCTGCAACTGGATTTCGATGAACATCTGGATCAGCGAAGTTTGCCGGTGGCACTCTTTGAGCAACTGGTCCAGAACATCGTCCAACGGGAACCTGGAGCTTTTCCCTTCGTTAAAGAGCCGAATCGCGGCCTGGCGCATCTCCAGGGTCAGGTCCATGTCGCGTATGATCGTTTCCGCGAGGTCGATTTCCGCTTTGGACACCTTGCCATCCGCCTTCGCAAGACGACCCATGATGGAAAATGTCGCGGTGAAAAAGGCCATTTGCACCCGGCTCTGGTTGGCGGTTTCGAAGCTTATGCCGGACGACTCGTCGAAACCTTCCATTCCCTTGTCAAACTGATGACCCACGGCGGCTCCGAGAACACCGCCGAGTGGTCCTCCGAGCAAAAATCCAAATGCCCCGCCAAACACCTTGCCAAGCAAACTCATAGCGATTTTCCTGTATCCTGAAGGCGATAAACTACAAGGTCCGATGCCCAGCGCGCGAGCGGATTTCTGGATTCCGGCCGCGTGTGCCCGGCATCTCCGGCCTGGGTAATTCGTGCTTGCAATTGAAACGGCAAAAATACATGATTGGGCTGTATTATTAAACAGCGAGGCCGTAATGAATAGCCCGGGAAGCCTGCATGATACCTTGCTGAGAGGCCTGAAACTCAGTGCAAAGGGCAAGGTTCGGGATATTTACGAAATCGACAATGACCATCTTCTGATCGTCACCACCGACCGGATTTCGGCCTTCGATGTGATTCTGCCCGATCCGATTCCGGATAAGGGACGGGTTCTGACGGCCGTTTCGAATTTTTGGATGAATCGTACCGCGGATCTGATTCCGAATCATCTTGCCGATTTTACGCTCGATGATGCCATACCGTCAGATCCTGAAGAGCGGGCGTTGATCACCGGGCGGGCCGTCGTGGTCAGGAAATTAAGCCCGTTGCCGGTCGAAGCCGTGGTCAGGGGCTATCTGATCGGATCGGGCTGGAAAGACTATCGGCGCACCGGTACGATTTGCGGAATACCGCTTCCCGATGGCTTGCACCTGGCCGAGGTATTGCCCGAGGCGATTTTTACCCCTGCCACCAAGGCTGAAATCGGTACTCATGACGAAAACATTTCATTCGGCAAGACGATCGAATTGCTCGGAGTGGAATTGGCCAACCAGGTCCGTGAAACAAGTCTCGCGCTGTATGCGCGGGCCGTCCAATACGCCCGGCCGCGAGGAATCATCATCGCTGACACCAAATTCGAATTCGGCCTGGACCGGAAAGGTCAGTTGCATTTGATCGACGAAGTACTGACTCCGGATTCTTCCCGATTCTGGCCGGTTGACAAGTATATGACCGGCGCAAGTCCGCCGAGTTTCGATAAACAGTATGTCCGCGACTATCTCGAAACTCTGGATTGGGACAAAAAGGCTCCAGGCCCCCGCCTGCCCCCCGAAATCATTCGGCAAACCGCGGCGAAATACCGCGAAGCCGAACGGCGCCTGATCATTGACGACTAAGAAAGCTCGGTTTTTTCAGAGTTTCCGGCATGTAAATATTCATCTCTACCACAGATTCGGTTTGGGGGGCCGGCGCGAGTATTCCGCCCCAAATTGTCGAATTCCGATGTTCCGGAGATCTCTGGACATAATTCGGCCAACCCCATTATTTATGATCTGACCTCATCACGAATCTATTCTATTCCACGGCATAAATGCGATAAACTCTTCGTTTCCGGAACGTTTAGATCTGAACCAACACGGAGAACTCGCCCGCCCATGCAAGCAGCTCACAATTTGATCATTTTCCCGGTTGAAAGAAGACAGCGTACTGATCGGAGGACGCTTAGCGCAAAAACTTTTCTCTATTCGATCTTCATTGGACGGCGGCGGGGACCGCAACGACGCGCAGAACGGAACCGGTTTTTTTATAAGGATGTTTACGATGCGAAGCTGTTGTTGGTTGTGCTTTTGATCGCAGCGCTTTCCGCAACCGACGCCGGACTGACCCTGCTCATTCTGGAAAAAGGAGGGGTCGAGTTGAATCCGCTGATGGATTGGGCGCTTGAATTCAGCAACCGGACGTTTTTCACAATCAAGTATTTGCTGACGATATTCGGACTTTTAATGGTGGTCGTAAACATCAACTTCCGCTTGTTCGAGCGAATCTCGATGCCTGAGATCCTGGTCGGACTGTTGGGATTTTACGCCGTGCTGGTAAGCTACGAATTTTTGCTACTCTCAGCCTGATCAATGTGGTCAGATCCGCCGCCTTGCCTGATCAAAGAAGCCCGTGCTCCGCGAAGGAATAGCCTTCGGCGTCCCCGACGATAAAGTGGTCGAGCACGCGGATATCCACGAGGGCCAGCGCATCGGTCAATTTGCGGGTGATTTGCCGGTCGGCATTGCTCGGTGAACATACGCCGGACGGATGATTGTGGGCGAAGATCACGGCCGCGGCATTCAGTTGCAGCGCCCGTCTCAAAACTTCGCGCGGATACACGCTGGTGCTGTCAATGGTGCCTCGGAAAAGTTCCTCGAATTGAAGCACCCGATGCTGATTGTCCAAAAAGAGGCACGCGAAAACTTCATAGGGATACCTTCTGAGTTGGGCGGAAAGATAATCACGGCTTTCCACGGGATTGCTCAACGCGCTGCCGCGGTCAACCGTTTCTCGCAGATGACGCCTCGCCATTTCCAGCACCGCCTGCAACTGAGCGTATTTGGCATTGCCGAGTCCATGAGTTTGATTGAACCGTTCACGATCGGCCTCGAACAGGACGCGCAACGATCCGTACTCGGTCAGAAGTTCCCGGGCAAGATCCACCGCGGTTTTCCCTTTGACGCCGGTGCGCAGGAAAATCGCCAGTAATTCCGCGTCCGACAGCGCTTGCGGCCCACGGCTCAGAAGTTTTTCCCGGGGGCGCTCGCAGGCCGGCCAATCGGTAATTCGCATTTTTCGGGATTCCTCGATGTTGATAAAGATTTATCGGATCCAGATAAAAAGAATAGATCGATGGTTGATTCCTTGCCATAATTCCCGCTTATTGGATTGCCAATTGACAGGAATCTCATCGATTGCCCGCGCCATTGAAGTAATTGCCTGGCCGATGCCGGCTATCGAGGGCTATCCACCCTCGCAATCCCGCGGAGGCAACCTGGCCCTAAATGTATTCACTTTCCGAAAAGAAAATTCTGCTCGGCGTGACCGGAGGCATCGCGGCCTATAAGGCCGCCGAATTGGTACGGTTGTTGACCGCGACCAAGGCTTCGGTTCGCGTGGTCATGACCGACTCCGCAAAATCTTTCGTCGGCCCGCTGACTTTTCAGGCGCTGACCGGTTATCCGGTTCACAGCGGTCTGCTCGACGTCGATGAAGAGGCCGCCATGGGACATATCCAGCTCGCGCGCTGGGCCGACTGTATCGTCGTGGCGCCCGCTACCGCGAATTTCGTCGCCGGATTGCGCGCCGGATTCGCGGATGATCTGCTGTCAGCGCTGTGTCTGGCGGCTGAAGGACCCATTCTGATCGCTCCCGCGATGAACCGTGCAATGTGGTCGAATCCGGCAACGGTGGAAAATATCCGCGTGCTGGCGCAGCGTGGAATTTATCAGCTTGGCCCGGCGCAAGGGCTGCAGGCCTGCGGTGAAATTGGTTTTGGGCGAATGATCGAACCCGATGCAATCTTGCGTAAGATCCAATGCCTGCTATCCGCCCAAGGGTCCTTGCATGGGCTTTCCGTGCTCGTGACCGCGGGGCCGACCCGGGAACCGATCGACCCGGCGCGCTATATCTCCAATCGAAGTTCCGGGAAAATGGGTTATGAAGTCGCCCGCGCTGCCGCCGAGGCCGGCGCGAAGGTCACTCTCGTGAGCGGGCCGGTCGCCCTGCCACGACCTGCGGTCGGATCGGTCATCGATGTTCAGAGCGCCGCCGAGATGTACGATGCGGTAATGCACAGAGTCCGCGAGAACGATATTTATATCGGCGCGGCCGCGGTCGCGGATTATGCGCCGCTGCGAACGGATATGCAGAAGATAAAGAAGATCGATGCCAGTATGACGCTTTCCCTGCAGCGCACACCGGACATTTTGGCCAGCGTCGCTGCGTTGGACCCGGCCCCGTTCACGGTCGGCTTCGCGGCGGAAACCGACCACCTTGAACAAAATGCAAAGCAGAAACTTGAAGCCAAGAATCTCAATATGATCGTCGCGAATCGTGTCGGAGGCCAGGACGGAGGATTCGAATCGGATCAGAATGCCGTCACCGTGTTCTGGGGCAATGATCAGGTTCAGTGGGATCTCGCGCCGAAACGACACGTCGCGTGCAGTCTGGTCAAGCTGATCGCGGAGCGGTACCGCGAGTCCCGAGACCGCGCAAAGAATGAAAACTAAAATCCAGCTAAAGATACTGGACCCCCGATTGGGTGAACAGATTCCGTTGCCGGCTTACGCGACGAACGGCGCGGCCGGGCTGGACTTGCGAGCCTGCATCGATCGGCCGGTCACCTTGCAGCCCGGGGATTGTGAACTGGTTGCGACCGGTCTCGCGGTATACGTGAAGGATCCCGGGCTCGCCGCGGTATTGTTGCCGCGATCCGGTCTGGGCCACAAACACGGCATCGTTTTAGGCAATCTGGTTGGCTTGATCGATTCGGATTATCAGGGACAGATTTATGTATCCTGTTGGAACCGGAGCGCTGAGCCGTTTACGATCGAAGCCGGTGAGCGCATTGCGCAAATGGTGATCATTCCGGTGATTCAAACCGAATTCGAGGTGGTCGACGATTTTGAGCAAAGTCGCCGTGGCCACGGCGGCTTCGGGCACACCGGTCAAAAATAAGCGACAGAAACCCGGAAACCGAGGCAAACAATCGTGACGATGGCAAGGCTCTTCACCGTAACCGCGATATTCGTGAGCGTTATTTTTGTGGGCAACGGACTCGCGAATGCATGGATTACCTTTGCGTCAAACCGTCAAATACAGCGAGACGAGGCCGAATCGATTGCGCGCGGCATCGCGGCAACGATCCAGCGGCAGGTCAGGGAGTTGCAAAGGGCGGTTGGGATCATCGCCGGCCAGAACCACATCATTGGCCTGCTGGAGAAAGGCGGTCCCGCGGACCTGGCCGCCGAATCCGACCGACTCAGCGGATATCTCTACGGGGGCTTACGGGTCCGCCTGTTAAAAGAGACGATCCGCGAGCCCGATACGGCACTTCACCCGCAGATGGGCTTCGCGGATTTGCAGATGGTGCACAACGCCGCTGAAACGGATCCCAAAGCCATGGTGCATGAATTTACAAATCCAAACCGGCACCTTGCGATCGCGAAGCGCGTCAAGGCCGGGGACCGGAATGTCGGCGTGGTATTGGCAAGTATCTCCACGGACGTGCTGACCGATCCGATTGCGGCGTTTCCGCGTTCCGGAACGTTCGAATTGAAACAGGATTCGCTGAGCTTGGGATTCTCGGGAGATCATGCACCGGACGCGGAACCCGCGGGTATTGTTCCGGTGGAAGGAACCGCCTGGACTGTCAGCTATTGGTTACCCGAGCGGCCCGGTCAGGGAATCCTTGGAACCATTCTGGTAAGCTTGACCACGCTGATACTGACCGCAGGCGCCCTCGTGATCGCCAAACGCCGGTTCGCAGATGCGCTTGCCGAAGATATGGATACTATCATCGCCTTCACCCGGGCGCTAATGGCGGGTAAGATCCAGGGTAATTACCCGGTTCGGATCAACGACTTCGAAAAGTTGATCGCCAAGATGGCGCAGGTTAAACGCGAAAGTGTTGCGAAGAACTATACGCCAACCCCGATTCAAAGTGCTTCCGATGTTCTGATCAGTGAATCCTTTGAGGATTTCGCGCCGGATTTATCTGCGGATTGGGATTTCGAGTTGAAAAACCAGGCCCGGCTTCCGAAGGCGATCTTCCGCGCCTATGATATCCGCGGAATTGTTGACGACAGCCTGACCGACGATACCGTTACCCTGATCGGCAAGGCGCTCGGAAGCGAAGCCCTGGATTGCGGACAGGAAACCGTGATGATTGCGCGTGACGGCCGGTTGTCGAGCCCGCGCTTGAGTCAGGCTCTGGCAACGGGTTTACAGACTACAGGTTGTAACGTAGTCGATCTGGGCATGGTCCCGACCCCGGTTTTGTATTTTTCAACCCACTGCCTGGCAAGCCGCAGCGGCGTGATGGTGACCGGCAGTCACAATCCGCCAGGTTATAACGGACTCAAAATGGTGATCGATGGCGATACCCTTTCCGGTCACGGCATTCAAAAATTGCTGCGCCGTATCGAAGATACGGATTTCCGTAATGGCCACGGGGCGCTCGAAAGCCGGGATCTGATCCCGGATTACATCGGTACGATCATTAACGACGTACAGATCGGCTGTCCGCAAACAATTGTGGTGGACTGCGGCAATGGGGTGGCCGGCAGACTGGCTCCAGCACTCTTCCGCGCATTGGGCTGCGAGGTGATTGAGCTCTATTGCGACGTGGACGGCAATTTCCCGAATCATCACCCGGACCCCGGCAAACCCGAAAATATGCGGGATCTGATCGCCAGAGTCCAAACCGAACACGCGGACCTCGGAATCGCTTTCGACGGCGATGGAGACCGGTTGGGCGTGGTGGATTCGTCGGGGAAAATTATTTGGCCCGACCGTCTGATGATGCTGTTTGCCGCGGACGTTTTGTCCAGACAGCCGGGCGCGGATATTATTTTCGACGTCAAATGCTCCAGAAACCTGGCCAGAGAAATTGTCAGCAATGGAGGAAGGCCTCTGATGTGGAAAACCGGCCACTCGCTGATCAAGGCGAAAATGAAGGAAACCGGGGCGGTCCTGGCCGGCGAGATGAGCGGCCACATTTTTTTCAAGGAACGCTGGTTCGGCTTCGACGATGGGCTGTATGCCGCCGCGAGGCTGCTCGAGATTCTTGCCGCGGACCCGCGACCCAGCAGTGAAATTTTCAAGGATCTACCGGACAGCGCGAGTACGCCGGAACTTAACGTGCCGCTGGAAGAAGGAGAAAATTTCAGTTTTGTCGAAAAACTGCTGGAATCGAAACCGTTTGCCGACGCGACGATTACCGATATCGATGGGCTGCGCGCCGACTATCCGGAGGGTTGGGGGCTGGTTCGCGCGTCGAATACGACACCTTCGCTGGTGATTCGTTTCGAAGCCGAAAGCCCAGCGGCACTGAGAGCCATACAAAAAAAATTCCGGGTCGCGATGACCCGCGTAAAGACCGACATCCAGTTACCGTTTTAATCGAATGGCCAGGCAAGCAAGCATACAACAAGATAACGCGTTGGAGATCGCCCGGGTTCTGACCGAGGCACTACCGTATATCCGCAAATTTCAGAACAAGACCATCGTGATCAAATACGGCGGCAACGCGATGATCGATGAAGAACTCAAAAGCAGTTTCGCCCGCGATATCGTGCTCATGAAACTGGTCGGCCTGAAACCGGTCGTTGTTCATGGAGGCGGACCGCAAATCGGCAGACTGCTCGAACGGCTCGGCAAGGACAGCGAATTCGTGGGGGGCTTACGCGTAACCGACCAGGAAACCATGGATGTCGTCGAAATGGTTTTGGGCGGTCTGGTCAACAAAGAAATTGTCAATCTGATCAACCGACATGGCGGTCGCGCGGTCGGATTGACCGGGAAGGACGGCGATTTCATCCGGGCGCGGAAGATTCAGTTGCAATCTGCGAATCCTCACTCGGGTCAAATTGCGCACGTGGACCTCGGTCAGGTCGGGGAAGTCACCAGCATCGATCCCGAGATCGTAAAACTGCTCGGCGACAGCGATTTCATTCCGGTCATTGCGCCGATTGGAGTTGGTGCGGATGGCCTTTCCTACAACATCAATGCCGATCTGGTCGCCGGGAAAGTCGCGGAGCAGCTTAAAGCGGAGAAATTGATTTTATTGACCAACACGCCCGGTATCCTCGACCGCGACGGCAATCTTCTGACCGGCATATCGCTCGCCGAAATCGACGCCCTGATTGCCAACGGCACGATCGCGGGCGGCATGATTCCCAAAACCCATTGCGCTGTGGAAGCGCTGAGGGGAGGCGTAAAATCCGCTCATATCATCGACGGCCGCACCAAACACGCGGTGTTATTGGAGCTGCTTACCGACCAGGGCGTAGGGACCCTGCTCGTCACCCGTTAAGAAAGCTCTGATTGAAGCAGAGCTTCCCTCGACCCCAAATCGTATTCGTGTTTGCCGGGCGCTTAGGGAAGCGCTGATTAATTTAGAGCTTCCCGCAGTGCAGGGATGCATTGCCAAACTCGGACGTTGTAAGCGTCTGATTTTGTGAGGCAACTCCGAATCGCATTGGCAGGGTTGCCGACCGCTGAGAAATCCAGGATGGATTTATTCAGCGTTTCCTTAGAAATCCAGGATCGATTTATCCAGCGGTTCTCAAGATTCTGGCGCCCGCGCAAAATCCTATTCCGCGTCGGTTTGCAGGCCGTCTGTGACGTATTGCCGAAAGCCGGCCAGGATATCCCGTAACTGTTCTCTGGGACAGAGTTCCTCACCGGCGCCGTTTTGGTTGCATCGAAACGCGAGAAAAAGCTGCGCACCGGGATTATCTCTTTTTTGTATTTTCGCGAGCGAAAGCGCGAGGTCATTGTCGTTTTCGGGTGCGGACGTCAAAATTAGCAGATCAGTATCGAGCAGAATATTGGTGCTCGAATGCTGAACCAGATAGTTTCTGGCAAGGTCCCAAGTCTTTCCGCATATCCGTTCGTTCGGGCAATCGGTTATGCCGAGAACTGCCACGTCGCTAAGCCCGGCCGCCGTCGAAAACGACTGATTTCGTTCTATTCCAGGCGAATTTTGGCGCCCCTGCGTTAAGGCTTCAAATCGTTTGAGATTGGCGGCGAATTGATCGCGAAGTTTCCATTTTTGATTTTCCAATTCGCGTATTTTCTCGTAATTGGATGCGATTTGTTCGCGGTAAGCAAGAATCTTCTTGACCTCCGGTTCCGGGACCGCTCTTCCGTTCGTTTCGAAATCCGCGGCCACTTTTTCCTCCGCGTCCAACTGGGATTCCAGTTTCTCAATATTCGCACGCGTTGCTGATTCGGTAAATTCAAGAGCGTTCAATTTGGCGTTTAACGTCTTTCTGATTTCCTCTTCGCTGCGAAAGGTTCGAAGCAGAGTGCGATCCCCGGCGAGTTGCTCCTGAAGCAGTCGGTGCGTTGCGGAACGTAGTTCTTCCAGTTTCTTTTCACGAACATGCTCCTCCTCGGTTTTACTTTCTTCAACAACGTCAACAGTAAGACCCTGGTCGTTGAGCTTGTCGCGGCGGTATTTTGAATGTTGCGGCGGAACCGTATCCGCATAATGGATACGGCCATCCTCGTCAACCCATCGATACAACGGGGCGGCCTCGGAGACGCAGAAGACTGCGGCCGCTAAAACGACCGAAAACAACGGATAAAGAATAATAATAAGCGGACTCATCGGCTGAATTTAATGCTCCGGAAAAATTATAGCAATCCAGTCGGGCGCGGGTACCCGGTTTTCAGCGGGTTATCGCGTCCAACCGCGGTCCTGGCTGAACTCCAAAAACCGCAATTCGATGGAGCGAATGAGTGTGCGTCACGTCCGTCGAAGCGGCCCGGACATGGGTGAATGAGTAGCGCCCCAACCGCACGCGGGCGGTATGCGTTTTCCGGCATCCGGTCGAAATTTTCCGGCCCGCTCGCTTTCTGATCAGTTCTCTGCCGTTGCGACCTGATCGCCCACAACCATCGACGTATACCAGGGCTTCGAGAAAGGTCGGCGAGTGTCCTGAAAGAAGCGGATGGAAACTACGGCCTTGGTCGATTGACTTCGGAACATCGTTTCCTTGCCGGTTTTGGCTTGAGGTTCGGAAATTTTCCATTCGTCGCCAAGGCAGCTGCGAATTTCCGGCGTGTAGCGTTCATAGGCGGTGAGGGCTGCTTCTTGATCGGACTCCTTCCACTGGCAGAAGTAATCCGATCGACCCTTGGCCCAGCCCAAAACTTGACAATCGGTTCCCGGATACAAAGGAGTCGCCTTCCAGATATTTGCATTTTGCCAGGGATTGCTGGACGGAGCGCCACGCCTGAATGAGGCGAATTGCGACGGATAGTCGGCGATAACCTGGCGCAGCCGATCGCAGCTCTTTTTTGTCGCGACGGGTGCTTTTTCGAGCGGTTGGCCGGCGCAGGCGTTGAATAAAATTGCACACAACAGGCCTTTCCCAACCGCGCCAGCGCCGAAATAGGCAGCCTCTATCCTGGATGGTACTAACATTGCGGTTTCTTAATTGATTATTATAGAAAACAACACCAGCCGGCTTACTTATCCTGTTTCCTTTACACGAGGGATTCTAACACGGCGTTTTTAGATACGATAGTACTCGCGGAAACGATCAACTTCACGCCGACCTGTCCCTTTCACGTGCGCATGGCCAGCATTTGCAACCGCTTGGGGAAGCTCTAATTAAATCGGAGCTTCCCTAGGTGCAGGGATCCGCGGCCAGAATCTACGCTATCAGCGTTTGATTTGGTGAGAACCCAATCGCATCTTGGGTTGCAAACACTGGTAACCCAAGGATGGATTTATTCGGCGTTTCCTCAAACGATCGATTGCTCAATGGGCGCGTTGATATTCCACTGACTCCAGCCGCGAAATACCCGATAGATCAAAACCATAGCGGATAAGATCGCCAGGATATAACCGATCATCGATCCAATCGTTAGCAAGCCGCCAATCGCGAGGACCAGGGTGTACCAGATCAAGGAAAAAAACCGGGAATCAGCGCCTGCTGAACAAATCGGATTGATCCGCAAGGTCAAACCATCCCAATTTCGAATACGGGATTTGACGAAAGAAAATTCGTATTCCAGAATTTGCGCTTGAATTGAATGGATTGACGAATCCGTGCGTGTCAGCACGACCAGTTCGAGAATCCGGCAATCGTTATCCAACGCTTTTGAGACCAAAAGGAGAATCTTTATGCCTACCAATGATTATCGCTGCAACGTAACGGGCGACCTGTTCGAGGTTAAACACCGCATGAAAGAATCGTTAAGCACTTGGGGAGAATTGTGCGAGCATACCGGCATGGACCCGGGTGACATTGCGCTGGATTCGCCCGTGGCCCGGCTTGCGACGGGCGGCCAGGTCGTGAAAAGCTCCAGCCATGGAGAACCCGCGGCTCTCCATGCGGGGCCGGCGCCTGTGGCGGCGGCATGTGCGGCTTGAATTGAATCGCGAACGGATAAAGATAATCCAGCCAAGGTACGAAAATGAAACACCCGGTCGTAGTCCTGTTTATTTGGGGATTCTTGTGGTCATCGGGCGAAGTTTCCGCGCTGACCATCGTCGCCAAGGAAGAAGCACCCTACATCAGCCGGAAAATGCCCGGTCAGGGACTTTCGGCAAAGATCGTTAAATCGGCGTTCGAGAGGGCCGGTTATCAGGTATCGTTCTCGTTCGAAAGCTGGCCCAGGGCCTATGAAGGAGTTGAAATCGGCGTTTATGACGTTGTCGGTTCGATTTGGTATACGGCTGATCGAGCACGGGAACTCGAGTTTAGCGATCCGTATTTGTATCAAGAAATCAAATTCATAAAACGTAAACTCGACCGGGAAATCAAATTTGAGTCGTTGAACGACCTAGACGGATTGATGATCGGAACCCTGGAAGGCTACGCCTACGATGACGAATTCTTGAAGTCCCGGAGATTTATCAGGTTGCCGCAAAATTATCTGTTGCAAAATCTCCTTAAACTCTCGCTCGGCGAAATTGACCTGACATTGGAGGATGAGCGCAAAATCCGCTACGCCCTCGATGAATTTATGAAGAGCAGCGTCAAGGATCTGGAAATACTGCCAAAATCCTTAATCCGCCGCGGAACTCACATCGCGGTCAGCCGTTCCAATCCCGACCACAAAAAAATCATCGCGGATTTCAATAAGGCAATTCGCGCCATGAAAGCTGACGGAAGTTACGAAAAAATTCTCGCCGAATTCGATTATTCATCGATGAAATGATCGGCACGTACCGGGTGGCCGCGTCATTCAATATACGCAGACCCGACCGCGACCGGTCGTTTGCCGGCCGGTAATCATCGGTTCCGGCCGGCGCCCGGTCTTCATGCCACGATGGACCTTCACCTCTCACCGGTGGAAAGATCGTGGCTAATGTCCGAAGAAGCGCCGATCGGGGCGCAATATAATAGCGGCAATGAACCCACAAGGGGGGGACGCATGAAAAACACCCAATGTCTTCTGATCATCACGATTTTGCTTCTTTCGAGCGCCGTTCATGGTAATCCGCTGCCACCGGATCGCGTACCCGAACCGTTGCGGCCCTGGATCGACTGGGTACTGCTGGACGATTCGGATTATCGCTGCCCTTTTCTTTACAACAGTTTCAAGCAGAAGCGTTGCAGCTGGCCGAGCCGGTTAACACTGGACCTGGATGAGCGGTCCGCTGAATTCGCGTTCGACTGGAAGGTATATGCGGATAGCTGGATCCAGTTGCCTGGAGATTCGAGAGTCTGGCCGATGACTGTATCGGTCAATCAGAAGCCAACGCCGGTGATGGAAAAACAGGGCAAGCCCTTTATCAAGTTAAAGCCGGGAAATTTCACCATCCGCGGCAGTTTTTCCTGGGATTTTATCCCGGATAATCTGCCGATACCCGAAGATACCGGTTTGATTGCGTTGAAGGTGAATGGGAAAGCCATCGATTTTCCTCTGGTTAAACAGGGTCAAATATGGCTCAAAGGCGGGGATGTCAAGCAGGGTATCGAGGATGCGCTCGAATTGCAGGTTTTCCGCCGCATTGATGACGACGTGCCGATGCGGATCCTGACCCATTTGGAACTGCAGGTGGCTGGTAAACAACGGGAATTGAAACTAATCCCGCCGTTGTCGGAGAATTTTATTCCGATGCGTCTTACGAGTCCGTTGCCGGCGCGCATCGAACCGGACGGTAGTTTATTGTTGCAACTGCGTCCAGGCAGTTGGCGGATCGATCTTCTAAGCCGCCATGCCGGCCCGGTCGAGCAACTGAATCTGAAGCGCCGCGATCCAGCCTGGCCGCAGCAGGAAATCTGGGTATTTGAGGCACGCCCGCATCTGCGTCTGGTTGAAATCGAAAATGTACGCGCGATCGATGCACAACTGACGAATCTGCCCGAGGACTGGAAACCGCTGCCCGCGTTTCGCCTCGAGCAGGGCGATACGATGAAGTTCAAGGTCATTCGCCGTGGCGATCCGGAACCCGAACCCGACCGGTTGGGCATCGAGCGAATACTGTGGCTGGATTTTGACGGCAAGGGCTATACCGTCAACGACAAGATCAACGGCACGATGACCCGATCCTGGCGTTTGAACGCGTTACCGCAGACACAATTGGGAAAGGTGAGCCTCGACGGTCGCGATCAGTTGATTACCCGCCGGCCGGATTCGGGCCAGAACGGAATCGAAGTGCGCAAGGGCGAGCTGAACGTGAGCGCGGACGGCCGGATCACCGAATCCATTGCGAAGATCAATGCGGTCGGGTGGGACCAAACATTCCATCCGGTCCGGGCGACATTGAATTTGCCCCCCGGATGGCGATTGTTCGCGGCCAGCGGGATTGATCAGGTTCCGGATAGCTGGATTTCACGCTGGACCTTGCTGGATTTGTTCCTGGTGTTGATTGCTGCCCTTGCAATCGGCCGCTTGTGGAACGTTTGCCTGGGTGCTTTCGCGTTATTGACGTTGGGGCTGATCTGGCATGAACCTGATGCGCCAAAGCTGATCTGGTTAAATTTACTGGCCGCGCTGGCCTTAGTACGCTTGCTGCCGCAAGGGCGGTTGCATCGGCTGGTAGCATTTTACCGGAATGCGAGTTGGGTTGTGTTGCTCGTGATTCTGGTTCCGTTTTTGATCGATCAGATTCGAATTGGATTGTATCCGCAACTGGAAAAGCCGTGGCAGCCGATCGGTTCGGCCGTCTCTTCGGATCTTCGGCGGTTCACAAACTTTTCGCTTTCCGCGCCGGCCTTGGAGAAGCAGGCCGCGCCTGGACCGGCCGGTGAAATTTTTGAACGCAACGATCAAATTCCCTTGGATTCATCCGAATCCATGGAACCTGGAACCTGGAACCGCACCGATCCCAATGCCAATGTGCAGACCGGTCCAGGTTTGCCGCAATGGCAATGGACAACCATTCAATTATCCTGGAACGGTCCGGTCGACAGCGAACAGAACATTCGTTTCTGGTATTCGAGTCCCGGACTCACGAGATCCCTCAATTTCGTGCGCGCGCTGATGGCAATGGTCCTGGCGTTGATCATGCTCGGGATCACCAGGGAAAAATTCCGGCTGAACGGTGGCTTGCCGCGAATTGCAGTCGTGTTCTTGTCCGCCATGACCGGACACCCGGCCGAGGCCGCGTTTCCCGATCCCGATTTGCTCAAGGAACTGAAGTCCCGGTTATTGCAGGCACCCGATTGCGAGCCGTCCTGCGCGCAAATCTCGCACATGGCCTTGAATATTCAGCCGAATGAACTGATGATCGAATTACAGGCCGAACTTCAGGAAAGGGTTGCATTTCCGCTGCCCGGCGAAGCACAGCAATGGGTACCGAACAGTGTGGCCGTCGAAAACAAAAAAGCCGAGGCGCTTTACCGTGACCCGGCCGGCGTCCTGTGGATGAATCTTGATCCGGGCCGGTATGTCGTGCAGTTACGCGGCATGACTCCGTCCGTGGATCGATTTTCCCTGTCGCTCCCACTGAATCCGCACCGTATCGAATTCAGGGCGGAGGGTTGGCTGATCGAAGGCAGCCATGAAAACAGAAGCCCGGACGGGCAATTACAGTTCACCCGCCAGTCCGGCGATCACGCGCCGGGCATTGCGTCGGGAATGGGCTCCGAAAGCCTGCCGCCCTTTGTCCGTGTCGAACGGACCTTGCAATTGGGCCTGGATTGGCGCGTGGATACCCGTGTTGTGCGGGCCACTCCACCCGGCGCCGCCGTGGTGCTGGATGTTCCGCTGGTGCCCGGCGAATCCGTGACCACCGCCGGGATTCGGGTCAGAGAGGGCAAAGTACAGGTAAATATGCAGCCCGGACAGGAAGTGCTGCAATGGCGGTCGGTGCTGGAACCGGTCCCGGCGATACGTCTCGAGGCCGCGAAAACCGGACAATGGACCGAGTTTTGGCGCGCCGATATCAGCCCGATCTGGCATATGCAAAGCGAGGGCATCGCTGTGGTGCACCATCAGGATCAACACGGACGCTGGCTGCCGGAATGGCGACCCTGGCCCGGAGAAGTGGTCACCTTGACGCTCGAAAGACCACAGGCCATCCCCGGCCGAACATTGACTATCGATAATGCCCGTTTGCACGTGAGTCCCGGCAACAGAATCCGGGAAGCGGAAATAAACCTGACCCTACGAAGTTCACAGGGCACCCAGCATGATATCACGCTGCCCGAGCAGGCGATCCTGCAATCGGTCCTGATCGATCAGCGGGCTCAACCGATCCGGCAGCTGGGACGCCAGGTTACTCTGCCGGTCAAGCCGGGAAATCAGGAATTCCTAATCAACTGGCGGGAGCCGATACCGATTGCTCTGGTGTTGACGACGCCCGAATTGAATCTAGGCAGCGAAAGCGTGAACACGACCCTGAATGTTGATTTGGGCCGGGATCGCTGGATTCTGTTGACTTACGGTCCTTCAGTAGGCCCCGCTGTGCTGTTCTGGGGCTTACTGTTCGTTATCCTCGTGTTCTCTTACGCACTCGGCAAGATACCGTTGACGCCGCTGAAGCACTGGCAATGGTTTTTACTGCTGGCCGGCCTAAGCCAAATTCCGGTCGCGGCGGCATTGCTCGTGATTGCCTGGTTAATCATCCTGGGTTACCGGTATGCCCATCCATTACCAAACCGGCGTGCCTTCAACGCGACGCAAATTGGCATTACCCTGCTCACTCCGGTAGCATTAGGCTTATTGTTCCTGGCCATCCATCAGGGCTTGCTGGGTTCCCCCGAGATGCAGGTCAGTGGCAATCAGTCTTCCTCGCTTGGATTGATTTGGTATCAGGATCGCAGCCAGCCGATCCTGCCCCAGGCGACGGTGGTATCCGCACCTTTGACGGCCTATCGGGTGTTGATGCTGGCCTGGTCGCTCTGGCTGGCGGTGTCGTTGTTGAATTGGCTGAAATGGGGTTGGAACTGTTTTTCCAGCGGCGGGATTTGGAAAAAAATCGAGCAGAAAAAAACTTGAGCTCCGAATAAGCGACGCAGGAAAACCGTAATGTCGCCGATCTCCGGAGAGAAACCTGGGAATAAGCGCGTTGGTTGGGTACCCACCGGTGTTCTCGCGGGCTTAACCAGCGGCGAACGCAAAGGGGGGATTACGCAACTGATAGTCACAGCCCTGGAACCAGTTTCACCCGACCGGCCCTTATTCTAGCCGAATCGTTCTCGCGCACTGTTTCCCGTCCTGGTCGCTGGATTGATCGCCTATACCTGGCAACTGCAAAAACCTTCACTGGTCCTTAACCGCTCCCTATTTGACGAATTCCTGTTTCCGTGAGTTCGTAGCGATCCGAACTAAATATTAGGGGAGGCGGGTTCTGAGTATCAAGATGGGTTTCTTGAAAAGGTATTCAGGGGATTGAACAGATGGTTTTCGGACGAGGCGGAGGAATATTCCGCAAG
>JBGTCG010000094.1:0-1858 GCA_041748915.1 Methylococcales bacterium
ATAGAGCATAAACCGAGGTTAGAGGAAAACTTCCTCAACCTGCTGACGGAGTTTACAGCGGGCGATCCGATGCGTGATGGCGTGTTATGGACCAATCTCTCACGCCGTGAGATCAGTCGTCGCTTGGCTGATAGGGGAACACCGGCGAGTCGACCTACGGTTCGCAAATTATTAAAGAAGCACGGTTTAGGGCAGCGTAAAACGCGTAAGAAGAAACCGCTAGCCCGAGTTTCCTAGTTATGATCCTGGATTCCGTATTAATTCAATAAAAACAGCACGTTGCCGCTGGTCCATCCTATCCCCTAAAAAATATACCCGGTATAAGCCTTATAATCACGATATTTCGTCTTTCATTTTCGTAATCTATCCCCTCAAATAAAATGATCATGGGGGTGGGAATGGAACGACTTGAAACCAAGCGGATTAACGGCCGAACCTACTACTATTATTCGAAATGGGGTTGGAAAGACGGTAAGTGCCGTCGACTGTGGCAGAAATACTTGGGCTCGTTGGAGCATATTGTCGAGACGATGACCGGAGGCGGGCCTTCGCCGCGGACTGCCGAGGTTTTCGAATGGGGCTTGCCGATGGCTTTCTGGAAAGAATGTACACGCGCTCATTTCATCCATGAGGTAGATAAACTATGCCCGAAGAGAAGGCAGGGCCTTTCCATCGGTCAGTACCTGGCAATCGCAGCGATCAATCGTGGCGTTTCCCCGTGTTCAAAGCGGTCGATATGGGAGTGGTTTGCGCAAACCGCTTGGTTGCGGGAAATGCCGGAAGTCGGCGCTGCCGCGCTGAGTTCGCAACGATTTTGGGATCATAGGCAGACAAAATCGATGAATCCACGGCAACTTCCATCTGGCGAATACTCCTTCAGGGTGTTATCCGGCGCGAGAAGATCGACCTATCCTCGGTGTCCTCTGCCGGGACCAATTTCTATACCTTCATTGATACCTTCAATGCCCGCTGTCAAATTGCCCGACGCGGTAAAAACAAGCAAGGCAGAACCAATCTGCGCCAAGTGAGCTATGCGCTGTTTGGTTGCAGCGACGGTCAGTTGCCGCTGTACTATGAACGCTACGAGGGCAACCGCAACGATGCCAAGCAATTCAGCGCAATGATCAGGCGTTTTCACGAGTGGTTCCGCGAGATTTCCGGAGCCGATGCGTCCACCCGGGCGTTGACGGTGGTTTTCGACCAGGGCAACCACAGCTCGGAGAATTTCGCTTTACTGGATCCCCTCGGCCTGCATTTTGGGCAGGCTCGATCAAGTTGGATGGACATAAAGACCTGATGCGGGTGGGTAATGACGATGTACGGTTTCAAGTTCTGGAGGGTGAGTGTTGGCAAGGCGCCAAGGCCTTCAGGCTAACCCGCAAGATCGGCGGCCAGGAAAGAACTTTAGTCATGACGTACAATCCGAAATTATTTCACGCGCAATGGTTGACCTTGCAGAACGATCTCGAAAAAGCCTTGGAGGGCTTGGGCGCCTTACAGCAACGCTTGCTGGATCGCAGCCATGGCCTGATTCAGGGTGGTCGAGCCCCGACGAGGGCGTCGGTGGAAAAGCAATGCCAGGAACTGTTGAAACGCCAGCATCTCAAAAGTCTGATCAAAATAAGCGTCGAACCGGACGATGGCGACATCCCGCAATTGACCTACGAATTCGATGAGCAGGCACTCCATGCGCTGGCGAATACCTATTTGGGGAAGACCCAAGCCGTTCACTTAATCTGTTGATGAAATCGCCGAAGCCCCTGTGCGCTAAAGCTTTGCGGGTGTTTTTTCGTCAGCAAATTTTTCTGGCGAAGGAGACCCGATGAAATGCAGGTTCCATGAGGGTTTCAGGCGAATC
>JBGTCG010000095.1:0-6421 GCA_041748915.1 Methylococcales bacterium
TCTAAATACCTTGACCACCGCCCGTTGTCAAGCGGTAACTTCCCAAATTTACCAATCAAAATTTTATGAGCCGGGCTCGTCCAACAAACGGCTTAGATTGTGGCTCGTTTCACTCGCACAATCTAACCTTATTCGTTAGGCCGGACGCACGATTACTAGACTCAACTCCTTTCACGCTCGTTATTTCGATGACTGGATGTTTTTGACTCTCTCCCGAATATCTCCAAGCACCAAGGATATACCAAAGAATACGACTGCAATGATAAGCCATACTACTGCCCCTATGATTGCACCTTTCAAACCCATAATTTCGCCTCCAAATAATCCACCGGATCGCATCTTCCATCCTAAGATTACAAAAGTCAGAAGAGATAACCAAAGCGCTATCTCAATCAAGATTTGGAAGAAATTCACAATCATTTTCGAAAGCATACGTTATTTCCTTGCTTTTTTGCCTTTCTCAATTTTGTTAAGGATAGAATCTAATAGAAGACAAAATAGAATCTGAGCCGAATCTAAGAAACGCGTCGCTTGCGGCGCGTTTATCTTCGCCACTTTGTTGTGTGAAATATAAAATTTATGATCTTCCACCGTCACTTATTCGGATAGAGCTAGTTTCTTTACTAATTCATTACTAACCCAATTTTCAAAGTCCTTTTTGCTCGAAAAAACGCGATTAAAATTAACCATAACAACCCGGCAAGGCGTAGAAAAAAATCCTTTCGTTTCCCAGCAAAACTGTCCGCCCAATAACTCAATCAGACGTATTTTTTCATTTAATGAGTATTCTGGGTTGGTTCTGATGGCTAGAATTAGACGACCTGTCTCGTCTTCCACATTGAAACGTTCACTAAATGGATCAAAAATCTTTTTTATCTGGTCAGTCTTGCCAGAACCTAGGATAGCCGGTTCAATTCCATTTTGAGTTTTCGATACGGAATCGGTTCCACTCTGTTCCTGGTATTTGCCGCTGGATCCTATAACAGATGGTTCTACTGCAGTTGGGGTAGTCGATACGACATTGGTTTCATTTCGTTCAATGTTCCGTAGTGACTTTCGGATGTCATCTAACATCAGGGCTGGGCCAAAAACGATCATCGCGACGACGAACGCTCCCAAAGTCCCACCGAGTAGTCCTCCCACTGATTCCCCATTCATGTACCCCCAATATCCACCGCCTGCGATAAATAGCCAAAGCGCAATCTCAATGAGACCAGAGTAAAAACTAACGATTAGACGTGTAAGCATGTAAACCCCTTTCTGTGCTGACTATCCTAACAGTGAACCGTTCCGCTTGACCGATCGCAATGCGGTGCCTAACGTTGCGAATGAGCCGCGCCGCGGGCGGCGCGTCGGCTCCCGCTGCCAGCCATGGAGAGCGAACGCGAGGGCTGGTAGTCCCCGGTAGGCGTAGGTAATTTTGGATACCCGTCGTGCGCTAGCGCCAGAGGGGATCCAAAATTACATCCGAAACGCCGTCCAGCCATTTGTGGGAGCGGTGCGTAGCCTGCGCCGAGCGTGCGATGGTGTGGCGAAGCGGCGCGGGCGCAGGGCGGCCGGGGCCCAATGGTGGTCGCGTAGGCGAGTCGATTTTGGTGACTTGGATGTCCCAAAATCTTTCACGAGGTAGCGACACACTTTCGTGCCTTCGTCCGGGAAATAATCGAGCAGGATTTCATCGCCCGCGTGCATGGTCTCAAAATACCGGTTGAATGCTTCCAGACGTGGGCGTAGCGATGTCAACGACGCCGCGTCCTGATTATTTTCCAAACCCTCGTTCCAGGCATCGACGATTTTGTCTTGGCTGACTTCACTGTAAATGAAATGCATCGATATACGCTTGTATCCGGGCATTGCAAGAACTTCTTCCACCGAATCCGCGCGCTTAGACAGATATAACCCTGCCACGTAGATCTTCTGGAAAAACTTCTTGCGTACTCCGGCGCCGTTTAGCACGAGTTCGGTGGACTCGGGTCCGAGTTTCAGGTTTTCCGGAATCGCTATTCCTCCGACTTCTTTTGCAAACAGCGCGGGATTGATCGACAGGCATGCGGCTGCGAGGCCGACCAGGGATTTTATCGTGATGAATTTCAATGCCCCTCCGAATTGAAGACCGTGATTAGTGTCAGCCCGACCGGGCTAATCATACAAAATCCATCTTACCTGAATCCGTATTCTCGATCGGTGCTAATTATTCGCGCATAGCAAAATGAATGTGCGAGTAACTTCGCACGTTCAACAAAGAGATTGCTACCCGGCCTATGGGCAGACACACGATAACGATGGGTTCCAGTAAGGAGCAAGGTCGTCGCGATCGGTATTTTCAGCCGGTCAGACTGGCCCTCGCGATGCTCCAGACATCGATGATTTCGGCTCCGCTTTGCCGCAATCGCCTGGCTATTTCATTGACCGTGCATCCGGTTGTGATGACATCATCGAAAATCGCGACGTGCTTTTTAACGACCGGGCGGGTCGTTGCAAACGCATTTTTTACGTTTTTCCGCCGCTGCGCCGAGATCAGGCCGACTTGCGGGGCCGTATCGCGGCGACGAATGCAAACACTCAAGGAAATCGGGATGCCGAAGGTATTCGAGATCGGCCGGGCGAGTTCGATCGATTGATTGAAGCCGCGCTGCTTGAATCGATTGGGGTGCAACGGAACCGGAATGATCAGTTCCGGCAGTGGGGCGTCAACCGAGCGAAGGTGTTCGGCCATCAGCAATCCGAGCAGGCGCGCGCTGGCGTAGTTCGAGTTAAATTTGAGTGATCGAATCAGGTAGCGGACCGGCTCCAGGTATTCAAACATTGAGTAGGCCGAATCATAATGAGGTTTTTTAAGGGAGCATTTTCCGCATAGATCCGCCCCGGGCTGATCCGGCAAGCGGACAGCGCAGAGCCGGCAACAAAACCGGTTATAGGGCAGGGATGCCGCGCACGGAACGCATAGATCGAGGTCGTCCCGTCCAGGTCCCCCACAAACCAGGCAGTTTGGCGGATAGAAGGTTTTGTGTATAATCTTTAGCCATTGGTTAATCATTCGAACCGATTCAGGGTTACCAATTAAAATTGGGAGGGCCATTTCCGCAACGCAAGTCGGGATGATCCTTTCCTTTGGTTACAGCCTAGCAAAAATCAAATGATGGGTTTGAATCAGTTGCCATTTGGAACGTGAACAGTGCAAGCGGTAAAAAACAACAACAACACGGCTGACCCGGATTCGGAGTCAATCCTGCCTCGGCACGATTGGTCGTTATCCGAGGTCAGATCCCTGTTCGATCTGCCGATGAATGATCTTCTGTATCGGGCTCATCGTATTTTCAGAACATTTTTCGATCCGAACGAGGTGCAAATCAGCCAGCTGTTGAGCATTAAAACCGGAGCCTGCCCCGAGGATTGCGCGTACTGCCCGCAAAGCGCGCGCTATCACACGGAGCTGAAACCCGAAGCATTGATGCCGGTGGAAGATGTTTTACGGCGCGCACGGGCGGCGAAAGGGCAGGGCGCGACGCGGTTCTGCATGGGGGCGGCCTGGCGCGGTCCGAAGGATCGCGATCTCGACCGGGTCGCCGAAATGATCGAAGGGGTCAAGGCATTGGGAATGGAAACCTGCGTAACGCTCGGAATGCTCAGCGACGAACAGACGCGCCGGTTGAAGGAGGTGGGGCTCGATTACTACAATCACAATCTGGACACGTCCGAGGAGTATTATTCGGAAATTATCAGTACGCGAACGTATCAGGATCGGCTGGATACGTTGAAACGGGTGCGGGAGGCGGGGATTCACGTTTGTTGCGGCGGGATCGTGGGCATGGGTGAAAGCGACGACGACCGGGCCGGTCTGCTGCGAGAGCTTGCGAATCTTCCCGAGCATCCGGAAAGCGTTCCGATCAACCGGCTGGTACAGGTCGTCGGAACGCCGTTGAACGGCACGCCGGAGCTGGATTCCCTGACCTTTATCCGGACCATTGCGGTCGCACGAATTCTGATGCCCAAAGCCCGAATCCGTTTATCGGCCGGAAGAACCGATATGAGCGACGAGATGCAGGCGCTCTGTTTTTTTGCGGGCGCGAATTCGATATTCTATGGTGAAAAACTGTTAACAACCGATAATCCGGTCACAGTCCGCGACCGGCGATTGTTCGCACGGCTCGGGCTGTCGATGGCGGAACCCGGTCGTTAAACGAAAAATTTTCCGGTCCCGGATTGTGCTCGGTCGTCCGCAAGGAAATTTCCGTTCGAAGCCTCGATCGGCGTCGCCACCTGAATGCCTGGATTTTCCTGAATGTTCCGTCCGGTTTTCGAAAATGAGCTGAACACGCTCGCAGAACAGAGCCTGTATCGATACAGGCGAATCCATGACGGACCTCAAGGGATTCATGTCGATTGCGATGGGCGGCGGCTGATCAATTTTTGCAGCAATGATTATCTCGGACTCGCGAATCACCCGGCGGTGGTCCAGGCTTTTAAAAATGGCGCGGACCGGTACGGGGTCGGCAGTGGGTCCGCTCATCTGATCACCGGGCACCGCGCGGCCCATCACGCGCTGGAAGAAGAGCTCGCCGAATTCACGGGGTTTGCGCGCACGTTGCTTTTTTCAACCGGATATATGGCTAATCTCGGCGCGATTTCCGCGTTGATCGGCCGGGGCGGGAGGGTTTTGGAGGATCGCCTGAATCATGCCTCCCTGCTCGATGGCGGCCTATTATCGGGGGCCCGGTTCAAACGTTACGCTCACGCGGATTTAACCGCCCTGTCCGGATTCCTCGCGGACGGAACCAACGACAGGCAGCTGGTCGTGACCGATGGGGTTTTCAGCATGGACGGCGATCTTGCGGATTTGCCCGGCCTCAGCCGCCTCTGTAAATCGCGGGACGCGGGCCTGCTGGTCGACGATGCGCATGGTCTCGGCGTCTTGGGACATCAGGGGCGCGGGGTACTCGAGCATTTCGGGCTCAACGCCGCGGATATAACGGTTCTTGTCGGAACGCTCGGAAAGGCCTTTGGTACATTCGGCGCCTTCGTTGCGGGCAGCGGGCCGGTTATCGAATACCTGATCCAGCGCGCTCGAACCTATATCTATACGACGGCGATTCCGCCCGCGCTTGCCGAGGCGACCAGAGCCTCTCTTAAACTCGTGCGCGAGGAATCCTGGCGCCGCGAAAAGCTTTCCTCGTTGATCCGGCGTTTCCGCAATGGAATTCTGGAAAACAACCTTCCACTCACCGATTCGCGAACACCGATCCAGCCGTTGATCTGCGGTGAGAGCCGGCGTGCGATCGAGATCGCGGAAAGACTCCGGCGAAAAGGAATCCTCGTGATGCCGATCCGGCCGCCCACGGTCCCGGAAGGGAGAGCGCGGCTGCGGATCACGTTTTCGGCGTTGCATGATGAATCACACATCGACGGTTTGGTCACGGAGTTATCGGATGCCTGCGTGAGGTCCTGAAATGAAACCGGACTCCAATCCTGTTTATTTGGAAACCCAGGGCCAGGGGCAGGATGTCGTATTGGTCCATGGCTGGGGCATGCATGGAGGATTCTGGCGCGAATTCGCCGAGGAACTCGCCCGAGAGTATCGGGTCACCTGCGTGGATTTGCCCGGTCACGGCCGCAGCGCGCCGATCGATGATTATGCGCCGGAAACGATCGCAACCTTGCTGGCGCGATCGGCTCCCGGCGCCGCGCACTGGATCGGCTGGTCGCTCGGCGCAACCCTGGCGCTTTTCCTGGCCGGACTTTTTCCGGAGCGCGTAAAATCGGTCGGGCTGCTCGCGGGCAATCCGAAATTCAGCCGGGACCCGGATTGGCGCCAAGCAATAACCAGGGAGGTTCTGGATCAGTTCAAACATGACTTGATCGGGGATTGCCACAGGGCTCTGCTTCGATTTTTGAATATGCAGACTTTCGGCATGGAGTCGTCCCGCGAAACCTATCGAACCTTGAAAACCCGACTGAATGAATGCGCGCCGCCAGACCCGGAAGCCTTATGCGCCGGCGTCGAGATCTTGAAACATGCGGATCAGCGCGAGCGGCTCAGGACTTTGAACAGGCCGGTATTGGCGATACTTGGAACAGCGGACTCACTGGTTCCGGCATGTGTCTCCCGTTCACTTCTGGAACTGAATCCCATGATCGATTGTTGCGTGATCCAGGGAGCGGGGCATATTCCTTTTATCACGCATCGGCGCGAATGTCTGGCCGAGGTGTTGCGTTTTTTGAAAAAGCAAGGTCTGGACTCCGATGCTTGACCAGGGCCGGCCGGAACCGGTGCTGGATAAATCCCAAGCCGTTCACTTAATCTGTTGATGAAATCGCCGAAGCCCCTGTGCGCTAAAGCTTTGCGGGTGTTTTTTCGTCAGCAAATTTTTCTGGCGAAGGAGACCCGATGAAATGCAGGTTCCATGAGGGTTTCAGGCGAATC
>JBGTCG010000096.1:0-6391 GCA_041748915.1 Methylococcales bacterium
CAACGTCATGCCGGCACGGATTGCCGGTATCCAGACTACATGGATGTAATGACTGCTGGCCGTCCCTGGCTTCTGGGTTCCGGCAATCCGTGCCGGAACGACGTGATTTGAGCCATAGCTGAAGCATCTTACCAATCAGGAGCCCGTTTAACCCCATCGACCGGCTGCACGCCAACTTCCGGCAATTTGTTGACTTTCCGCGTTCGGCCGAATCAACGAACAGGCGTCTGTTCTGTCTTCAGGCTTATGCTATAATTCGCGGCTCATCATGCATGCCTATGGTTTTCAATTGAAAAACGCCTTTTACGCTCAATCCGGGGGGGTAACCGCCGTTATCAATGCGACTGCGTGTGGTCTGATCGAGACCGCGCGGAAACATCCCGATCGAATCGCCAAGGTTTACGCCGGCCGGAACGGTATTCTCGGCGCGCTGACCGAAGACCTGATCGACACCAGCCAGGAAAGCGATGCAGCCATCGCCGCGCTCAGGTATACGCCGTCCGGCGCATTCGGTTCGTGCCGGCACAAACTCAAAGGGCTGAACGAAAACCAGGCCGAATACCAACGCCTGCTCGAAGTATTCCAGGCGCATGATATCGGATATTTTTTCTACAACGGCGGCGGTGATTCCCAGGATACCGCGCACAAAGTCTCCCAGGCCGGCGAGAAGCTCGGCTATCCCGTTACCTGTATCGGAATCCCGAAAACAGTGGATAACGATCTTCCGGTCACCGATAATTGCCCCGGTTTCGGTTCGGTCGCGAAGTATGTCGCCGTTTCCACGCGGGAAGCCAGCTTCGATGTCGCATCGATGTGCTCGACGTCTACGAAGGTGTTCATCCTCGAGGTCATGGGCCGCCACGCGGGATGGATCGCGGCCGCGGGAGGTTTGGCCGCGGATGACCAATACGACATTCCGGTGGTGATTCTGTTCCCGGAAATCCCGTTCGATGAAAGCCGATTTATCGACCGGGTTCGACAGAACGTTAAAAGTTATGGCTATTGCTCTGTGATCGTATCGGAAGGCGTCAAGGGAACCGATCGAAAGTTTCTGTCCGAAGCCGGCGGAACCGATGCCTTTGGTCACGCCCAGCTCGGCGGGGCGGCTCCGGTCATCGCGAATCTCGTAAAGAAATCGTTGGGCTATAAATACCATTGGGCGGTTGCCGATTATCTGCAGCGCGCGGCGCGCCATATCGCTTCGAAAACCGATGTCGAACAAGCCTATGCAATGGGTCGGGCCGCGGTCGAACTCGCCTTGCAGGGCGAGAATGCCAAAATGCCCACGATTGTCAGGACATCGGATAGGCCGTATCGGTGGGAAATTGGTTCGGTGGCGCTCGCGGAGGTCGCCAACGTCGAAAAGAAATTGCCGAAGGCGTATATCAGCCATGATGGCTTCGGGATCACAGAAGCGTGCCGGAATTACCTACTCCCCCTGATCGAAGGTGAGGACTATCCGCCTTACAAGAACGGCCTGCCGGAGTACATCACGTTGAAGAACATCGGTGTCGAAAAGAAACTCGCGGCTGCTTTCACGATTTAGAATTCAGGCCCATCCGATCCGGACCGGTCGATCCAAAAGGAATGGTAATTGATTATCGGATGGACGTTCCATACCGGAGGCCAGCCGCCGGACCAGTCTCCGCGGATTAAAGGGGCGCCAGGCAGGGATCCCCGGAGCCAGACCAGCTCCACCTACAACCGATTCGCCGGTCACCATCATTACAAAGAGGAGGAAATTCATGGCCACATTAAACGCCGTATCCAAGCGGCACGGGATTGCATTGTATAGGTATATGCAGAACCGCCATTATCGGAACATTGCGATTATCAGCATCGCGCTGTTACTGGTCATCGGTATCGTTGTCAGTTGGGGGGTTTCCTTCGCGATTGCCGCGGCCGGCGCCGCAATTCTGTACGGTTTGATATCCATCGATTGGATCAACTCAAGATCGGCCGGGAATCAACGCATGCAGGAAATTGGAGCCGCGATCCAGCAGGGCGCACAGGCCTATCTGAACCGCCAATATAAAACCATTAGCTATGTCGGGGCCACGCTGTTCCTGATCATCGGTTTCGCGCTGGACTGGGCCACGGCCCTCGGTTTCGCAGTCGGCGCGGTTCTTTCGGGCGCGGCGGGTTACATCGGGATGAATATTTCGGTGCGCGCCAATACCAGAACCGCACAGGCCGCCTACCAGGGGCTCGATGCCGCGTTCCAGGTCGCGTTTCGCGGCGGAGCCATTACCGGCATGCTCGTAGTTGGATTGGGACTTCTCGGCGTCGCCGGCTATTATGCGCTGCTGATCGCCGCGGGTGCCGAAAACCCGCTGCATGCACTGGTCGGGCTGGCCTTCGGCGGCTCGCTGATTTCGATTTTCGCGCGTCTTGGCGGCGGCATCTTCACGAAAGGCGCCGATGTCGGCGCGGACCTGGTCGGTAAAGTCGAGGCCGGCATTCCGGAAGACGATCCGAGGAATCCCGCGGTGATTGCGGATAACGTCGGCGACAATGTCGGGGACTGCGCGGGCATGGCCGCGGATCTGTTCGAAACTTATGCCGTTACGATCATCGCGACCATGGTGCTCGCGGGGCTGTTGGTCGAAAACGCGGCCGATGGCGCCATCGTTTATCCGCTCGTGCTCGGCGCGATTTCCATCTTCACTTCGATCGCGGGAGCTTATTTCGTCAAGGTCAAAAAAGAGGGCAGAGTCATGAACGCGCTTTATAAAGGCGTCGTGGTTTCGGGCGGACTTTCGGCGGTACTGTACTATCCGGTCACGATGATCATGCTGGGCGACACTTTGATTGTGAACCATGCCATGGTTCCGACAATCAATGTTTATCTGGCGTCGCTGATCGGATTGGTACTGACCGCGGCGATGGTCGCAATCACGGAATATTACACTTCCACCGAGTTCAAACCGGTCAGATCCATCGCCGCAGCTTCGACGACCGGCCACGGAACCAATATCATCGCCGGGCTTGCGGTCTCGTTAAAAGCAACCGCGGCGCCGGTGCTGGCAGTCTGCGCGAGTATTTGGGGAGCCTATGAATTGGCGGGATTGTTCGGGCTCGCGATCGCCGCGACCGCGATGCTGTCGATGGCGGGAATGATTGTTGCGCTGGACGCCTATGGCCCAATTACCGACAATGCGGGTGGTATCGCCGAAATGGCGAACCTGCCGGAAGAAATCCGCAACATCACCGATCCGCTCGATGCGGTCGGGAATACCACCAAAGCGGTGACCAAAGGCTATGCAATCGGTTCCGCCGGGCTCGCGGCTCTGGTATTGTTTGCCGATTACACCGCGAATTTGGGCGGAAACATCGCTTTTGATCTGTCCGACCACATGGTAATAATCGGTCTGTTCATCGGTGGTCTGGTACCGTACCTCTTCGGCGCCCTCGCGATGGAAGCAGTCGGCCGCGCCGCCGGTGGGATCGTGGTGGAAGTCCGCCGTCAGTTCAAGGAAATCCCGGGCATCATGGACGGCAGTGGAAAGCCCGATTATTCCAAGGCCGTTGACCTTTTGACGGCCGCGGCGATCAAGGAAATGATCGTCCCGTCCCTGCTGCCGATCGCGGTACCCGTGGTGGTCGGCCTGACCCTCGGCAAGGAAGCCCTGGGCGGGGTATTGATCGGTTCGATCATCACCGGCCTGTTCGTTGCTTTGTCCATGACTACCGGCGGCGGGGCCTGGGACAACGCCAAAAAATATATCGAAGACGGCAATCTCGGCGGCAAGGGATCGGAGGCCCATAAAGCCGCCGTGACCGGAGACACGGTGGGCGATCCGTACAAGGATACCGCTGGTCCGGCCGTCAACCCGATGATCAAAATCATCAACATCGTTGCCTTGCTTATTGTCCCGTTACTGTAAGCCTGGATTCGCGGCAGCCTGACGAAGCTGCCGCTGCCTTCCCGGCTATGAACAGGCGGTTACAGGAGATCCGGTTATATGCCATCCCCCGCGGATAAGTTAAGAGAATTACTGGCCAGGCCCGGCCTTTTGATCATGCCCGGTTGCCATGATGCAATCTCCGCAAAGCTGATCGAAACCGCCGGATTCGACCTGGCTTTCATGAGCGGCTTCGCGGTTTCCGGGAGCCAACTCGGTTTACCCGACACCGGGCTGGTTTCCTATGGAGAAATGGTGGAACAGGGTCGCAAGATCTGTTCGGCAATTTCGATACCGGTTTGCGGAGACGGCGATACCGGATATGGCAATGCCTTGAACGTGAAGCGGACTGTCCAGGGCTACGCCGCGGCCGGTTTTGCGTGTATCATGATTGAAGATCAACTGGCCCCGAAGCGCTGCGGCCATACCAGGAACAAGGCCGTCGTGAGTCGCGACGACGCCTTCAACCGGATCCAGGCCGCGGTAGACAGCCGCAATGAAGGCCGCGATATCCTGATCATGGCCCGCACCGACGCGAGAGCAACTCACGGCTTGGACGAAGCGATCGCGCGCGCCAGAGGATTTGCTGAAATCGGCGCCGACATTTCTTTTATAGAAGCCCCGGAGAGCGAAGCGGAAATGAGGCAGTACTGTGACTCGGTAGCCGGGCCGAAAATGGCCAATTTGATCGAGTTCGGAAAAACACCGAATCTTGCGCCAAATCAGCTCGAAGCAATCGGCTACAAAATCGCGGTTTATCCCTTGACTTTGTTGAATGCCTCGATTCTGGCGATGCAATCCTGTCTGGAGGCGATTCGCGAGGGACGGCAGCCGCCGAATATTCTGGATTTCGAGGGTCTGAAAGCGGCTGTCGGATTTCCCGGATACTACGAAGACGAGAGCCGCTATTTATCCGACCGTTGAAAGTTTCCGCGTTTGTTTGATTCGGGCTTGACAGAACCGGGTCGGTTGGCGACTATTCCACGCTGTGGAGGACAACGTCGGGCAACGCTCATTGAAATTAAAACGAACCCAATAATCGCGAAATCAAGAGGAGGTTTGAATGGAAATTATCAGCACGAGTATCGGCATTGAAATGTTATTACGCTGGGCGCACTTCCTGGCGGGCATTACCTGGATCGGTATGCTTTATTACTTTAATTTTGTACAAACGGAATTTTTCAAGGAAGCAGAGGCCGGGGCAAAATCCGATGCGATTCAAAAACTGGTGCCAAGGGCCCTGTGGTGGTTTCGCTGGGGCGCCATGTTTACGTTCCTGACCGGTGTCAGCATCATGGGAATGCGCGGCGCGGGCATGCCGATCGACATCTATGTCGGAGCCTTGCTCGGAACCCTCATGTTCCTGAATGTCTGGTTGATTATCTGGCCGAACCAGAAAATTGTGATCGCATCGGCGAAACAGGTAGCGGGCGGCGGAGCCGCAATCCCGGAAGCGGGGAGCAGCCTCGCCGTCGCGGGCGTCGCATCGCGCACCAATACCATGTTCTCGATTCCGATGCTGTTCTTCATGGGCGCATCAACCCACTATCCGCATCCGAGCTACACAATGATTGCCACGCTGCTGGCCGTGTTCGTGATTCTGCTTCTCGAATATAACGCGGCGCACGGTTCACTCGCAAAACGCTTTGCTTTCTTCGGCAATTTGCCTGCCGCGGGGAAAATGGGGCCGATGGCCAGCGTATCGGGCGTTATTCATTGCGGGTTGGCCCTGACCGTTGTGCTTTACGTGATCATTGACATGTTATAAACAACGCTGTCGAACCCGCCGAACAAGGGCTGCATCCGCAGCCCTTTTTTATGCGCCGCGGTGCGTTCCGGCAAAGACGCATGCGCAACCTCAGGTGCGCTGAACGGGCAGAAATCTCAGTGCTTCGCGATATCGACCACGTACCCGCCGAATTTCCGGATATTGATCACGCCGCTGTCGAAGATCAAATATTGGCCCTTGATCCCATGCAGAACGCCGGTAATTTCCGACGATTTATCAAGACTAAACGATTTGATTTTCAGCGGGTACTCGATCACGGGATATTGGATGGACAAGGGGCCGACGTCCAGCAGTATCTCCAGGAAGTCATAGCCGAATCGTTCGCGAAGTTCTTCAACCCGGCCCATCGTCCGATCAAGCAGTTGATCACGCGCGCTTTCCAAATCCACGTTTTCGGACTGCCCCTTGAGCATTTGCTGCCAACTGGTTCTGTCGCTGACGTGCGATTTCATCATGACTTCGATCAAACCGGCCTGAAGCCGCGATTGGACCTTGAAGACCGCCAATGCCTGAACCGCGCCTTGATCGATCCACCGGACCGGTATCTGGGATTTTCGCAAGCCGTTCACTTAATCTGTTGATGAAATCGCCGAAGCCCCTGTGCGCTAAAGCTTTGCGGGTGTTTTTTCGTCAGCAAATTTTTCTGGCGAAGGAGACCCGATGAAATGCAGGTTCCATGAGGGTTTCAGGCGAATCG
>JBGTCG010000097.1:0-11205 GCA_041748915.1 Methylococcales bacterium
ATTTCATTTCTTACCGAGGTTTTGTCAAGGCTCGCCATCAATAGGGCTATAAAGATTTGGAATAAACCTATCATAGCATTGGTTTTTTCGCCGGACGGGTGTGTCCTTGAGCGGGCAAAAAACGCTTTTTTGACACCAAACCAGCTGACACCGAAGAAATCATCCCAGCGCCTTTACAGCGGTCTCACCGAGTGGATTGAATGCCAAGCTAAAGAAATGAGATTTTTTCTATAAAAACCTGTCAAGTGTTTTTTTATTTATTTTTATGGGGGGGGGGGTAGTTACCTTTTTTTTTTAAGAAACATTCCGGTTAACTGTTTAATGACGGCTTGCAGAGCAGGGTGGGGTGGACCGCGGCGTTTTTTTCGAAGCGGTTACCCGACCGTTCTGGCTGGCAATCACACTTGTCCTTAACTGATTTTTGCGTGCCCGATGTTGCTTCGACGCGAATGTTCCAGTTCCTCGAACGTTTCAGCGACACGCTCCACCGCCCGGTCGATCTCCGCTTCCGTAATGATGAGGGGCGGGGCCAGCCGAATCACGGTTTCATGCGTTTCCTTGGTCAGGATCCCATTAGCCGCCAAGCGATCGGCGACAGTCTTGCCCTTGATTCGAGCGGGATCGATCTCGATACCGGTCAGCAGACCCTTGCCGCGTACTCCGCGTATCAAGCGGCTGTCCAGCCGTTCCAGCTTTCCAAGGAGTCTGACGCCCAACTGCGCCGCGCGCTCGGCCAGGCGCTCCTCCACCAGGAGACTCAGCGCTTCCAGCCCCACGGCGGCCCCGAGCGGGTTGCCGCCAAAAGTGCTGCCGTGATCGCCGGGTTGAAATACCTCCATCACCTCGCGCTTCGCGAGAAACATGGAAACCGGCACTAACCCACCACCGAGCGCTTTACCCAGCATCAGCCCGTCCGGCTGCACGCCCTCATGCTCGCAACACAGCAGTTTGCCGGTACGTCCGAGACCGGTCTGGATCTCATCGCACAACAAGAGTACCCGGTGTTCGCGACAAAGCTCGGCGCAACACGCGAGATAACCTTCAGGCGGCACGACGATTCCACCCTCTCCCTGGATCGGCTCCACCAGGAAAGCGGCTGTGTTCGCATTGATGGCGGCGCGTAGCGCATCCGCATCGCCGAACGGGATCGAGCGAAAGCCCGGTGTGAATGGACCGAATCCGCGCCGGTATTGCGCCTCCGAGGAAAACCCGATGATCGTGGTCGTGCGCCCATGGAAGTTACCCGCGCAGACGATTATTTCGGCGCAGTCGGGCGCAATGCCTTTGACTTCATAACCCCATTTCCGCGCCGCCTTCAGCGCCGTCTCCACCGCCTCGGCGCCGGTGTTCATGGGCAAACCCATATCCAACTGCGTGAGTTCGCAAGCGCGCTGCACGAACGGGCCCAGGCGATCGGTATGGAACGCTCTCGATACCACGGCCAGGCGCTCGGCCTGCTCACGCAAGGCACGGAGCAATCGCGGATGCGCGTGGCCGAAACTGGTCGCGGAATAAGCCCCGAGCATATCCAGGTAGCGCATTCCGCGGTCATCCCAAACATAGCAACCTGCCCCGCGCGTAAGCACGATGGGAAGCGGCGCGTAGTTGTGCGCGCAACGGTCAAGCTCAGTCGCGATGATCGGATGCATGACCGCACTCTTTGCTTTGAGCACAACTGGCCACCAGTAAATCGCAGGCCAGCCGCGCCGTACGATCAGTACGATCGTGCAGCGGGTTGTACTCGGCGATTTCGATACCCAAAAAACCCGGTTGTTGCGCCAGACCCGGCAGCGCGGCGACCAATTCCCGGCCGGCGATGCCATCAGCCACAGGCGTCCCCACGCCGGGCGCGCCGGCGAATATCGTCCATGAAATAAACCTGCACGCCGACCCCGGCGAGCAATCGCGCTTCGGCCGCCTCGAAACTGCGCACGCCGACCAGACAGAGGTGCTGCGGCCGGAGTTTTGGCGCGGGGTCGATCAATTGCGTCAGTCGGTTCGCTCCATATCCCAACAGGCACGCCACCGGCATTCCGTGGATCGCGCCGCCGGGACTGGTCGCCGGCACATGGCTGTCCATATGCGCGTCGATCCACAAGAGTCCGACTGGGCCGCAATTTCGAACGAAAACAGACGCGGCACTCCAAGTCCCTATCGCGCAAGAGTGGTCCCCGCCGAGCACGACGAAGCGCTGCCGGCGCCGCAAGGTCACGCTCACGGTCCCGGCGAGATCGTTGCACAAATGGCCGACCGTTTTGACCGGATCCATGCGATATCCCGGCGCCGACGGGCGCAGCGTATTGACCCAGCGAACCGGGCAACCGGAGGCGCGCAAGCGCTCCCGCAGTCCATATCGGAAGATCGCGTCGGGACCCAGCGCACAGCCATGATCGGCCGCTCCCACTCCGCTGGCCGCGCCGATAATGGACCAGCCGTTGCGGGCGATGTGACTGAATGAGGGTCGGCCGCTGGGTATTGCAGTCGGATACGGCTTGGAACACCGGCGGGACGTTAAATTGAGCATGGGGTTTGACTTTGCGAGTCGACCGTGCAAAACGATCCTTTATCAGTCGGCCGTGGAGGGGGGTCTCCCAACCGTGCACGTTAGACCAGCGAAAGGGACTGGAGATTCCGCGCAGGGATGCAAAAAGAAGTTCTGGGCCGATTAGAAAATCAGATGCCTGCGCCGCCCGGCGCGCAGCGCTTGCACGCCCGAATCGCACGGCATCGGTTTCAGGACCGCTGCGCACCGATAATGACAACGCGCAGTGAGTTCGCTCGGGTGCAGTCTGGTCAACCTGCCACGGCAGTCAGTCACGTTCCAGATTGACCAATCATTGGTTCGCGGACCGTTTCCGCCGGGGATAAAAAAATCGTTTAATTTTTACTTTGCCGAATTTCAGGCCGCGAACGACTGGAACATATCCTGATAGCTGCTGTAGCAGCGCGTATAAAAATCCTGCTGCATGAGCGTCTTCCGCCAGTTCGCAATATGCGGGTAAACGGACAGGTCGACATCGCATAGGTCGACCGGATCCAGCCACGCGAGCAACACAAAATCCGCGAGCGTCAGATCGTCCATCGCGAAATGCCGGTGATTTCCGAGTTGAGCATTGACGATAGGCAGAAACCGGTCTAAAAACTTCAGTCCTTCCCGCAACGAATTATCGTCTTGTCGTGCGTTCATCAACTTGTAGAGAGCGCGGTTGAAAAAAACGCGTTCCATTGCCTTGGCGATGTGTTGCACCGCAAATTCGGTCCATTGCTCGACTTGCGCCCGCCGCCGCAGATCGGACGGATAGAGACTGGATTGTTCCTTATCGGCAAGATAGCGCGTGATCGCCCCGCTTTCAAACAGCACAAATCCGTCGTCATCGATCGCGGGTACCTTGCCGGCCGGATGAATCGCCAAGTATTCGTTCCTTTGGCCGTCGCCCGCAAGGAGATTGATCCTGATATAGTCATATTCCAATCCCAGACTATTCGCGGTAAAGCGCACCCGATTGCTCCATGTGGAAGCGTCAAACCCATAAATTTTCAACATGATGAATTCCTCAAAGTCATAAACGTGTGTGGAAAAGATCCGCCTGTTGACTGATAATGTTTGACCCGCCTGGACTCCGCATACGCAAAGAATTGTAACGGGTGGCTTCGTTATCGGAAGCATTACCGGCCGATACCTCTTCGAAGCCATCGACCGAGAACGCCAGACCAAGCCAATTCATATCGTTACCTTACGGAACGAATTCTTTACTTTGGTCTGCGGCCTTCTCTAACCGGGGTTTCAACCATCTGTCGCTGTTTTATAATCCGCCCAAAGCACCTTGCAGTAGATTCGCCACGCCGGGTCCGCCCAGACCCTTCACATAATCGACCACGATCGGAGCAAATTTACCGACCATATCGGTCGAAAGGCCAAGCTGTTGGAAATTGTTCATTACCGATGCAGGCCCGAGCATACCAGCGGCCGAATCACCGCCAATCGCCCCGGTCAAACCGCCGGCCACATCGGTTTTCGGCGCGGCGGCAAGCATCCCGTCCATACCGGGAACAACGTTCGCGATACCCTGGAAACTATCCGCTCCGAGCTTCTGTTTGGCATATTGAAAAATTGAGCCGGCGCCGCCCTCGGCTTGTCCCGGTGATACGCCAAGCTGACCGACTAAGCTATCAACCAACGAGGAGTTGGTTCCGGCGGCCACGCCTGTGGTCATTGGTTCGGAATTCGGCGAAACTTCCGGAACGACATTCCCCGGATCGTCCACCTGGATCGGCAGAGCGTCTTTCGCTTTGTCCATCAAGCTTTTTTCAGCCCATGAAACCGAACCGCCGGCCAGGCCAAGGGTAAAAATGAACAACGCGATTATTGAGTTGAGCTTGATACCGTTCATCGCAATCTCCAGGATTGAATTGATATAAATAGAAAGCTACGGACCGCGAATCGAATAGACCTTACGGCTGACTGTCCGTTCCGTCCATTTCCAGATGCGCGACGCGTCACCATGACCCAATGCGCCTTTGTACTCGCCTTGAAAATCAACAGAAATCCTCGCAGGCATCCCTATCATTCCGGCGCCTGATAAAAATCACTTTTCATATTCCGACCTTGGTCGAGTACCGTGTTCTGGCAGGCGATTTTTTTTAAGACGGCTTTATCATATCATCTATCCACGCGACGGCATGAGATCCTACTCGATGATCCCAATGTGCCGGGTGATAAACAAATAAGCCCAATGCTGACTCCGTTTGAGACTAACCGGAATTTAGCCGCGCTGCAGAACCTGAAGTGGCTGCTTCTGTTGCGCGGGTTCGTCATCGCGGGCGAGTGTATCATTCTGGTTTCCGCAATCTTCGTCGCGAATTATCCGATCAACACCGACCCGATCTGGCCATTGATATCGCTTTCGGTTATCGCGACATCGCTGACCTGGTACCGGCTCCACGTAAACTATCCGGTTTATGAACGGGAATTGTTTTTTCATTTGCTGTTCGATGTCGCCATCTTCGCGGGACTGCTCTATTTTTCGGGAGGAGGCACGAACCCATTGATCTGGTTTTTTCTGCTGCCGCTGATCGTAACCGCCACTATTTTGCCGCAGATTTATACCTGGTTCATGGTCGGTCTGACTTCGGCGTTTTATATGCTGCTGATTGGCTATCATGTACCCTTGCCAAATCTGCCCGAACCGGTCCAGAGATCCCAGATCCCCAAGTCCGTTCTCGAATTGCAGCCCGACTACGACCTAAACCTCCATACCTTCACGCTCTGGTTCGGGTATGTGCTGATCGCGGGCGCGGTCGCTTATTTCGTGGTCGAAATGACCAATACGCTGCGGGAAAGAGAGCGCAAGCTTGCCCAGGTCCGTGAAGATGCGCTGCGCGACGAACGGGTGGTCGCCCTCGGTACTTTAGCCGCCGGAGCGGCGCACGAAATGGGTACGCCGCTCGGAACCATCGCGATTCTCGCACATGAATTACAAAAGGAATACAGTCCGGAACGCTTCAAGGATCTCAGCGGCAAACTCGCGATCATTCGCGATCAGATTGATCGATGCAAGGAAGCCTTATCGGTTCTGTCGGCGTCGGCGGGTGAGCTCAGAGCCGAATCCGGGCATTTGATGACGGTCGCGGCCTATGTCAACGAAGTAATTCGTCAATGGCAGAGGCACCAACCCGATGTGGCGCTGAAAATTCAGGCCGGCGGCAATGAACCGGCGCCAAGTCTGGTCGCCGACCGTACATTGACCCATGCATTGGTCAATATATTAAACAATGCGGCGGAAGTGTCTCCGGAATCCGTGGAACTCGTTGCGCGCTGGACCCAATCGGCCCTGATCCTGACCATTCTCGACCGGGGCCCCGGAATCAACCCGAAAATTATCGAACGCGCGGGCAATCTGCCGGTTTCAACGAAGGAGACCGGGCTCGGCGTGGGTCTGTTTCTGGCCAAGGCTACGATCGCCCGGCTGGGCGGCACGCTACAGTTTTACACCCGCCTTGAAGGCGGCACTTCGATTCGGATCACTTTACCCCTGCTACCCGCATTCCCGGCAACGAACGATTATGACGAATAGCAACGACCGCAAACCGCGCCTGCTTCTCGTGGATGATGATCCCATTTATTGCTCGGTCCTGGGTCAGGCGCTCGAAAAACGCGATTATGCGGTCAGTATCGCTCACGACGTCGAAAGCGGCATTCAACTGGCACAGAAAACGCGTCCAGAATATGCCGTGGTCGATCTCAGAATTGGCCACGAATCGGGACTCGAGATGGTCAGGCGCCTAACCGAAATGGACCAGGACGTCCACATCGTGGTGCTTACGGGATTTGCAAGTATCGCTACCGCGGTCGAATCGATCAAGCTCGGGGCCACGCATTATCTGACCAAACCCGCGGACACTGACGAGATCATCAAAGCCTTGAATCGCGCGCAGGGAGATTCCAACATTTCGGTCAAGAAACGTCCGCTTTCGGTCAAACGTCTGGAATGGGAACATCTGCAGAAAGTCCTGATGGAACACAACGGAAATATTTCCGCGGCGGCTCGGGCGCTCGGAATGCACCGGCGCACCTTGCAGCGGAAGCTGGACAAAAAACCGGTACGGGAATAAAACGCTGCGGCGTAGATAGCGGCAGAAAACGGAAATGAAAACTATGATTCAACCAGGGCTCCCCTCAGTGCAGAGCCCCTACGTAGCCAGCTTCAGAACAATTTTAGCCTCGTCCCACAGCGCGTCCAGTTCCTGCAATGCGCATTCATCAAGCCGTCTTCCGGTTTCCGCAATCTGTTTCTCGATATAATGAAACCGGCATTCGAACTTCCGGCTCGCCTGATTCAGCGCGCCTTCCGGCTCAACGCCGAGATGACGGGCAAGGTTAACGGCCACAAACAACAAATCTCCGAGCTCTTCCCGGATATGCGCCTGATCGCCCGACTGCCAGGCTGCGCGGAGTTCTTCCAATTCTTCCTGCACCTTGGCGAACACCGGTGCGGTTTCAGGCCAGTCGAAACCGTGTCGCGACGCACGCTGCTGCATTTTGGCCGCAAACATCAGCGCCGGCAGCGAGGAGGCGACGCCGTCGAGAACGCTCGGAGCGGCGCCGGCTTTTTTCCGCCGTTCCTCGGCTTTCGCGAGTTCCCAGGCCCTGGCCCGCTGCTCGTTGTTTTCATAATGCAGATCGCCGAAGACATGGGGATGCCTGCGAACCAGCTTGGCGCAGATTTCGGCGGCGACGCCCTCGAAATCGAACAGTTCTCGTTCCTCGGCGATCCTGGAATGCAAGGCGACCTGGAGCAGCAGATCTCCGAGCTCCTCCCTGAGGTCGTTGAAATCCTCGCGTTCGATTGCATCGCGGACTTCATAAGCCTCCTCGATCAGATAAGGCGCCAGACTCCCGAAATCCTGTTCCCGGTCCCACGGGCAGCCGCGTTTCGGATCCCTGAGACGCGCAACGATTTCCAATAGCCGGCGGGTATTGGTCACAATTCGAAACTAAAACCGATATTCAAAATTCTGTTGGAAGCGCTCTCTGAATTCTTCCGTCGAAAACCGATGGTTCTGGGTGCCTTCGCATTCCACCTTCAAGGCTCCCATCAGCGAGGCAATCCGGCCGGTCGTCGGCCAGTCCAATTCCTCCAGCAACCCGTACAGCAACCCGGCCCGGTAGGCGTCGCCGCATCCGGTCGGATCGAGCACGGCCTTCGGGCGCGCCGGCGGGATATAAATCCTTTCATCCTTAAGATAAATCTGCGAGCCCTGTCCGCTGCGAGTCACGACCACCGCTTCGACACGGTCCGCGATGCGATCGATCGAAAGGCCGGTGCGTTGCGCGAGCAACTGCGCTTCATAATCGTTCAGGGTCACCCAGGTCGCGAGCTCGATCAAATCGCTGAGTTCGTCCCCGTTGAACATCGGCAATCCCTGTCCCGGATCGAACACGAACGGAATGCCGGCATCGCAAAATTGCCGCGCATGCTGAATCATTCCTTCCTTTCCATCCGGAGAAACCGTTCCGATTTTGATGCCCCGTTCTTTCGGAACGTTCTGGCAATGGGCCAGAGACATCGCGCCCGGATGAAAGGCGGTGATCTGATTATCATCCATATCGGTCGTGATATAGGCCTGGGCGGTATAACTGTCGTCGGACTGGTGGATGAATTCGGTCGATATCCCGTGCTTGACCAGCCATTGCCGGTAGGGTTCGAAATCCCGGCCGACGCTTGCCATCGGCAAAGGGTCACCGCCGAGGAGGCGCAAATTATACGCGATGTTTCCTGCGCACCCGCCGAACTCCCGGCGCAGTTCCGGAACCAGAAATGACACGTTCAGGATATGGACCTTATCCGGAAGGATATGATTCGTAAATCTGTCCTGAAAAACCATAATGGTATCAAAGGCCATGGACCCACAGATTAATGCACTCATTGTTTAACAATCGCCTCCAGATTTCGTTCAACCCTTATCATTGGACCCGGCGTTTCCCGATCCGCCAATACCTATTCTTCGATCAGTTCGGCGTAAGACTTCGCATCGAGTAAATCGTCAAGTTCATTGACCGAATCCGGACGAACAGAAAACAGCCACGTCGTATACGCATCCTGGTTTACGGACTCCGGCGCGTCAACGACGGCCTGATTGGTCGCGATCACTTCGCCCGAAACGGGGCTGTACAGATCGGAAGCCGCCTTGACCGACTCGACGACCGCGCAGTCCTCGCCGGCCGCGACTTTGCGTCCAACCTCGGGCAGTTCGACATAGACGAGATCGCCCAACTCGTTCTGGGCATGGTCGGTAATGCCGATCTTGACCGTGCCATCATTTTCCAGCTTTGCCCATTCATGGGTCTTCGCATATTTAAGGTCGGCGGGTAAATGACTCATTCCGGATTCTCCCGATAAAATTTCGATGCATTACGATTCGGACCCGCGTCCGGGCCACTGAAAAATGGCTCTATAATAACCCAACGCCAGCACGATGGCAGCACGAAATCCTCAGTATCCGCTGATCAAAATGCGGCTTTGTGCCGCGCCTGGATTTCGGACAGGGTGATGTCGCATTGATTATTTGTCTTGCGACGCAGGTAGATGCGAATTCATGGTTCGCTGCACTGACGGTTTCGCCGGTGGCGCCGATGCTGATCCGGCGGTAGAATTCAGGTCATGTCGCAAGCAGAGGCACGTAATCGATTCCGTGAGGAAATTGAAACGGTTTAGCGGGCGTATGAAAAGGCGATCAATCGTCCCTTGATCAATGATGAGCAAGAATAGCCTGAGCGAATCCGATATTTGCGCCAAGTACATCACGCCGGCCGTCATTCAAGCGGGCTGGGATGAATTAACCCAGATTCGTCGCGAAGTCTCTTTTGCGAAGGGCCGCATCATCGTGCGCGGCAAGCTGGTCATGCGCGGGAAAGCAAAACGGGCTGACTACATTCTCTATTACCAGCACTTTCCGATTGCCCTGATCGAGCCGAAAGATAACACCTGCGCCGTGGGCGACGGAATGCAGCAGGCATTGGACTACGCCGTCACGCTGGATATTCCGTTCGTGTTCTCATCCAACGGCGACAGCTTTGTGTTCCATGACCGTACCGGTCTGAGTGCACGACCGGAAACCACTCTGCCGCTTCAAGCATTTCCCGGCCCCGCGACACTATGGACACAATACCGCGCCTGGAAGGGGCTGGCACCGGAACAGGAAAAGCTCCTCCTGCAACCCTATCACGACGACGGTAGCGGCAAGGAACCGCGCTACTACCAGCGCAATGCCATCAACGCCACGATCGAAGCCATCAGCAAGGGGCAAAACCGCATCTTGCTGGTCATGGCGGCACGGGCAAGACCTACACCGCTTTCCAGATCATCTGGCGGCTATGGAAGGCCGGGCAAAAGAAACGCATACTGTTTCTGGCTGACCGCAACGTGCTGGTCGATCAAACCATGGTCAATGACTTCCGGCCTTTCGGCGCAGCCACGGCCAAACTCAGCACCAAAGCCAAAACCATTGAACGCGCGGACGGCACCGTGGAAGTCATTACGACAGCCGTCGACAAAATCCGCCGTATCGACACAACCTACGAAATTTATCTCGGACTGTATCAGGCCATTACCGGCCCGGAAGAGCGGCAAAAATCGTTCCGCGAATTCTCGCCTGGTTTCTTTGACCTGATCGTGATCGACGAATGTCACCGCGGCAGTGCGGCCGAAGATTCGGCCTGGCGGGAAATCCTCGAATACTTCTCCGGCGCCACCCACATCGGCCTCACGGCGACGCCGAAGGAAACCGAATACGTCTCCAATATCCATTACTTCGGCCACCCCGTTTATACCTACACGCTCAAACAGGGTATTCGTGATGGCTTTCTCGCGCCGTATAAGGTCATCAAGGTGCACCTCGACGTGGATGTCGAAGGCTACCGACCGAAGCCCGGCGAAACCGATGCGTATGGTCACGACATTGAAGACCGTATCTATAACCAGAAGGATTTCGACCGGAATCTGGTGATCGACGAACGCACCAAACGCGTCGCCAGATAGGTGTCGAACTATCTCAAGCAAAGCGGCGACCGGTTCCAGAAGACCATCGTCTTTTGCGTGGATACCGAACACGCCGCGCGGATGCGCCAGGCTCTGATTAACGACAACCAGGACCTCGTTCAACAGAATTTCCGCTATGTCATGCGCATCACCGGCAACGACAGCGAACGAACCGTGCAGATCGGGAATTTTATTGACCCGGAAGCCAGATACCCGGTGATTGTGACCACCTCCCGCCTGCTTTCCACCGGGGTCGATGCCCAGACCTGCCGGTTGATCGTGCTCGACCGCGAAATCGGCTCGATGACCGAATTCAAGCAGATTGTCGGACGCGGAACGCGAGTCCATGAAGACACCAGGAAGTACTACTTCACCCTGGTCGACTTCCGCAAAGCCACCCATCATTTTGCCGATCCGGAATTCGACGGCGAACCGGTGCAGATTTACGAACCCAAAGTGTGTCGCTACCTCGTGAAAGATTTTGGGACATCCAAGTCACCAAAATCGACTCGCCTACGCAACAACCATTGGGCCCCGGCCGCCCTGCGTCCGCGCCGCTTCGCCACACCATCGCAAGCTCGGCGCAGGCTACGCACCGCTCCCACAAATGGCTGGACGGCGTTTCGGATGTAATTTTGGATCCCCTCTGGCGCTAGCGCACGACGGG
>JBGTCG010000098.1:0-3128 GCA_041748915.1 Methylococcales bacterium
AAGAATGCACGTGCTGGCCGCGACATGAAGGGAATAAAAGGTATCAAAGATGGCCCTTATCGGACGAAAATTACCGAGATCAACCCGTCGAATCAGCCTGACCAGGTTAATTGATCCGCGCACATAATCGATTCGGGATCAGGTGGAAAAATGGGTCGCCCGGGATGACACTCCGATCAACTGGCCTACCCGATAGGCTCCTAGGTTTCGCCTTCGCTATCCGGTTACCAGCACTGCGCCCGAATCGATTCGAACAGTTCGACGACCGGCTCGCGCACTTTGAGATAATCCCGACCGGCGTGCCTCACCACCTTGCCGGCGATCTGGTAGAGACGCCAGCGTAGTGTCTGCACATGGTGGCGTCGCCATTCCTTTTGTAATGCCCAACGCTGGAAACCCCGGCACAGGTTATCGGCCAATACGCGGAGACGGAAGAACACGGCATTGGCGGCCAACTGGCCACCCAAGTTCAGGATAAAACGGCGCAAGTGATTGTTTTTACGTAGATGGCATTTCAAATTTGCCACTACGAGAAGGATTCGATGCGAATTCGGGTCGGTGGGGAGAGATCGAGCGCGGTGAACAGGTCTTGTTGTTGGGGTGTCAGAGTCGATACGCCGGTCAGTATTTGCTTGGGGAGATGGATCCGGTGATGTTGGATGCACCGGAGGGTTTCCAGGCAACGAGCCGGCGAGATGCCGGTATGGTGGGCCCGAAGTCTCTAGCGCAGAATCCGATACAGAACCAGGGCAATATAACAGATCGCCGCATGGGCGTGAATCCGCTCGGGCAAACGATGGAACATCGGCGCAATGTCGAGCTCGCTTTTCAGTAGGCGAAATCCGCGTTCGATATCCGCGAGGGTTTTATAGCGTTCGATGACGCCATCGGCCGCGAGGTCTTCCACGTTGGTCACGATAACGAGCTTGCCGTCAAACAGTTCGGCGCGGGCCTTGGCTGCGGCATCGATCGCATAGGCGAAGAGCGGTGCATCGAGGTCAAGGCGCACGATCCGGGATAGTCCGGCTTCGACGATGGCTTGGTGGAATTGGAGTGCGGCGCCCTGATCCGTCAGTCGTCGACCCTTGAATGGTGCCCCCTGATCCTGGGCTTCGAGCTTTCTGACCGAGTCCTCGCCCTGGGCGAGTAATTCGGCCAACCGGGCCTTCCGTTCGGCGGTTTGCCGGGCGGCGGTCACAGGATCGTGGGCAATAATCAGCCGCCGGCCCTGCCAGGTGGTCTCCCGAATCCGCTCGCCCTCGGCGGCATCCTCAGAGGTTGCGGTAAAATCCAACTTGGACACGGTGTCCGCCAACTCGCCATAGCGCTTTGCCGGTACCGCGAGAATATACTGAAGCGTTGAGCCTGCTACGCCGAGCCCTTCCAGTGCGGTCAACTGGTCGAGCGACAACAGACCCCGATCCGCTACCAGGACCACCCGTCGAATTGGATAGCGCTGCAATAAACGCTCGATGAGCGGCAGCAAAGTCGGGACTTCCGCCGTATTGCCGGGAAAACACCTGGTGGGCGATGGGAAGCCCTTACTGAGTTTGCACCACGCCGAGCAGCCACTGGCGTTGAATGCCCCCGTCCTTGCTGCGGCCGTAGCGGCGTAGATCTCCTTCGCCGGGTTCACCTTCGGCCGCGACCGAAACCGTGGTCAGGTCGTAAAACACTACGGTCAGTTCAGGATCCAGCAGTGGCCGGATGAGTTCGGCCAAGCGCGCCTAGACCGCCTCGATCTCGTCCATCAAGGCATCCATCGCCGCCAGCAAGCGATCATGACTCACCGACTCCGCCGCTACGCCGGGAACGAGGGCGGTCTGCAGTCAACGTAGCACGCCGAGTTTGGACCACGGCTCGCACAGACGATTAAACACCATCACCCGCAGCAGCTTTTCCACCGGCACCTGCCGGTGCCTGCGGCGAAACAGGCGCGCCAGGCTGTCCAGCTTCACCTCCCGCCACAACTTGCCGAAACCGAGCTTGAGCTCCTTGATTCGGTTCTCGCTGGTTTCGCCCCGCTGCGCATACCACGCCAGGGTTTCGGCAGCGCTTTTTAGACGGTTGCTGGCTACCGCAGTGTAGCGGAACCGCGGTGCGTTTCGTCGAACCGGTCGCCTTGATTTGCGCGGCGAATCAAGATCAGGCGAAAGGCTTCCCGGGTCTTGGCTGCCTGCTTGTGCACGGTCTCGGGAATCTCGGCGATCACGGCTTTCACCGCCGCATCCAGGTCCGCGCCAAGGCACCAAAGCGTTGTTGTTTCTCCTCGCAGGCATTGAAGATCGTTGCCTGATAGGCCGCGCTGTCGGCCCGTACCGCCACGATCCGTTTCCCAGCCGGGAGCTGCTGTTCACAATATTGGATGAATTCCTGATTACCGGCCGCAGGGGCGGCGTTGCCTTCGCGAAACTCATCGCCCACAATCAGGCCATTCTCCGCCAAGGTACCTGCTCCAGCGGCAGATAGCCTTTCTCTCCCTTATAGGTCCATTTGGCCGTCTCTTTCTCGGCCACGATCTGTCAATATCCAGTATACTCGGACCGCTCCTCTTTCTTCAGTAGCTTGCGCAACAACCGCCGTTGCACCCGGGACAAGCCGTCCAAGCCCTTGCCAGCCCCCATCCGCCGCAGCCAGTGCCCGTCGCATCGCTACTCGGGATCACCGCCAGATCCAGCAGTGTCCCCAACCCCTCGTCGCCCCGCAGCATCCGCAGGTCCTCCAGCGAACGCCCACCGCCCTGCAGCATCAATACCAGCAGATTCCATAAGCCGATGGCGGGTAGCCCGATCGAGGTAGCGGCCCCACCAGCTCCCGGTCGAAATGATTCGGCACAATCATAGCCTGCAAATACTCACCGAACAACACCAGCCTAGCTTGCGCCGTCAGCGTGTCTTGCGTCGATTCCAACTTGAACGGCAGAACCGTTTGTGACAACATGCTTGAAAACCTCCTGGGTGATAAGAAAAGCGTAAAGATTCGGTGAACCCGTAGCCCCCTGAACTATTACGAGAAGCACTGGACACAAGGGCCTTTATGGGCTACAGTCTGGCGCCTGGGTACTTTACCGAACATGGCCGACGTGCGGTCATTGATTACCGATGTGAAGCTAACGCCGTTTGCGCAGG
>JBGTCG010000099.1:0-37562 GCA_041748915.1 Methylococcales bacterium
CGGGTTAGGCGCGCATCCAATAAACTGGACTTTTTATCGCTGGGCTTGATGCGCGCCGTAACCCGACACGAAGAGGGTTCGTTTGAAGTCTGTGTCGGGTTACGGCGCGCGGTTTGTGGAAGAGTTTGGACAAGGTTAATGTGGAGCGCGCCTAACCCGACCTACGATTGGACTTCGATCTCTCCATCAATCCCCAGCAGAATTGACAACTCATCGCTTTTTGAGTACTTTTCCGTTTAACAAAAAAGGCGTTTATTTTTCCTATTCTTGTTGATCTATTAACCTGGAGAATTCAAATGAAAAGGGAACCTAAAGCGAGCAAATGGTTTGGCTTGGGTGTTGTTGGGTTGTTTTTGGTGACTATGTCTCAGGTTCAAGCCGCAGCAATTATAGATTTCGGCCCTCTCCCGAATAGTGTGCCGGCTGGTGATGACGGATCAAGTGATCGAGTTGATATTGGGTTCCCGGTGAAATTTTTTGGGAAGGACTTCAACACTCTGTTTGTGAACAACAATGGCAGTGTAACCCTCGGTGGTCTCGAAGATGCCTCCGGTGGACCGCTGAGCACGTTTACGCCGTTTGGTTTGGCAGATACGCAAATACCAATTATCGCACCGTTTTTTGCGGATGTGGATACGCGTGGTGGAGGTTCAGGGGTTGTGCAGTATGGTCCCGTTGAGGTTAGGTTAAGCGATATTTTCGGCGGAACTAGCGATGTCCGTGCACCTGCCTTTGTTGTGAACTGGATTAACGTTGGGTATTACAACCAACATGATGACAAGCTGAACAGTTTCCAGTTGATTTTAGTGGATGGATCATTGGACAACCCGGATAATTCTGGTGATTTCGCGATAGTCTTCAATTACGACAAGATTCAATGGGAGACAGGCGATGCTTCTGAAGGAAGTAATGGACTCGGCGGAGTTTCCGCTCGCGCCGGGTTTTCCAGTGGTAGCGGCAATCCTGGGAGTTTTTTCGAGCTCAGAGGTTCAGGTCTCAATGGTGCGTTGCTTGATTCCAATTCGACAACTGGGCTTATTCATAATAAGGTTCGTCGGCAACCAGGGATTCCCCTTGGGCGATATGAATTCCTGGGGGTAGATGGCAAAATCGAGCGGGCTGATCTGGCAATCGCGATGACCGCCGATCCAAAACCGGCAGTGATGGACCAGGATCTTCAATATACAATCTTTGTGAAGAACTTCGGTCGCACAGCTACTACAGCAACCGTTAAGACCACTTTACCACCAGAGGTCGCTCTGAAAACGAATCCTGGCGGCTGTTCTATTGTGGGTCGTACGATTTCCTGCGGTGTTGGCCGGCTAACCAAAGGACAAACCAATACATTGCCGATCGTGGTTACTCCGATCACCACCGCGACGATTCAGAATACGGTGAAAGTGACTGGAAGCTTTTTTGACCCAAACTTGGAGAACAATAAAGCCACGGCGAGTACCAATCCCTCCAAATGTAAAGGGCAAACGATCAGACGCTCGGCGCCGCTCTCCGTCACGTACGTACCAACCGCCACGGATCCGGCGGTCAAGTCTCTCGGAGTGACGATCGAGAATGTCGGCGCCAGACCAATTGATATCGTATCGATCACGGCACTGCCAGGCGTACCGTTCACGGTCACCGGTATCGTCCCGCTTCTGCCGGTCACGATTGACAGTAATGCGACTGGCAGCTTTGCGGTCGTTACGGAACGTGCGGCCGGCCAGCCACCAGCGGAGGCGACCGCACCGTACGTCTTGATAGGTAGTCGTTGCGCTCCTTAAGTCGGTAAACGTCACAGCGGCCTCGTTGGATTCGAGGCCGCTGGTGTAGGTCCGTAGGTCTTCTCCACGGATTAACACGTTTACTTTTTAAAAAGGCGAGCGGCAAATTCCCGCCCACGTGGTGGATGGAAAATCGAACAGCGCGATCGCCGTCAACGTACGATCGAGGTCCACCGGGCCCGTGTCATGCACAAAATGCACGCCGACTCGGTTGCGCACCGGGTCCCGATGATCGTGAACATTAACCAGGAAGGAAGCTCCTGATTGGTTGCCCCAAAACGGCGATTTCCGCAAGGACACCCACATTCATGACCCCGACTCAATTTTTGCGTTCCGCGTACGACGTGGCCGTTCCCCGAATCCTTTACGGCACGGCGTGGAAAAAAGAGCGCACCGCGGCGCTCGTCGCCCAGGCCGTCACGCTGGGATTTCGCGGCATTGATACCGCGGGCCAGCCCAAACACTACGACGAAGCCGGGGTCGGGGCAGGTCTTGCATCCTGTTTTGCGCAGGGTTTAAACCGGACAGACATTTATCTGCAGAGCAAATTTACCCCGGCCGATGGGCAGGATCCGGCGCGCATGCCTTACGATCCGGCGGCAAGCCTGTCCGAGCAGGTCGCGCAATCGTTTCACAATTCGCTGGAAAATCTTGGAACGCATTATCTCGACTGCCTGGTTCTGCATTCACCGCTCGCGAACGACCAGGCATTCCTGGAGGTATGGCGGAGCATGGAGGTGATCTTCGATGAAGGCGGCGCCAAACAACTCGGGATTAGTAATTGCTACCGCCTCGCGGTGCTTGAAACCCTGTACAAAAACGCGCGGATCAAACCAGCGGTGGTGCAAAACCGCTTCTACGCGGAGACCCGCTACGATCGCGCGATACGCGCGTTTTGTGGCGGGCATGGTATCCTCTACCAGAGCTTCTGGACACTGACGGCGAATCCCGGGATTCTGGCGCACGATGTGCTTCGGCGACTCGCCGCCGGATACGGGCGCAGCCCCGCACAGGTTTTCTTCCGCTATCTGACGCAAATTGGCGTCATTCCGCTTACCGGAACTCAAAGCGAAGCGCACATGCGGCAAGATCTCGCAATTTTCGAATTCGAACTGAACGGGAACGATTGTGATGCGATCGACCGGCTGCTCTGAGCTGAATCCGGTTAACATCGATCTTGATTATTTAGCCACACCGGCAATACCCGGAAAAACAGGTTCGATGCCAAACGGCGAAAACTCCATTATTGAATATTTGACCCGGCATCCCGACTTCCTGATCCGCCATCCGGATCTGCTCAGCCATCTATCGGTCCCGCATGGCTTTCAGGGAACCACTGTATCCCTTCTCGAATATCAGGCCCGTTTGTTGCGCGAACGGCTGCGCGGACTCGAACGGCAGACCGAGTCGGAGAACCTGAAAGCAAACGCTCGCCGTGATCTGAGCAAACATCTGAAACCGGTCGTTCTCGGGTTTTACGAATGCGATGACCCGCTGCAAACGCTCGATATACTGGACGACTTTCTGGGCGAGCACTATGCGGCGGACTGGATCCGGTTGTTTGCGGCAGCCTTGTCCAGAAACAGTTCCGCGGGTGACAGGACCCGGTTAGGCCCGTTGGATACCCGGCGGCGAGGTCTTTTTACGCTGCTATTCAATAATCCGAAACCGCTCTGTGACAGCCTTCAGCAGGAACACCTGGCCATCCTGTTCGGCGAGCACTCGGATCTGATCCGTTCGTCGCTGCTGCTGCCGTTTCGCTATCTCGGCAAGGAAGCCTTGCTCGCGGTCGGCAGCGCCGGATGGCGCCAATACCAACAGAGCGTCGAGTTGGATATTCTGACCGCCGTGATCGAAATTCTCTCCCGTCTGACCGAACCGGCGGCAAACTAGAGACGCCTGCTGCAACGCGCGAACCAGGCAGTCTTGTGGCTAGCGTAGGCGGTCATGCCAACCATTTCCGCTCAATTTTGCAGAGTTCCAGTTTGGGCATGCCGTGATGGCGCGGGGTTTGCCGAGGGCTTGAAAAGCAGAGCCGCTGTGCGGGTCTACTACCACCGAACGCTGACCAGATATTGGTGGATCGACTGATCCGGCGTCAACAGAACCAAGTTCTCCGCAATGGACTGGCAAATCAGCATGCGGTCGAACGGGTCTTGGTGCAACTGGGGCAGGCGCCGAAGTTCAAAGGTAGCCCTTTCGTCCAGAGGCAGTGGTTCAATGCCGTGTTTGGTCCGCTCCTGGGGCACATAGAGATGCGGCGGTTGGCCGAGCGTAAGCCTTCCCATTTGGTATTTCACCGTCATTTCCCAAGCCGAAACCGCCGACAGGAACACGTCATTGGCCGGATCGCGAAACAGTGTCAAAGCCAAATCAGACAGTTTCGATTCTTCGCGAACGATCCACAAAAAGGCGCAGGTATCCAACAGGATCCTCATCGAGCCGTCTCCTCATTATTATCACCGCTAAAGGCTCTCATGAGTTCATCCGGCAAAGGTTCCCAGAACTCCGAAGGTAGAGCGCTGCCCTTGTCAGCAGCGAGACCGAGCGGACGGGGCTGCTTGCAACGGCTTGCAACCGGACGTATCTCCGCGATCGGTACATTCCGGCGGCAGACAATTACTGTTTCGCCATTTTCCACCGCGGCAAGATATTCGGATAGTTTTGCTTTCGCTTCGTGTATGTTGATGGTGATCACGATTTATACCTGACCAAGAATATGACTAAGTATACCATGGGAGCGCTGCAACGAAACAATGCCGTCACCCTGATGAATCTCGCCGTCGGCCTGGAAGTGGCGGCGCGGGAACACCAGTACGCTTCAACTTCAATTTGCTAAGGATTCAGCGGCGCCCGTGTTCGCTCCCTGACCGGGCCTCGGGCGCCGCGACCGCGCCAACGCGCGGAACGAAACAGGGGCGCCGTCCTGGTACCCCCGTAGGTGGAAGAAAGGCCTGGCTTATTTGAATTGGAAGCGCGCTTCCGGCCCCCGCCCTCCGCCAAAGAAGCCCTCGAAGTGGGCTCCTGTACAAAAATTCAGGGTTTTTTTCGGGCCGCTCTCCGGTGAATCGGAACCGGGTAGAATCGCCACGCACCTGTCGATCCGATCCGTTTCAATCGCTCCGCCCGATTGCGCCCTATAGCGGATTTCAGTGATCCGCGCTGCTTGCGCTAACGGACAGGCGGATTCGGCGTTTGAAAAATTAACAACTTCCTTACTTTTTCACGCTCAATTTTGAGAACTTCTTTATTTCCAACTCAATACAATAATCGGTTTATCGTCGGCCCGAAGGGGAATAAGTGTGGACGTAGTCTATTTGCTGCTGCTGATCGTATTTTTCGCCGTCACCGTCGGGCTGGTATACGGTTTGGAAAAATTAAGGGAACCTGTATGAGTTGGGTGTATTGGATTAGCGCAGTTCTGGCTTTCGGAATTTTTGTCTATTTAACTGTTGCGTTGCTTTTCCCCGAAAAATTCTGATGGCGGAGTCCAGTTGGCTGCAGATCGGTTTCTACCTGAGCTTCCTGCTTGCGCTGGCGAGGCCCTTGGGCGGGTATATGGCGCGCGTCTATGAAGGGGAGCTATCCGCCAATCGATTGGTCGCGCGGCTGGAAAATTCCATTTACCGACTGAGTGGTGTGAACCCGCAGAAGGAGATGCAATGGACCGGCTACGCCATGGCCTTCCTGAGCTTCAATCTATTCGGCGCAATCGCGCTATATGCCCTGCAACGCTTCCAGGGATTCCTGCCGTTGAATCCGCAGGATTTTCCGGGTGTCAGCCCCGACTCCGCATTCAACACCGCGATCAGTTTTGCGACCAATACCAACTGGCAGGGTTATGGCGGCGAGACGACCATGAGTTATCTGACTCAGATGCTCGGACTCACGGTGCAAAATTTCCTTTCCGCCGCGAGCGGCATGGCGGTTTTGGTGGCGCTGATCCGCGGCTTCGTGCGCCGCAACGCGGACACCCTCGGCAATTTCTGGGTCGATTTGACGCGCGGCGTGCTCTATATCCTGCTGCCTCTGGCTTTGATTCTCGCCGTGCTTCTGGCCGGCCAGGGCGTGGTGCAGACCTTCAGTCCCTATCAAACGGTTCCGCTGGTGGAAGAAATTGGCTATGATCAAGCGCTGGTCGATGAAAACGGCGAACCGGTCAAGGATTCGCTCGGTACTCCCGTGACCGAAATAGTTGCCGTGAAGGAGCAAACGCTGGCTTTAGGTCCTGCCGTATGCCAGGTCGCGATCAAACAGTTGGGCACCAACGGCGGCGGCTTTTTTAATGTCAACTCCGCGCACCCGTTCGAGAATCCGACGCCCTTTTCGAACTTTCTCGAAATGCTCGCAATCCTTTTGATTCCGGTCGCACTCTGTTACACGTTTGGAGTGATGGTGCGGGACACGCGCCAAGGCTGGGCGATTCTCGCGGCCATGACCCTCGTGTTCATCGCGTTGGTATCGGTCGTGGTTCCGGCCGAGCAGCGCGGAAACCCGGCGTTTGTCTCGTTCGGTATCGACCAGACGGCCTCGGCGATTCAGCCCGGCGGCAACATGGAAGGCAAGGAAATTCGTTTCGGCATAACCAATTCGGCCTTGTGGGCAGCCGCAACGACCGCGGCATCCAACGGTTCGGTCAATTCCATGCACGACTCGTACACGCCGCTGGGCGGCCTCGTTCCGATGTGGCTGATGCAATTGGGCGAAGTGATTTATGGCGGCGTGGGTTCCGGTCTGTACGGCATGATCGTATTCGCCATAGTCGCGGTTTTCGTCGCGGGACTAATGATCGGCCGCACGCCGGAATATCTCGGCAAAAAGATCGAAGCCTACGAGATGAAAATGGCCTCGATCGTGATCCTGATTCCGCCGCTTCTGGTTCTCGGAGGAACCGCGATCGCGGTCATGGCTGAACCGGGCCGCGCGTCGGTCGCTAATCCCGGAGCGCACGGATTCAGCGAAGTTCTGTATGCGTTCTCGTCCGCCGGCAACAACAACGGCAGCGCTTTCGCGGGACTCTCGGCCAATACGCCGTTCTATAATTTCCTGCTCGGCCTCGCCATGTGGTTCGCGCGCTATTGGCTGGCCGTACCCGTGCTGGCCTTGGCCGGCGCTCTGGCCGCCAAGAAATACGTGCCGCCGAGTGCCGGAACCTTACCGACCCACACGCCGATGTTTATCGGTCTGTTGATCGCAGTCGTGATCATCGTCGGCGCGCTGACCTTTATTCCCGCACTCGCGCTGGGTCCCATAGTGGAACATTTGCAGATGATCGGCAGGTAACGTGCGCCGTGCGCATGGATCAAGGGCTCCCATGACAAAAAAAATCAGCACTGTCGCATTGCTTGATCGCTCGTTATTCGCCCGGGCCACGGTCGATTCCATTTGCAAGCTGTCGCCGCAGGATCAATCGAGAAATCCGGTCATGTTCGTGGTTTACGTGGGCAGCATCCTGACCACCGTGCTGTATATTCAAACCTTGACCGGAACAGGAGAAGCGCCTTCTGGATTCATTCTTGCAATCACACTCTAGCTTTGGTTCACCGTATTGTTCGCTAATTACGCCGAAGCGGTCGCCGAAAATCGCAGCAAGGCGCAGGCAACATCGTTGCGCAAGGCCAAGCGTGAAATCATCGCGAAAAAGCTGAATCAACCCCGTTATGGATCCGATTACAGCGAAGTGGAGGCATCCAATCTGCGCCGCGACGACGTGGTGTTGGTGGAAGCGGGTGATTTCATTCCGGGCGACGGCGAGGTGATCGAAGGGGTTGCCACGGTCGACGAAAGCGCCATTACCGGCGAAAGCGCGCCGGTGATCCGCGAATCCGGTGGCGACTTCAGTTCGGTTACCGGCGGCACGCGTGTGCTGTCCGATTGGCTCGTGGTGCGCATCGGAGTGAATCCGGGCGAAGCATTTCTGGATCGCATGATCGCGATGGTGGAAAGCGCAAAGCGGCAAAAAACACCGAATGAAATCGCGCTGACCATCCTGCTCGTGGCATTGACCTTGATTTTTCTATTCGCCACCGTGACCCTGCTGCCGTTCTCGATCTACAGTGTGGAAGCCGCCAAGGCCGGAGAGCCCATCACCATCACCGTGCTGGTGGCGCTCCTGGTCTGCCTGATCCCGACCACGATCGGCGGACTCCTGTCCGCAATCGGTGTTGCCGGTATGGGCCGCATGATGCAGAAAAACGTGATCGCCACGTCGGGAAGGGCCGTGGAAGCGGCGGGGGACGTGGACGTTTTACTGCTGGACAAGACGGGAACCATCACGCTCGGCAACCGGCAGGCGTCGGCTTTCCTGCCGGTCGAGGATTTGACCGAAAAAGAGCTTGCGGACGCGGTCCAGTTGGCCTCCCTGGCGGACGAGACGCCCGAAGGCCGGAGCATCGTGATTCTGGCGAAGCAGAAGTATGGCCTGCGGGAACGGGATATCCAGTCCCTGGGCGCGACCTTTATCCACTTCAGCGCGCAGACCCGGATGAGCGGAGTCAATTTCGAAGGAGTGCAGATCCGTAAAGGAGCGGCCGATGCGATCCGCGACCGTGTGTTGTCGCTGGGCGGCCATTATTCAACAGCGATTTCGTATCTCGTGGACGGTGTCGCCCGCCGCGGCAGCACGCCGATCGTGGTGGCCAGGGATTCCAGCGTGCTCGGTGTGATCGAGCTCAAGGACATCGTCAAAGGCGGCATCAAGGAGCGCTTCGCGGATCTGCGCAACATGGGCATCAAGACGATTATGATCACGGGCGACAACCAGTTGACCGCGGCCGCAATCGCCGCCGAAGCCGGGGTCGACGATTTTCTCGCCGAGGCGACGCCCGAGACCAAATTAAAACTGATTCGCGAACACCAGGCCCAGGAGAAATTGGTTGCCATGACCGGGGACGGCACCAACGATGCGCCGGCGCCGGCACTGGCCCAGGCCGACGTCGCGGTGGCCATGAACAGCGGTACGCAGGCCGCCAAGGAAGCCTGCAACATGGTCGATCTCGACTCCAATCCCACCAAACTGATCGAAATCGTCGAAACCGGCAAACAAATGTTGATGACGCGCGGGTCGCTGACGACATTCAGCATCGCCAACGACGTCGCGAAGTATTTCGCGATCATTCCCGCCGCTTTCGCGACCACCTATCCGTCGCTGAACGCACTGAATGTGATGGCACTGGCCAGTCCATCCAGCGCAATCCTGTCCGCGGTGATCTTCAACGCACTGATCATCGTGTTGCTGATTCCGCTGGCTTTGAAGGGGGTTGCCTACCGCGCGGTCGGCGCCGCCCGACTGTTGCGGGACAATTTGATGATTTATGGCCTGGGAGGGCTAATTGTGCCTTTTGTGGGCATCAAGATCATTGATCTTCTTCTCGTTACTTTGGGACTGGCTTGAGGACTTCTGTATGTGGAATCATTTAAAACCGGCCGTTTCGATGCTGGCTATCTGGACAGTCATTACCGGCATCGCGTATCCGCTTTTGGTCACAGTCATCGCTCAAACGGTTTTTCCCGGTCAAGCCGACGGCAGTTTGATATTCAAGAACGGTCAGCCGCTCGGTTCGGCGCTGATCGGACAATTTTTCAGCAATCCGAAATACTTTTGGGGCCGCCCGTCCGCGACTGCGCCGGTACCGTATAACGCCGGCGCGTCGAGCGGGAGCAACTTGGGGCCGATGAATCCGGTCTTGATCGACGCCGTCGCGGCAAGGCTTAAATTCCAGCGGGGGGCCGATCCGGCTAATCAGTCCCCGATTCCGGTCGATCTGGTCACCGCGTCCGCGAGCGGTCTGGACCCGCACATCAGTCCCGCGGCGGCCGGTTACCAGGTGAATCGCGTGGCGAACGCGAGAAGTCTGACGCCGGAAAAATTGCGTGAACTGGTTGCGCGCTACACCGAATCGCGCCAGTTTATACTATTGGGCGAATCGAGAGTCAATGTCCTGGAATTGAATCTGGCCCTGGATGAGATCCGTTAGCGCATCTGTGCTGAATAATCATAATTCATCGAAACTATGTCCTCAGAACGCCCCGATCCAGACCTGCTTCTTGCTAAAGTGGAACGGGAACAAGCCAAAGCCCGGCGCGGCCGGCTGAAGATTTTCTTCGGGGCGTCCGCGGGAGTCGGCAAAACATACTCGATGCTGCTCGCCGCGAGGGAGCGCCGGGCTACGGGCATCGACGTGGCGGTGGGACTCGTCGAAACCCATGGTCGGAAAGAAACCGCGCAGTTGCTGGAAGGACTGGAATTGCTGCCGACCCGAACCATCGATTATCGCGGTACCTGGCTTCGCGAATTCGACCTCGATGGGGCTCTGAAGCGTCGTCCTTCCCTGATTCTGGTCGATGAGATCGCCCATACCAATGCGCCGGGGTCGCGTCACCCCAAGCGCTGGCAGGATGTCAACGAATTGCTGAACGCGGGTATCGATGTTTATACCACCCTGAATGTTCAGCATCTGGAAAGCCTCAATGACGATGTCGGCCAGTTCTCCGGAATCCGGGTGTGGGAGACCGTGCCAGACACCGTATTCGAACAGGCCGATGAGGTCGAACTGGTTGATCTGCCGCCCGACGAACTGCTGGTGCGGTTTAACGAAGGCAAGGTTTATCTGCCGGAAAAGGCCGAACGCGCGATCAAAAACTTTTTCCGTAAAGGAAATTTGATCGCGCTGCGCGAACTTGCGCTTAGACAAACCGCCGACCGGGTCGACGCGCAGATGCAGGATTACCGCGAAGACCACGCCATCCGCGATATTTGGCAGGTCGGGGAACGGATTCTGGTCTGTATCGGTCCGGACGGGCTCGCGGAACAACTGGTTCGGGCCGGAAAGCGGTTGGCCAGCGGCTTGCGCGGTGAATGGATTGTGGCCTATGTGGAAACTCCGCGATTACAGCGGCTGCCGGCCGAGAAACGCGACTCGATACTCGCCATTTTAAGACTGGCCGAACAGCTTGGGGCAAAAACGGTGACCCTGAGCGCGCCTGAAATCGGTGAAGCCCTGATCAATTTAGCGCGGGAGCGGAACATCACCAAGATCGTGATGGGAAAACCGACACGCCGGGGATGGAAGCGCTGGCTTCTGGGTTCGGTGGTGGACACCATTATCGGCGAGGCTCATAACATCAATGTGCAAATGATGGGAAGCTCGCGAGCCCATCCGGCGGAAACGGAACTCGTGGTTTCCGGCCGGGCGCCGCCACCTGGCCTTAAAGCCGCGCCGGAACAGAAACACAAGCGCAGAACCCGCGGCTATCTGCTGGCGGTGGTAGTGATCGCTCTCTGCTCGGTGGTTGCGGAAGGTCTCCACGGTAAGTTCGAACTCGCGAACCTGGTGATGGTTTACCTGCTCGGCGTCGTGTTCGTCGCAACGCATTTCGGCCGCGGCCCGTCGATCCTCGCTTCGATTTTAAGCGCAGTCGCGTTCGAGGTGTTGTTTGTTACGCCTTATCTGCAATTTACGGTATCCGACAGCCAGTATCTGGTTACCTTGGGGGCGATGCTCGCGGTGGCAATGGTGATCAGCAACCTGATGGCCAATGTCCGTTCCCAGGCGAAAGTCGCCGCGCACCGCGAACGGCGCGCCGCGGTGCTGTACGCGATGAGCAAGGAGCTGTCCGCGGCCCGCAGTGAAACGGAGATCCTGCGAACCGCGGTGCAGCATATCCATGCCGAATTCGGTAGCCGGAACGTGATTCTTTTTCCGGATCCAACGGGGCGGATCCAATATCCGACCGACACGATCTTGTCCGAGTCCGTGCAAGGATCCGACCTCAGCGTGGCGCAATGGGTGTTCGACCATAACGAGATGGCCGGGCGCGGAACCAATACCCTGCCCGGCTCGGAGCTGGTCTATTTCCCATTGGCGGCCGGGAATAACGTGATCGGTGTACTGGCGCTGCTGCCGGTGAATCTGCGGCGGATCTTTCTGCCGGAACAGAAAAAGCTTCTGGAAACCTTTATCAGCCTGATCGTTCAGGCAATCGACCGCATCCGGCTGGCCGAACAGGCGAAGCGGTCCTCCGTGCAGATGGAAGCGGAGCGGCTCAGGAACTCTCTGCTGAGTTCGATCTCGCACGACCTCCGCACGCCGCTCGCCACCATCGTCGGCTCGGCGAGCACTCTGGTGGAACGAAACCATGTGCTGCGAACAAAAGACCGCCTCGAACTGAGCCGCGCGATTCACGATGAAGCATTGCGCATGTCGAATCTGGTCGGTAATATCCTCGATATGGCGAGACTCGATTCCGGCATGGCTCAGCTCAACCGGCAATGGGTCCCTTTGGATGAGATTATCGGATCGGTATTGACGCGGCTGCATAAGCGATTGGAAGGCAGATCGGTCGTTGTGAAGCTGCCCCCCGGATCGCCGCTGGTCCATGTCGACCCGGTGATGATCGAGCAGCTGCTGGTCAATCTGCTGGAAAACGCGGCGCGATACACGCCGGAGGGAAGTCCGATCGAGATCACGGCTGAATTCGGTCCGTTCTCGGTATCGATTTCGGTGGCCGACAGAGGACCGGGTATTCCGAAAGGACAGGAAAATCTTTTATTCGAGAAGTTCTACCGGTTGCAGGGCGAACGCGCGCAAAGCGGGGTCGGGCTCGGCCTGACCATTTGCCGCGCCATCGTTGAAGCGCACGGCGGACATATTTATGCGAAAAACCGCGCGAGCGGCGGTGCATTGTTCTCGTTCGTATTGCCATTCAATCAAGCGCCGCCCTCCGTTGATTTAGAGGAAGAATCCAAACCCTAACCATGGCTATTTCAGATCCGGTTATTGTAGTGATCGAGGACGACCCGCAGATGCGCCGGTTCCTGAGGACCAGCTTGGGCACAATGGAGTTTCAGGTGTACGAAGCGGACAGTGGTCAGCAAGGCCTGGTGGAAGCGGGCGTACGCAAGCCCGACCTTATCGTTCTGGATCTGGGATTGCCGGATATGGACGGCGTCGAAGTCGTCAGGGCCTTGCGGGAATGGACGATGCTGCCGATTATCATTCTGTCCGCGCGAAGCGCCGAGCAGCACAAGGTTGATGCGCTGGATGCGGGCGCGGATGATTATCTGACCAAACCCTTCGGCATCGGCGAGCTGATGGCGCGGATCCGGGTTGCGTTGCGGCATTCGGCGAACAATTCCGAGCACGCTATCGATCAGGTGTTTACCACCGGCGAACTCAAGGTCGATTTAGCGAGGCGTCTGGTTCATGTCGGCGAGCACGAGGTCCACCTCACGCCGATCGAATATCGCCTGCTGTCGACGCTGGTGAAACATGCGGGCAAGGTGCTAACGCATCGGCAATTGCTCACGGAAGTCTGGGGGCCGGCCTATGTCGAAAATGCCCATTACCTCAGGATTTACATGAGTCAACTCAGGCAAAAGCTGGAAACCGATCCGACCCGGATGAAATATCTGCTGACCGAATCCGGGGTCGGTTACCGGCTCAAAGCTTAGCCGCCGGTATTTGATCGCCGCGCCAATCACGTCAGCGCGCTCCTAAGGAGACGCTGAATAAATCCATCCTGGATTTCTCAGCGGTCGTCAACCCCAAATTCGATTTGGGGTTGCCTCACAAAATCAGACGCTTACAGCGTCCGATTTTGGCAGTGCATCCCTGCACTGCAGGAAGCTCTGAAGTAATCAGCGCTTCCTTAAAGCCGGCTCAGGATATCCAAGGTACGGGCATCCGGCTCGCCGCCGTAGAACTTGTGCAATGCATCGAAAAACGGATCACTCCCTGCTTCAACGTAATCGAACAGGGTCATGGAGGAACGAAACTTCAGGTAGTCAGGGTAACCGAAGATTTGCTCCGCTGTACGCCCTTCCGTCCCATTGACGATCTCCGTGCACATCCGTAACCGGCCGCCCAGCACCGGATGCCTCAAATAGGCGCGGGCCTCCTCCGGTCCAGTGATCGCGAAATGCCTGGACGTTGAGGTCTGACCCAAGCCCAAGATTTGGGGGAATACATACTACATCCAATGCCCGGATTTTTGTCCGCGCTTCAGTTCTTCGACTGCCGTGACAAACACATCGTGCTGCGCGTCGACAAAGCGTTGAAGATTATAGGGATCTTCCATAACCAGCGCCCGTATTTTCACGAAATGCTGCGTTCAAGGACACGGTGTTTCGAAATCATTCCGTCCGCGCCGGCTCGAGGTCCAGCATTCCAAGCAATCGGCCGGCATCGAGATGCTGGTCCACGGCATCGGCCAGGCGCTCGATCGCCGTCTCGCGCAGAGTGGCATAGTCCAGAGTTTGCGCCTCGCGCAGGCCCGCCCATTCGAGCAGAGTCCGGCACGCGTCCGCGGATTCGAACAGACCATGCAGATAAGTGCCGAGGATCAGCCGGTCGTCGCTGATCGCGCCATCCGGGCCCCGTTCGAGGTACACCGCGGGCCGGTCCAGGGCCGGGCCGCTCGTCAATCCCGCGTGAATCTCGTAGCCAGTCACCCTGGAATCGCCGATTGCAAGTCTGCCCGCCACATTGCGCAACTGTTTTTCGGGTTCCAGGCGCGTTTCGAGTTCCAACAGGCCCAAGCCCTCATTGCTTCCGGCCGCACCTTCGAGTCCATGCGGATCGTGGATCATCGTTCCCAGCATCTGAAACCCTCCGCAGATGCCGATGATTTTGCCGGCGTAGCGCAAATGACCGCGGATCGCCTGCTCCCAACCCTGGTTTCGCAACCAATCCAGATCCGCGCGCACGCTTTTGGAACCGGGCAGGATGATCAATTCGGCGGGCGGAACAACCTGGCCCGGCCCGATGAAATGTAGATCGACCTGCGGGTGCAGACGCAGTGGGTCGAAATCGGTATGATTGCTGATCCGGGGCAGCGCGGGAACGATGATGCGGAACCGGATTTCACCGGAATCCGGAAGGGTCCGGTACGGCAACGCATCCTCGGCCTCCAGATGCAAGCCGGACAGAAAAGGCAACACGCCGATCACGGGTTTTCCGGTGTGCTGTTCGAGCCAGTCGAGTCCCGGTTGCAGCAGTGCGATATCGCCGCGAAAGCGATTGATCACGAAGCCTTGAATCCGCGCGCGTTCACTTTCGCTCAGCAGGGCCAGAGTGCCGACAATATGCGCGAACACGCCGCCGCGGTCGATATCGGCGATCAGGAGCACCGGGCAATCCACGCTTTCCGCGAAACCCATATTCGCGATGTCGTTGTGCCGCAGGTTGATTTCGGCGGGCGAGCCCGCGCCTTCGACGATGATCGCCTCGAAGCGCGATGCGAGACGTTCATACGACTCGAGCACGGCTGCGCGCGCCGTGCGCTTATAGTCGTGGTAAGCGCGCGCATCCATCGTGGTCAGCGCGCGGCCGTGGATGATCACCTGCGCCCCGGTATCGGTATTCGGCTTGAGCAGGACCGGATTCATATCGCTGTGAGGTTCGAGACCGCAGGCCCGGGCCTGTACGGCCTGGGCGCGGCCGATCTCGCCGCCGTCGGCGCTGACCGCGCTGTTCAATGCCATGTTCTGGGGCTTGAAGGGCGCGACGCGCACGTTCCGTCGCGCAAGCCAGCGGCAAAGAGCGGTCACCAGCAGGCTTTTGCCCGCATCCGAAGTTGTTCCCTGGATCATCAACGTGTGGCGATTCATTTGCAGGTTACCTGTTCGCGGCGGCGCCGTACCGGATCGATGCGATCATTTTCTGTTCGCTTCCCCGGTCATTGCGGCGTTTTATCTACCGGGCAGAGCGGCCAAGCGATGTCCGCTGGCAGCCGGCCAGCGGCGCCGGCCCGGACTCAGGACTGGTAGCGCAGGGTCAGGAACCAGCTGCGCCCTTGTTGATTAAAAAATGCGGCGGTCTGGTAATCCTTGTCCAGCAGGTTCACGAGACGCGCCTGCAATCGCCATGCTTTGCTGAAAATATACTCGCCGCGCAAATCGACGACGGCATAGCCGCCGAGCCTGCGGGTGTTGCCAAGATCGTCGAAGCGGCGGCCGTCACCCTGGACCGTGGCGCCCACGCGGAAATCGCCGAACATTCGGTCGACATCGACCCGGAACGATTGTTCGGCGCGCCGTGGCAGCACATTGCCGCGGTCCGGGCCGTTCGAGCGGTTTTCCGGGTCCAGCAGGGTTAAATTCGTACTCAGGTCGAAGCCGTAGAGTTGGGTCGTCAGAATGGCTTCGAGCCCGCGGATCAGCGCCTGATCGATGTTCGCGGGCGCGAAGATGTTCGCATCGAAGGAAATCAGGTCGTCGACACGGGTCTCGTAGACATTCAGTGACCAATGGCCCCAGGAATGCTTCCCGGCCAGCCCGAACTCCAGGGTGCGCGAGGTTTCCGGCGCGAGGTTGGGATTGCCGAAGCCCGGAAAATACAGTTCGTTAAAGGTCGGCGCCTTGAACGCCGTGCCGTAGGACGCGCTGAAACGGATTCCTTCCCATACTTTGTAACCCCAGGCCGCCCCGCCCGTGGTGCGGCCGCCGAACTGCTCGTTGTCGTCATGGCGGATCGACAGATCAAGATTGTGCGCCGCGTAAGAACCCTGATATTGAGCGTAGAGGCCCTTATTGTCACGCGAAGTAACCGTAAACGCTTCGGTGCTGTCGAGCAAATCGAGCTGGTAATCGAAGCCCAGGGTGAGCAGATGATTCTCGGCAAGGGAAATGTCGTTCTGGAAGAAGACCGAATCCCGCTCGGTGTCGAACCGGCTCTGGAAAGTGCCGTTCAGAAAATTATCGGAGTCGTCCAGGCTTTGCCCGGCCGTCAACGTAATGTCCCAGATGTCGATCGGCGAGTAGCGAAGTTTTCCGCCGTAGACCACCTGAAGCGACTCGGTTTCGTTTTCAACTGTGCCGTCGAAATCCGAATCCGCGCTCGCAATCAGCGCATGGACATCGACTTCGGGTCCGTTCTCGAAACGGTAACCGGCGCGCAGCGAGCCGGACAGATTGCGGAACCCATCTTTGTCCGGCTCCACCGTGAAGCAGCCGGCGCCGTTCGGAAAAGGCTTGCCATTGCAGGCGTTGAAGCCCGCGGTATCGAGCCCGCTGCCGCTCAGATTGAACGAGCCCCGCTCGCCGCCCCCGGAAATTCCAACCGAGGCTTTAACCGTCTCGAAACTGCCACCGCCGACGCTGACGAAGGGTTTTAGACCCCCCCCGCCTTTGCGGGTAAAGATCTGGATCACGCCGCCGATTGCTTCGGAGCCGTACAGACTCGAACGCGGGCCGCGCACAATCTCGATGCGTTCGATCTGTTCGACCGGAATATTTTGAAACGGGGTTGTGCCGGCGCTGGCCGAGCCGACCTTGACCCCGTCGATGAGCACGAGCACCTGGTCGGACTCGGTGCCGCGCAGGAACACCGAGGTGACTTTGCCGAGTCCGCCGTTATTCGCGATTCCGATTCCGGGCTGGCCTCTAAGCAAATCCTGAACCGATTGCGCCTGCTGGCGTTCGATATAGGCCCGGTCAATAACCGTGACCGCGGCCAGCGTATCGTCCACGGTCCTGGCCGTACGCGTCGCCGTCACGACCACGGGCTCAAGCTCCACGGCACTGGACGGGAGCGGGTCCACCAGCAGCAGAGCCGCCGCCGGAATATAAAAATTCTTCATGTTGATTTCCTCCGTCGCGCTCACCCGCGCGCTCATGGGTGCAAGTTAAGGATCTGCGGAGGAAAATGAGGTGAACGAACGGAAACGGAAAACCGTCTGCGAACCGCGGCCCTGCCCTCCGCAATGCCTGCCAAGAGCTTCGGGCCGGTCTCCGGGCTCGCGAGTGGTCTTGTGAACCGAGCGGACCGCCTTCCCGCGCAAAAACGCAGTGGCTGTATGGTCCGCCGCAACTCGCCTACCGTTGCGGGGGCAGCGCCGGATTGATTCCATGTCGGACCCCGACAGGAACGCACCGGCTTCCCGTTTAATCCCATGGGCGAATACCCGCGGGACACCTGAAGCACGGCGCAAAAGTTATAGGAACCTTGGGGATATGTCAAGATACAATGTTGGGCGAAATTTTTTTTGCCCTTTGAGTCCATACATAGACACCAGTCCACATTCGTACTGTGCTAGCATCTCGGTACCCACGGCGGGCCTGTTTTGGTCAACTCGATAATATTTAGAGGATTTGATATGAAATTCAGCGTTACGATTGACCGCGACGAAGACGGTATCTGGATCGTCGAATGTCCGGCGATTCCAGGCTGTGTCAGCCAGGGCCAAACCAAGGAGAAGGCTTTGGAAAACATCCATGATGCGATTTACCAATGTCTCCAAGTGCGTGCGGAGCGCGGTTTGCCTTTGACGATCGAAACGCGGCAAGTTGAGGTGGCAGCCTAATGGCGCCTACGCTCCCCGTGCTTAGTTGTAGGATGTGCCGACGAAGGAGGCGCATCGCTCGCGGTCGATGCGGTTCATGCCGGACTTCCATGTCCGCCACCCTGCGGGCGGCCGTGCCGTGCAAATCGTCAATCCTGCCGATTTGTCGTGCCTCAGCGCATCCTACATGCTGGCCGATCGATCATCTGTCGGGCTATAAAGGCACCAACCTTCCACGGCGCGTTCGGCCACGCGCCGAAAGGCTTTAGCCCCTATTTTTACGATCTATTCTTCTGACTTCGGAGTTCCGGGAAAACGCAGATCCAACTTCCCAAACCCATCGTTCGGATTCCGCCAGCTGGCGCTACTGGTCCGCGGGCAGAGAAGCCAGCAGCTGCATGAGGGCGTTCAGGTCCACGGGTTTGACCATATGAGTGTTGAATCCAGCATCTCTGGACTTTTGCCGGTCTTTCTCCTGACCCCAACCGGTCAAGGCCACCAGCACCAGGTCTGTGCCGTTCGGCTGTTGTCGTATCTTGCGGGCTGCTTCGTAGCCGTTCAACTTCGGAAGCCCGATGTCGAGAAGCACGACATCGGGCTTGAACGCCGCCGCCGCATCCACCGCCTCGATTCCGTCGTAGGCGGTGTGCGTCTGGTGGCCGGCCAGCTTCAACAAAGTTGCAAGCGAAGTGGCCGAATCCCGGTTGTCATCGACCACGAGTATGCGGCGGGCTTTCTTCGGCAACGACTCGCTTAGGGTCGGCTCTGGCGTCGGTAAGCTGGGTGTTTCGACCATGATCGGCAGGGACACCACAAACTCACTACCCTGGCCGACACCCGCGCTGTGGACGTCCACCGAGCCATCGTGCAGATTGACCAGGTATTTCACCAGCGTCAGGCCGATGCCCAGGCCACTGACCGAACGTTCCAGCGAGGTATCGGCCTGCATGAACATATCGAAGATGCGGGGGAGTTCGTCGGCGCCGATGCCGATGCCGGTGTCCCGTACCCGGATAACGGCCAGCTCCCCCTCGCGCTGGGCCGTGAGCCGAACGTGACCGCCTTCGGCAGTGAATTTGAAGGCGTTGTGCAAGAGGTTGCCCATCACCTGAGCCAGCCGGGTCGGGTCGGCATTCAGGTAAACCGGGTTCGGCGGCAGCGTGACCGTCAGCTCGTGACCCGTGCTCTCGGTGAACGAACGCGCGGCTTCGACGGCGTGGTGAACGACCGACGCCAGCTCGACCCGCTCCCGGCGCAGCTCGATCTTGCCCCGGCTGATGCGGCTCACGTCGAGCAGGTCGTCCACCAGGCGCACCATCTGGTCGACCTGGCGCTCCATCATCGCGGACGCCGACTCGATCGACTGGCCGTTATTGTCCTTCATGCGCAGGACTTGCAGGGCGTTGCGGATCGGAGCGAGGGGATTGCGCAGCTCGTGCGCGAGTATCGCGAGGAACTCGTTCGTGCGCCGGTGGGAGTCCGATAATTTGGCGCTGAACCGCCGCAACTCGTCCTCCATACGCTTGATATCGGTGATGTCCACCGAGCAACCGACGTAACCAAGGTACGTCCCGTCGGCCGTAATCCGGGGGCGACCGATTGATTTCATCCACCGATACTCGCCGTCGGCACGCCTGAAGCGGAACTGCGCTTCAAACGCGGAGCGATCCTTCGCGGCACGCAGGGAGATCGCGAGGTGTTCCTCCGCGTCCTCGGGATGAAGGTATTTGGCCCATTGCATCTGCTGAATCCGTTCCAGCGGCAGGTCGAGGAAGTCGCGGTAGGCGCGGTTCACGTACTCGCGGCCGCCGAGGTCGTGCACCCAGATCAGCGCCGGAACGGCATCGGCGAGCGTCCGGAATTGCGCTTCGCTTTCGCGCAGCGCGTACTCCGCCTGCCGAAGTCGCGTGGCGTCGAAGAAGTAGCAGACGATACCATAATGGCCGTCGGAGAGCGTGACGCGGTGAATCTGCCACTCGTAGGATTCGACGACATCGACATCATGGCGCCGCTCGGTCAGGCTGGGCGCAAGATACGGCTCGCCGGTTTCCAGGGTGTGCCGGAAGATATCAATGAGCTCACTCGCGAACGGCTCGGACCAGATAATGCGAACGGCTTCGCGAAAATCGCGCCCAATCAGCGGCCGCACGTTGCCGAATACAGGCTTCGCGCCGGCGCTGACCCGTTGGATACGTAAGTCCGAATCCAGCAGGTAGATGCCGTAGGGCGATAGATCGACCAGTTTCGAGAACATCTCGGCGCTGCGGCGCAATTGCTCCTCGGTGCGCTTGCGCTCGGTGATGTCGCGGAAGATGTCCGCCGTGCCGACGATGCGTCCGGCGGCTTCTTTGATCGGCGATACGGTCATCGAGATATCCACGCGACTGCCATCCTTGCGTTCACGGACGGTTTCGTAGTGATCCACCGTTTCGCCGCGCCGAATGCGCTCCAGAATACCCGGTTCCTCATCGACGCGGTCCGCGGGGATCAAGAGCGCTATGGGTTTGTAGATGACGTCTTCCGCGGCGTACCCAAATAGACGCTCCGCTCCGTTGTTCCAACTGGTGATGACACTATCCAGATCCTTACTGACGATGGCATCGTCCGACGACGCGACAATCGCGCCCAGGTAGGCCATTGCCTGTTCCGCGCGCTTCACCGCGTCCACGTCGACCAGCAGCACGACCGCACCATCGATCTTGTTCTCCAGGGTCCGGTACGGGCAGAGCCGGAGCGAGTACCAGCGGTCGTGTTTGTCCCTCACTTCAAGTTCGTTGACGCTGCCCGTGGCGAGCACCGCCGTGAGCAGCGGTTCCAGGTCGGGCAGGCCGTCGAGGTTGAGCCGGATGTCGGCCAGCGGCCGGCCTATGACGCCGGGAGTCAAATTTAGCAGTTTCTCCGCCATCGGGGTGAAGCGCCGAACGCGCAGGTCCGGCCCGAGCATGACGATGGCCATCTGCACGCTGCCGAGCAGGTTGACGAGGTCGTTGTTGACCCGGTGCAGCTCCGCGTTGCGATTGTTCGACTCGTCGTTGACGGTGGTCAGTTCCTCGTTGTTCGACTGGATCTCCTCCTTGGAGGTTTCCAGCTCTTCGTTGGTGCTTTGCAGCTCTTCGTTGGCCGACTGGATCTCCTCGTTGGCCGATTGCAGCTCCTCATTGGCGGCCTCCTGCTGCTCAATGACCAATTGCAGGTACTCGCGTGTGGCGCGCAACTCCTGCTCCAGGCGAGCGCGGTCGGGGTCCGGCGAGCCGGGGGCGTCGACCCGCTGCTGACTCGCGGCATCGGCAACAACGGGCTTGTGCCCCCTGCTCGCCGGTGACGAATCCTCGAACAGGACCAGGAAGCCGTCCTTCATCGGGATGACTTCGATGGCGACCTCGCGGTAGCCGCCGTTCGATTTGACCCGCAAGCCCTCCTCGCGCGCGGGCGCCTGCTCCTTGCCGGCCCGGAGGACGGCCGCCCGCACGGCGACGAGCAGTCCTTCGCGGAGCATCTTCAGCAAGTTGAGGCTGGCCTTTCCAGGAGAGGGCGCCAGGTAGAGGCCGGTATCGCCGCGGTATTGCAGGATGTCCAGGTCAGACGAAACGAGCACGCCCGGTGGCGCGAACCGGGCCGAGAGCAGCCGATCCGCCTCCCGGTGCAGTTCCGCGCCCTCGTTGGGCCGCGCCGCGATTGGGACAAAGGGTGCGCGCGGCGTCCCGCCGTGCTGCTCCGGGAAGTGGCGGTGATCCCTGCTGGAACCCGGTTTCTTGCTATAGATCTTGTGCTGGGGATCCTCGGCGTCAAACAGGTCCCGGTAGCCGCCGATGGTCTCCGAGCCGCCCAGCCACAGCCGGCCGTTCGGCCTCAAAGCGTAGTGCAGGCTCGGCATAAGCTTCTGCTGCAGCACCGGCTCCAAGTAGATGAGCAGGTTGCGGCAACTGATCAGGTCGATGCGCGAAAAGGGGGGGTCGGCCAGCACATTGTGCCGGCAGAAGACGCAGGCGTCGCGGATCGACTTGGCGACCCGGTAATGGCCGTCCACCTCGGTAAAGAACCGCCGCAGCCGTTCCGGCGAGACGTCCTGGGCGATATCCTTGGAATAGACTCCCGCGCGCGCCTTCTCGATGCTCGCGGCGTTCAGGTCGCTGGCGAAGAGCTGCAGCGGCACGGAGCTGCCCGCCGATTCGGCGGCCTCCGCAAACGCGATGGCCAGCGAGTATGCCTCTTGCCCGGTCGAGCATCCCGGCGTCCAGAACCGCACGAGGTCGTGCCGGGACCGGTCCTTCAGCAGGCCGGGGAACACGCTGGTCTTGAGCGCCTCGAACGACTCGTTGTCGCGGAAGAAGCTGGTGACGCTGATCAGGATATCCTGGTAGAGCGCCTCTTGTTCCGCTGGATTCTCCCTCAGGAAGCGCACGTACTCGGTCAGACCGTCGATCTTCTGGAAAATCATGCGGCGGGTGACGCGACGGTAGACGGTGTTGAACTTGTAGCCGGTGAAATCGACTCCGGTGCCGCGATGAAGCAGTTGCACGATGTGGGCGAAGTTCGGCTGATCGTGCGTCTCCCGAGTCAGGGCCTTGGGCGCCGTGTACGGGTGATGGGCGATGCGGACGATTTCGCGGGCGATCCCTTCCGGCGGCAGCACGAAGTCCACGCAGCCGGTGGCAATGGCGCTGTGCGGCATGCCCTGGTGCTGGGCCGTGGCGTCCTGGGCGAAGGTGATGCCGCCGTCGGCCTTGATTTCTTCCAGACCCGTGGTGCCGTCCGTGGCGGTGCCGGACAGGACCACGCCGACGGCCTGATGCCGCTGCTCCCTGGCGAGCGAACGAAAGAATCGATCGATAGGGTGGTGGGTGCCGCCGCCCTCGCGCGGCTGGAGATGCAACACCCCCCGGGCGAGGAGCATGCACGCGTCGGGCGGCATCACGTAGACATGGTTCGGCTCCACGGTCGGCTCGCCCTTGACCTCGATGACCGGCATCGTCGTCGCTCGGGACAGGATTTCCGCCAGAGCGCTCGGGTGCGCCGGGGCCAGGTGCTGCACCAGGACGAATACCATGCCGGTATCGGCGGGCAGCGCCTTGAGCAGTTGCGTGAACGCTTCCAGCCCGCCGGCCGAGGCGCCGACGCCGACGACTGGGAACGATGCGCCGCCGCCCGGCTCGTCGTGTTCCTCCACGGCATCGTTCGCCGTCGGCGCTTCAGGAGGTTGCGGGGAACTGTTGTTCGTCACCGGAGTCCTCCGTCAGGGCGATTAGATACCGAAACTCCGATTCTGCCGTTTCAACACGCTACCTCTCTCCGCCAGATAATATAGAAGCATTTTACCTATGAGCAATTTGACCGTCGTGCGCCGCATGACGGTTAAACGTAGTTTGGACCAAGCCGTCGCCGCGGCGCGGTATGTACCGGTGATTCTATTCCAGAGGGATGAGTTTGTCGAAAGGAATTGGCATAAAATGCGGGAATGAAATCGGTACGAGCGCTGACTGCTATTTGCTTTGGGGATCATGACGAACTGCACCGGTTGGCACGGTAGGTTTTTTCGGTCAGATCAGGAGCCAATTTCCGCCGAATCGTTTTTATCCCGGTTACTTTCTTTCTATGGCCTCAACGCTGATCCCGTCAACGCCACGAGGTTGAGATATCGGCCGGGATAGGAATGAGTAAAATTTGGTAGTTGCGCGCGGCGCGCTACAGGAATGGCGGGCAGGCAGGGGGTTAAAATTTGCCCCCGCCCATGGCCGCGAAGATCGGACGTTCCGGAATGTTGTGTTCAGGCAGGCGCGGATTTAGAATCGAAACCATGCATGGGGTCCGGAATGCCTGGATCCGGTCGTCGCCGCAGTCAAAGTCATGAACCTATTCAGCAGCCTGAAAAAGAATTTCGCTCTCTGGGTTCTCGCATTGGCGGTGGCCCTGAACCTGTATCTCACGCTCGCGAATTTACCCGGCAGAGCCCTGATCATTCCCGGACAGGCCGATGGCGAGCATACCGCGTTTTCAAAAACATTCATTTTCTGGACGCCTGATTTCAGCCAGAGCCAATGCGGCCCGGAAGCGTCCGGATCCTCCGAGCAATTATTCAATGCGCGGCTCGACCAAAAATTCGGCGGCTGGACCCGTTGGCGAGTGACCGGAAGTGGCCGCGAAGGGCAACTGGAGGAAGGCTGGTTCTATCAGGTTTCGCTGGCCAGGAACGCGCCGCCGGTGGCCCTGAACGACATCGAATCGCTGCTGAAGGAATGCTTTCGTCAGCAATCGTATTACGTGATCGAGCATCCGCACCGGTGACGATCGGTGGATGAATCGGAACAAAGGAACGGCACGTCGTGCCCCTGCCTTTGAATCTCCTCGATTTCCACGCGCGGCGAAGCTTACAATACCGGCTTTGTGCGTGCGCGAAATTCCTTGCCGCATTGCCGCGCTTCGGTGTGCGGAACTTTCCACTCTGGCAACAAGATTGATATGTCCCAACGATTGTTTACGTTTATAGGCGGCAACAAAGGTCCGTGGCGCGTAACCGGAATCGATGCCCTAATCGGCGACTCGTTACCTTTCGCGAACAGACCGGAGATTATCGCCGGCGCGGAAGTTCCCATCAGGAAGGACGCGGCCTGGGTTCTGCGCGGCATCACGAGCAATGAGCGCTATGTCACGCGTGATGAAAAAACCGGGCTGGCGGCAAGACAGCAGGGTCTCGGACGTCCCGAGGCCAGGTGCGCGGCGCTGATTCCGATTCGAAAGAATCCGCAATGGTGGGCGCTTACGCAGGATGAACGCCGGCGCATTTTTGAAGAACGGACCAAACACATCCAACTCGGGCTGGGTTACCTGCCCGCGGTGGCCAGGAGGCTGCATCACTGCCGCGATCTTTCGGAAAATGAACCTTTCGACTTCCTGACCTTTTTCGAATACGCCCCCGCGCACGAGGCTGACTTCGACCGGCTGGTCGCCGAACTGCGCGCGTGCGAGGAATGGAACTATGTCGAGCGCGAAGTCGACATCCGGCTCGCACGTGACGATGCGTAGATGCCAATTTGAAATTCGATGAATCACGGTGGTTCCTGGATTATGTACTGCGTGGAGCTGCGGATTTATCGGTACCGTGCGAATGAATTCGCACCCACCGCGCTTCATGAAACATCCGGGCGCGTGTTTTTTTCGAGCCGCGCAATTTTCATGAATGCATCCCGGCGGCTCACGCCGCACAGGTCTTCCGCGGGTTGCAGCGTGGAGCACACCGCGGGGCGTTCCTTCCGGCCATACAAATTACATTGGTCCGCACCGTTCAGATGAATGCAGCGGACCCCCGCGGGTTTGCCTCGGGGCATGCCGGGTATCGGCGAAGAAATCGACAGCGCGACGCAACACGCGCCGCAGCCGGGGCGGCAATTCATTGGATGTTTTTTTTGCCTATTGACAGGTTGCTTTGGCGGCGGCTCCGATTAGGCCGGAATCAAGATTATAAGCGATCGCAGGAATCCGGTAGCGCAGGACAGCCTGGTAGGTCGGGTTAGCGCAGCGTAACCCGACAAACAAACTATAATTAACCGATCTTCCTCCAGATGAACCCTGATGCAATACCGCCGCGCCTTCGTCCCCGGCGCTTCCTTTTTCTTCACGGTGGTGACCGAGCAACGGCGACCGATTCTGGCTTCGAACGAAGCCGTGGAGGTATTGCGTGGGGCATTGCGCGCAGTAGGTTCCAAACGCCCTTTCAACGTGGACGCGATGGTGGTGCTGCCGGATCACCTGCACTGCATCTGGACACTTCCGCCGGACGATGCCGATTTCTCGACACGCTGGCGCTTGATCAAAACCTGGTTTACCAAACATTGCGACCCGGTTTTGCACGCCGAGCCGAATCACGTTCGAATCGCGAAGCGCGAACAGGCCGTATGGCAGCACCGGTATTGGGAACACCTGTTGCGCAGTGAAATCGATTTCGCGCGGCATGTCGAGTACATCCATTACAATCCGGTGAAGCACGGCTGTGCGACGAGCCCGTTGGATTGGCCCTATTCAAGTTTTCGAACCTTTGTCGAGGCGGGTATCGATCCGGCGGATTGGGGGCGGGGTGAACTGGACTTCGAGGGTGTGGGGACCGAATAATCGAAGTGGATTTTGGGATGGATCTCGGGCCGTTTGTCGGGTTACGCTGTGCTAACCCGACCTACCACTACTCGGGTGGAAGAAATGACGCAGAAAATCAGCGAAGAAGACCGCGAAAAGCGGGTTCAGGAGCACATGAAATTCGCCGGCGTATCGGAAACCGACGCCCGGTTCATGGTTGCAATGGCGCTCGGCGAGATTCCGGGCGATGTGATGGAGATCGAAGAACCGGACCCGGACAACGAGACGGAATAGCCAATGGCCGCCGAATGGCCGACCGTATCCGGCACGATCCAGGCAATTAAATGGGAGTGCGAGCGCCAGGGCCTCGCGCTGAACGCGCAGATCGCCTATGTGCTGGCGACCGTGGACCACGAAACGAACCACACTTTCCAGCCGGTCACCGAGGCGTATTGGCTGGCCGATCCGGATGCTTACTTAAAAAAACACCATCCAGTGTATTACCCGTATTGCGGCCGGGGATATGTCCAGCTGACGTGGAAGAAGAACTATGAAAAGTACAGCCGGATCCTGGGCGAGGATCTGGTTGGGGATCCATCGCTGGCGCTGGACCCGGAGATTGCGCGGTTCATACTGGTGCACGGCTTTCTGACCGGGGCGTTTACCGGGCGGAAGATTGTTGACTATGTCGATACGCAGTCCGATTTCGTAAACGCCAGGCGTTGTATAAATGGCTGGACCGGGCGGAGGAAATTGCCGATTCAGCCTGGGGATGGTTACTAAGGCTGGACAGGGGGGAATTCGAATGAGATATCTGTTGTCAGTGCTGTTGTTGTGAGCCGGCTGCTCGACCGTGACCTACGAAGGGCCGTGGCGCTCGATCCCGGAAATCGTGATAAAGTAAATAACTGTGGCTAGGGTCGCTCCCGAAAGGGCGGGCGCCCGAGATCGCCCGCCTGCCGCATTGACACAATCGATCTCGAAGACTGCTCGGAGTCAACCATGCACGTCATTTTTGATACTCAGGTGGCCATCGTTGACCTGAAAGCCGCCGGCTTTGACGAAGGACAAGCACAGGCCATTGTCACGGTCATCAAAAACTCGCAGTGAACTGGCCACCAAGCAGGACCTTGTCCAGCTGGAGCTGCGCATCGCCATCAAGCTGAGAGTGGCAATATTTGTTTCCTTCGGTCTGTTTGCCGGGCTGCTGGCTTATATCGTCAAATCGTGACGCCGATCCGCCGCCTGCAAATGAAAGATGCGGCGAACCCGAAAAATCCACGGTCGATCGCAGTGTCGATGGCGCATATGTCACCCCGAATCAACGGCCGTTCGTATGAGATGGACACTATACTCGAAAGCGAAGGATTCCGCTGAACAGCCTGCAGCTCATCGATATCCACGCGCATCAAGACGGCATGGGCATGCTCAGCATGCGCCATCCGATTCATCTGCACGGCCAGCAGTTCAGGTAATCGGCCGGTCAATCGATGCCGCCCACGGCGCCGATTACGAAACGGTCAGCGCCGGCTATGTAGACAGCGACTGAAAGGATACCGGGCTGGTCATGCCCGGTGAATCGGTCCGGACACTCAAACCCTTCGAAGATTTCGCGGGACGCTTCATGGTCCACTGTCATAATCTGGAACACGAAGATGCGGGCATGATGCGCGATTTTTGGGTCGAATAAAACCTGGCGAGATGATTCGCGACAATTTAATTGCCGCGGTCTTCGTTTATGCGCGAGATCCCAACGATGAGTTGCGTTATGTTTTACTAAATATTACGATTTCGAAAGAAATTTGGTATCGAAATAAGTAAATGCAAGAACGCTATCAATTGCGTGGAAGGTTCTGGATCGAAGGGCCCGAGGGGACCTACCTTGGACCAGGACGCGTGGTATTGCTCGAGCGGATTCGACAGCACGGTTCCATCAGCGCCGCGGCACGTTCCATGGAGATGTCTTATCGCCATGCCTGGAAGCTCGTGGACAAGATGAATCATCATGCCAGGCGTCCCGTCGTCGAGAAAATCACCGGCGGTTCCGGCGGCGGCGGCGCGGTGTTGACCGAGGCAGGGGAACGCGCGATTACCAGTTTCTGGTCTGCGCATCGCGATCTCAAGATATTCCTGGCCGAGCGTTCCAAGCGGCTCAATCTGTAAAATTTTTTTCGATTCGTTGTATTTTATAAAATATAACGTATCTTAAAGGCCACAATAATGAAGACAAAATGGTGGTTGCACCTTTCTATCGTGGTATTCGCCTGGCTGGCGGGTATCGGATTATCCCGGGCGGACGAAGTCAATGTCGCGGTCGCCAGTAATTTCACCGCAGCAATCAATACCATTACGACACGTTTCGAAGCGCAAACCGCCCATAAAGTGACCCTGATCTCCGGCTCGACCGGAAAGCACTATGCGCAAATCAAAAACGGGGCGCCGTTCGACGTATTCTTCGCCGCCGATGTCGACCGCCCAAGGTTGTTGGAAGGGGAAGGATTCGCCGTTTCCGGAAGCCGATTCACCTATGCCGTGGGCAAGATCGTTTTGTGGAGCCCGCGAGAGGGTTACGTTGATGCCGAAGGCAAGGTGCTGCAAAAACAGGAGTTTCGCTATCTGGCGATTGCCAATCCCCAACTCGCGCCTTACGGAAAAGCGGCGCAGGAGGTATTATCCGCTAAGAGTCTATGGGATGCCTTGCAGGGCCGAATCGTGCAGGGCGAGAACATTGAGCAGACCTTCCAGTTTGTCGAGAGCGGCAATGCCGAACTGGGTTTCATGGCCTATTCCCAGATAAGACGGCCTGACCATCCGCTTGCGGGTTCTTATTGGGAAGTCCCCCAATCGCTTTATTCTCCGATAGAGCAGCAGGCGGTGCTGTTGAAAGATCGTGAGGCCGCGCGCGCATTTCTGTCGTTCGTGAAAGGCGAGGATGCACGAACAATCATTCAAGCGTTCGGTTACGACACGCCATAATGCCGACCGGGATCGACTTCACGGCCCTTTCGATCACGTTTAAGCTAGCTGGTTTAACCACCCTGCTGTTGTTGTTGCTGGGAACCCCGTTGGCCTGGTGGCTGACTCACACCCACTGGCGATTCAAATTTCTGCTCGAAGCGGTAGTCGCCATGCCGCTGGTGTTACCACCCAGCGTACTGGGCTTTTATTTACTGGTCGCTCTTGGGCCTCACGGTCCGGTGGGCAAAATCACGGAGTGGTTGGGCGGGCGACCGCTTGCCTTCACGTTCACCGGGCTGGTGGTCGGTTCGGTGTTTTATTCGATGCCTTTTGTAGTCCAGCCATTGCAGAACGCTTTCACCACGGTTGGTCGCCGCAGTCTGGAAGTTGCCGCGACGCTGCAGGCCAACCCGCTGGACCGTTTCTTCACCGTGGCCGTGCCGTTAGCCCGTTCTGGCTTCTTGACGGCCGCCGTACTGGGTTTTGCACACACGGTCGGGGAGTTCGGCGTAATCCTGATGATCGGCGGCAATATTCCGGGCGAGACGCAAGTCCTGTCCATCGCGATTTATAACCACGTTGAAGCGCTTGAATATGCGCGGGCTCATTGGTTATCAGGCGGACTGTTACTGCTCTCGTTCTGTATGCTGATGATGGTGTATGCCCTCAACCGTCGCTTCATGGTGATCCAGCCATGAGCATTGAAGGGCGGTTCCGTTTCGAGCGACAGAATTTTATCCTCGATGTGCACCTGGACATTCCGGGCAGAGGCGTTACGGCAATATTCGGTCCTTCCGGCAGCGGCAAGACCTCTCTGTTGCGTGCGATCGCCGGGCTCGACCGGTGTCACGGTGGATATATGCGTATCGGCGACACACTCTGGCAAGATGGCCGAACTTTCGTGCCTCCCGAGAATCGCCGTCTGGGCTTCGTTTTCCAGGATGCGAGCCTATTTACCCATCTGAACGTACGGCGGAATCTAGAATATGGCTTCAAGCGGACGCCGGTCGCCGAACGTAAGGTCTCGATCGAGAAGATCACCAGGTTATTGGGAATCGGTTCACTGCTCGAACGCAGACCCGACCAGCTTTCCGGCGGCGAACAACAACGGGTGGCGATTGCCAGGGCTTTGGCGGTCAGCCCGAAAATTTTGCTGATGGATGAACCGCTGTCCGCGCTGGATCTGCCTCGCAAACAGGAAATCATGCCCTATCTTGAATCGCTGCATGACGAACTGGACATCCCGATCCTCTATGTGAGCCACTCGTTGAACGAAGTGGCGCGCCTCGCGGACTGTCTGGTGCTGATCGAGGAAGGCCGAATACGGGCGACGGGCGCGATCGGCGAGATGTTGACCAGGTTCGATCTGCCACTCGCGCATGGCGATCAAGCGGAGGTATTGGTCGAAGCGAATGTTGCCGGCCATGACGACGCGTTCGATCTAACCTATCTCGATTTTCCTGGAGGCCGGCTTTCCGTGGTGCGCACCGGGCTACCGATAGGTCATGCGGTAAGATTGCGGGTCGCCGCGCGCGATGTAAGTCTGACTCTGGAACAGCACACCGGCACCAGTATCCTGAATATTTTCCGGGCTACGGTCGAGGAGATCATTTCCGAGGGGAGCGCACAGGTCACGGTGCGACTGGCGGCGGGAGGCGTACCGCTTCTCTCCCGAATCACGCGTAAATCAAGCACTTTGCTGGATTTGGAACGCGGGAAATCGGTCTTCGCGCAAGTCAAAAGCGTAGCCTTGTTGTCGTGAGGCCTTCCTGCGGGTTCGCGCCGATTACCAGCTTTTCCGGAGCACGTTTGACATCGTTGTTCGCGGCGGTCATTGTATTGTCCACTGACCGTCGAACGACGATAATAAACAACCCGCCGGTCAGGGCGGCATTCGGCATCGACCGTCGATCAGCGAATTTCACGACTTTGGATTATTGTTGAAAACCAATGTTCATTCGGCAGCTTGATTACCTGATCGCACTATCCAGGGAAAAACACTTTGCACGCGCCGCCGAGGTTTGTCATGTCTCGCAGCCTACCCTTTCCGCCGGTATTCAACACCTCGAAGACGAGCTCGGGATTGCCATAGTCCGGCGCGGTCAGCGCTTCGAAGGGCTCACGGTCGAAGGAGAACGCGTGCTTGCGTGGGCCCAACACATCCTTGCAAACTGGGATGGTCTGAAACAGGATGTGCGCGGAATGTGCGGCGAGCCGGCCGGCGAGTTGCGTTGTGGCGCAATCCCCACAACGCTGCCCATTGTTTCCTTGTTGACAAATCCCTGCCGTATTCGGTATCCGGGGATCACTCATTGCATTCTCTCGCTGTCCGCAGTGGAGATCATCAAACGGATCGAAGCGTTCGATCTCGATGTCGGCATCAGCTATCTTGAACACGCGAAACAGGACCAGTTATTGGAATTGCCCCTTTACCGTGAGCATTATGTTTTCATCGCTCAAGGAGAGTCGCGCTATGCGTCATACCAGTCGATTACCTGGCCTGAAGCCGGGGAGATCCCGCTGTGTCTGCTCACACCGAACATGCAAAACCGGCGCATCATTGACGCCGCATTCAAGCAGGCCGGAGTCACCCCCGCGATCGCGGTTGAAACCGACTCCATCCTCGCCATGTATTCCCATGTTTGTTATGGCGGATTGGCAACGGTCGTTCCGCACAGTTTCCTGATCCTTTTTAAGCAGCAACCGGGGGTGGTCGCGATCCCGTTGATTCCGTCCCTGTCCCGTCAGATCGGATTACTCACGCTCAAGCGCGATCCGAATTCACCTCTGGTGCATGCGTTCAGAACCCTGGTCCAGGGTATTGACTTACAGGCCAGAATCGAGCAATTGATAGACCCGACCTATTAAGCCATTACTACAAACGATTTGAATCCGCATTCCTCCGAATAGAGAATGCAGGGCACCCGTTCGTTCTCCCCGCTTTAATTGACAAGCCGGAGCGATAAGCGGTTTTTTGCATATCTCTTTTATTTATAGGCATCCAGAATGGCTAAAGTAATTTGTGTACTCTACGATGACCCGGTCGACGGTTACCCGAAATCCTACGCACGGGACGACCTGCCCAGGCTGGACCACTATTTCGACGGCCAGGCGTTGCCGACCCCGAAAGCGATCGACTTCAAGCCGGGACAACTTCTGGGCAGCGTATCCGGCGAACTCGGGCTGCGGAAATTTTTGGAAAAAAACGGCCATAAGCTAGTCGTGACCTCGGACAAGGACGGATCGGATTCCGTGCTGGACAAAGAACTGCATGACGCGGAAATCGTGATCTCGCAACCATTCTGGCCGGCCTATATGACGGCGGCGCGGATCGCCAAGGCGCCAAAACTGAAAGTCATCATCACGGCCGGCATCGGCTCGGACCATACGGATCTGCAGGCGGCAATGGATCGGGGCATCACGGTCGCGGAAGTGACCTACTGCAACAGCATCAGTGTTTCCGAGCATGTGGTGATGATGATCCTGGCCCTCGTGCGCAACTATATTCCGTCCTACCAGTGGGTGATCGACAAGGGCTGGAACATCGCCGACTGCGTCGCGCGGTCTTATGATGTGGAAGGCATGGCGGTCGGAACGGTCGCCGCCGGGCGCATCGGCGCCGCGGTGCTGCGCCGCCTCAAGCCTTTCGATATGAAACTGCATTATACCGACCGCCACCGCCTGCCGGAATCTGTTGAAAAGGAACTCAGCGCCACCTACCATCCGAACGTCGAGTCGATGGTTTCCGTTTGCGACGTTGTAACGATTAACTGCCCGCTGCATCCCGAGACCGAGCAACTGTTCGACGACAAGCTCATCGCCAGGATGAAACGCGGGGCCTATATCGTGAACACCGCGCGCGGCAAAATCTGTGATCGCGACGCGATTGTCCGGGCTCTGGAGAGCGGGCAGCTCGCCGGTTACGCCGGTGACGTGTGGTTCCCGCAACCCGCACCGCAAGATCACCCCTGGCGGACCATGCCGCACCATGGTATGACGCCCCACATTTCGGGCACGAGCTTGTCGGCGCAGGCGCGCTACGCGGCCGGAACACGAGAGATTCTGGAGTGCTGGTTTGAAGGCCGTTCGATTCGTAACGAATACCTCGTGGTCGATAAAGGTAAACTGGCCGGCGTCGGGGCGCATTCCTACAGTGCCGGGGACGCGACCGGCGGGTCGGAAGACGCCGCACGATTCAAAAAAACCTAGGGTATTTCAACGCGGCCCTCGAGCGATTTGTCGCGGGCTATCCGGTAAATTTCCGCGCGGTTGGGTGACGCCGGCATGTCGCCCATCGCCTACCGGAGCGGATTGGAATGATGCGCTATTGGCCGGTACGACGCGGTGGCAAATTGAAGATAGTGGTTTTCCGCAATCAGGCCGATCCGGTTCACTGTATCCCAATTCAATGCGGTGAACTGCCGCAGCTGACTAAAATTCTTGCCAGCCCGCGTACTATCGACGCCGATTTCGACGAAACGGTTTCCGATAAATCGAACACTGAGGAACCGGCGCTGGAATTTGACAAATCGTCAGGATAGACGATTTGCACGGCCGAAGGCCGACCGCAGGGGCGTGCACACGGATGTGCACGATGAATTTAATCAGACCGTGAGTCGGTAAGCTACCGGAGTCCGCGTCTTTCCATCGTTTTTCCAGATTGATCGGACCGGCATGGCCGTTTTTTGCCTTATCGATCTGCCTGATCGTTCGTTCCAAGCTGCGGTTGGGAAACCGAAGTCAGTAGCCGCATTCGATCTACTCGTCTTAATTCCCACTTAAATTTTACCCCTCTATACTATACGACTTCAATTCATCACCAAAGAAGTCATCATGCGTGTCTTGCTGGTCGAGGACGATCCCATGATCGGTCGGGCGATTTGCGAAGGCCTGGAGCTCGATCACTTGGCCGCCGACTGGGTTCGGGATGGCGAACATGCCCGGCTCGCCCTCGCGGCGCCGGGCCCCGGTTATGCCGTTCTGCTGCTCGATCTGGGGCTGCCGCGTCTGCCAGGCCTGGACCTGCTGGCCGAGCTGCGCCGGAGCGGAAACGCCATCCCGGTGCTGATCCTGACGGCCCGCGATGCCGTGTCCGACCGGGTCAAAGGGCTCAACGGAGGCGCCGATGATTATTTGATCAAGCCCTTCGACCTGGAGGAACTTGTTGCCCGCATCCACGCCTTGGCGCGCCGCGGTGCGGGGCGCGCGGCTTCCCTCATCGAATACGGTGATCTCCGCCTCGATCCGGCTACTCACGAAGTCTGGAAAGGGAACCGGCCGATGGATTTGTCCGCCCGCGAATTCGGGTTGCTCCACGCCTTGCTGGAAAAACCGGGAGCCGTATTGTCCCGCTCGCAACTGGAAGAATGCCTTTACGGCTGGGGCCGCGAGGTCGCCAGTAATGCGATCGATGTCCATTTCCACAACCTGCGCAAGAAGCTGGGCGGCGAAGTCATCGTCAACGTGCGGGGCGTAGGATTTCGCGTGGTGAAGACATGAATCCATCGATCCGCCGTCGCCTGCTGCTCTGGCTCTCGCCCATCCTGTTGTTGGCGGGTGTAATCGTCGCGGTACCCACCTGGTTCAACGTGCACGAAGAAATCGACGAACTATTCGACAAAGTCATCAGGGAAACCGCCTATACCCAGCTAATCACCGCCGGAGTCGGGCATGCCACCGCAGCGAAGCCGACAGTGCCCGCGGATGTCGATGACATCGATCTGGTCATCCAGACATGGGATCCCGGCGGGCGTCTACGCTACCGCTCGCATTCCTTTCAACCGCTGCCGGCGACTACCGGCGAAGGTCTATCCACGGTCCACTGGCGGGGTGAACCGTGGCGCGTGTTCACGCTGAAAACCCCACATTCCTGGATTCAGATCGCTCAATCCCTCAGCGAACGCAGGGAAACGGCGAACGAGATCGCCCTGAATCTGCTGACACCCTTGCTGTTCCTGTTACCGGCGCTGGCACTCCTGGTGTGGCTCGGCCTCGGCCGCGGCCTGCGTCCTTTACAGAAAGTCGTCGACGCCGTGGAACGGCGGACTCCGGATGCCCTGCACCCGATTCCGGATCGCGCCCTGCCGCATGAAGTGAGTACTCTGGTTGATGCCCTGAACGGACTATTGCTCCGGTTGGATGAAGCGATGGTGACGCAGCGGCGATTCATCGCCGACGCCGCTCATGAGCTCCGCACGCCGCTGACCGCCCTGTCGCTACAGGCTCAAGTGGCGGAACGCTCCGATAACCCGGAAAAGCAAACCGTCGCGATCAAGACCCTGCGCCCGGCCATCGCCCGCGCAAGCCACTTGGTGCATCAATTGCTGACGCTGGCGAGGCTCGACCCCGATCACTTCCAAACCCCGCTCAAGCTCCTGCGCTTCGATGAACTCGCAAGGACGGTTGTTGGGGAGTATGCGCCCCTGGCTGAGGACCGCGGCATCGACCTCGGCATCGTGGAGACCGACACCATACAAGTATCGGGAGACTGGAATACATTGCGGGTTCTACTGGGCAATCTGCTCGATAACGCGATTCGCTACACGCCTACGGGTGGCCGCGTGGATGTCAGCGTTCTGGCCGCAAAGGGCGAGGCGCGACTGGTCGTGAGCGACGACGGCCCCGGCATTCCGGACTCGGAGCGGCTCCGCGTGTTCGACCGCTTCTACCGCGCGCCCAGCAACGCCGAACCCGGCAGCGGACTTGGTCTCGCCATCGTCAAACGCATCGCCGACCAGCACGACGCCGCCGTTCATCTCGCGGATGGTGAAGGCGGGCGGGGGCTCACGGTCAGCGTCCGCTTTGCCGGAACAGTCCCATGAAAAATGGTGGACATGCACAACCGTTCCGGAAAACCCGGCAGGCGGCGTGCGGGCTGCTGTCGGCTTGCGTCCTGCTAAGCGGATGCGGGGGCCATCTTAACGATGTCCGCGAGGTTTCGGCCGAGCTGCACCGGCGGACCGGACACGGCTTGAGCGAATCCGAACCCGGCGAAGTGGTCTGGCCACCCGGCGTGTCGCCCGCCAACGGCTTGTCCGAGGATGAACTGGTAACACTGGCCCTGTGGAACAACGCTGCATTTCAGGAAGCTCTCGCCGATCTGGGACTATCCCGCGCCGATCTGGTGCAGGCGCGTATGCTGCCCAATCCCACCCTGTGGATGCTGTTTCCCGTCGGCATCAAACCGCTCGAACTCCTATTCCGGTATCCGATGGAGGCGTTCTGGCTGCGCTCCCGCCGGGTCGAATCGGCCGCATTGGACGTCGAGCGCATCGCGCAAGGACTGGTTCAGAACGGCCTGGATGTGATTCGCGACGCACGCCTGGCCTCGACCGACCTGGTACTGGGCGAAGAGCGTCTCCGGCTTGCCGGAATCACGGCGCAACTGGCCCGTGACATTGCCGACCTGTCCCGAGCGCGCCTGAGTGCCGGCGACGCCACCGAACTGGAAGCGATGAACGCCGGCGTGGACGCGCGGCAAGCCGAAGAACAACACATTCGTTGGCGACACGAAGCTGACATCGCCCGCGAGCGTCTGCGTACCCTGGTGGGCCTCGGCCTGGAGCACTGGCCTTCGATAATCGAAGCCGGCCCGTTGCCGCTGGCGGTTGCGCCCGATGCGGATCACCTGGTCAAGGAAGCGCTCGCCGCCCGGCCCGACCTGCGGGCGGCCGAAATGGGGCTGGAAGCAGTCGGTGAACGCATCGGGCTGGCCCATTGGGAAATGTTCACCGTCATGGCCATCCTGAGCACCAAGGATGTCAACGGCCAAACGGTGTCGGGACCGGGTCTCGACGTCGCCCTGCCTCTCTTCAACCAGAACCAGGGCGGCATAGCCAAGGCCCGAGCCAACCTGGAAAAGGCCGCGCGGTTCTACAACACCGTCCGCGACCGGATCGTGCTGGAAGTCCGCACAGCCTCTTCAAGGTTGAATCAGGCCCGCGAGAGCCATGGGCAATGGCAGAACCGGATTCTTCCGCCTCTGACCGAGGCGGTGCAACACGCCGAGAAAGCCTACGCCGCGGGCAATGTGTCCTATCTATTCGTGCTGGAAACCCGACGCAAATGGTTGGATGCCAGCCTCGGGGCCGCCGTCGCGGCGGCCGACCTCCGCCGCGCCCGCGCGGAACTGGAACGCAGCATCGGCCGGAGTCTGGACCGTCCATCTCAAATTTCGAACGTTTCCCCGTCATGAAGTCCAGGTTTACCTCAGTGCACACACCCGTTTTCACGGCTTTGGCCCTCGTCCTGTACGGTTCCGGATTGGCCGCCGCCGAACCGGGCCGTCTTCCGCCGCCCGCCCAGGTCGAGCGGCCCGCGACGGAATGCGGGCTTGCGACCATCACCCTCACGCCTGAAGCAGAGCGGCGGCTCGGCCTCCTGACCACGCCGGTGGAGCCGCGCAGACTCGCGCGCACGCGGCTCCTGGGCGGTGAGATCGCCTTGCCGCACTTCGACGGTCAGCCGCTGCTCGCCCTCGGC